>NZ_JBEZMS010000001.1:370522-423625 GCF_040652815.1 Micromonospora sp. NPDC048169
GCCCGGGAAACGGGTGGCGGGGGTGGGGGAGCGGGGCGCAGGATGGGCCGGTGATCGAGGCGTACCCGAAGCAGGCTCCTGTCCGTGCGGCCACCGCCGTGCGCCGACAGCGCACCCTACCGCCGGTCGCCTCGCCGCACCTTCCGTCGTCGTGACCGGGGCGTTCCTGGCCGGCCTGGTCGCTGGTTACGGCGTCGCCATCCCGGTCGGTGCGATCGCGATCCTCATCCTCGGGCTCAGCGCCCGTACCTCGTTCCGCGTCGGCGCGGGGGCGGCGCTCGGCGTGGCGAGCGCCGACGGTCTCTACGCGGCGGTCGCGGCTCTCGGCGGCACCGCGGTGGCGAGCGGCCTCGCGCCGTTCGCGGGTCCGCTGCGATTGCTCGCCGCGGGCGTGCTGCTGGTCCTCGCCGGCCTCACCGCCTGGCGCGCCCTGCGCCCGCCGGTCACGACCCCCGAGCCGAGCGTGCGGGGTGGCCTGGACACGCCGGTGCGGGCGTTCGGCGCGGTGCTCGCGTTGACCATGCTCAACCCGGCCACAGTGGTCTACTTCGTGGCGCTCGTCCTCGGCCGGGGCGACGTGCTCGGCCCCGGTCCGGTGGGCGCGGCCGTCTTCACGGCCGGGGTGTTCCTGGCCTCGGCCAGTTGGCAGTTGCTGATCGCCGGGGGCGGCTCGCTGATCGGCCGGGCCCTCACCGGGCCCCGCGCGCGGCGGGTCACCGCGCTGCTGTCCAGCGTCATCGTCGCGGGCCTCGCGGTCGCCACGCTGCTCGGTGTGTGACCGGCGTGGACATGCCCGTGTGTCAGCCGGATTGCGGACCGGTTCATGATCCGTTACCGGGGGATCGGCCGAGACGGCAGTTCCGGACGGCGGAAAGATCCATTGATGGTCCCGCATCCGACCAAAGGTGTTCTCGGCCGTCAGGTCGGCCGGCTCTGTCCTCGGAAGCGCGGATCCCGCGTGCCGGGACGACGCGGATCACCGTCCAGGTAGAACCGCATCCACCTTCCGGGTGATGTCCGCGGTCGCGGGTGGTCCTAGGGTCACGGAACAATCCGTGGGCCGTACACGTACGTCCGGTCATCCCCGCCGGTCGTACGGCAGTCCATACTCGACCCAGCAGGGAGAAGACTTGAGGATCACCCTGTGGCGTCCGCCGCGCGACCGGCAACTCGCCGGTCGGCCTCGGCGCGGACGGACCGCTGCCCTCCTCGTCGCCGCGCTCGCCGCGGCGACGCTTCCCGTTCTCGCGGCGCCCGCGCCCGCCTCCGCCGCACCCGGCGTCCACGGACCGTGGCAGAAGGTGGACGGCAAGCTGGCCGCCACCAAGGCGGGGCGCAAGGCCGCCGTCAAGGCCAAGCGGCTGGCCGCGTACAAGCTGGACCGCGGCACCATGAAGGGCCTGCTCGACAAGGCGCCCGCCGAGAAGCGCGTGGCGGTGGCCCGCGTGGCGAAGCAGGTCGTGTCGCTGCCCGCTCCGGACGGCACGTTCCAGCGTTTCGAGCTGGTCGACTCACCGGTCATGGAGGCCGGCCTGGCCGCCAAGCACCCGGAGATCACCACGTACGCCGGCAAGGGTCTGGACGACCCGGCGGCGACCATCCGCGCGGACCTCACCCCGCTCGGGTTCCACGCGTCGGTCCGGTCGGCCAAGGGCAACTGGTACATCGACCCGTACTACCAGCGCGACCAGAGCCTCTACGCGAGCTACTTCGCCCGCGACCTGGAGCACCCGGAGGGCGAGTTCGTCGAGCGTGAGGACGTCACGCAGGAGGCGCACGCGCTGGCCGGGGAGATCGCCGAGGCGGAGGTCCCGGCCGGGCCGCTGGTGAAGCTGCGCACCTACCGGGTGGCGCTGGTGACCGACCCGTCGTACGCCACCTACTTCGGCGCGGAGAACGTCACCGCCGCGAAGGTGACGCTGATGAACCGGGTCACCCAGATCTACGAGGACGAGACCGCGATCCGGCTCGTGCTGATCAACGACACCGACAAGACGAACCTGAACACGCCGGCCCTGGCCACCGAGCCGAACGGCCCGTGCGGCGCGGCGGCCTGCTTCACGCCGACGCAGCTCACCTCGTGCGGAAGCGGCACGCTCAGCCGTAACCGGATCGTGCTCGGCCAGCTGGTCGGCGCGAGCAACTACGACGTGGGCCACATTGGCCTTGGCGTCAACGGCGGCGGCGTGGCCAGCCTCGGCGTGATCGGCGGCAACGGCAAGGCGCAGGGCTGCACCGGCCTGCCGACGCCGGTCGGCGACTTCTACGCGGTCGACTACGTCTCGCACGAGATGGGTCACCAGTTCGCCGGCAACCACACCTTCAACGGCACCCAGTACAACTGCTCGGGCGGCAACCGCAGCGCGGCCAACTCGTACGAGCCGGGCAGCGGCTCGTCGATCATGGCGTACGCGGGTATCTGCCAGCAGGACAACCTCCAGCCGCACAGCGACCCGTACTGGTCGCACCGCAGCTACACCGAGATCACCAACTACGTGACCTCGAACCGCCCGGCGATCAACGAGGTGCAGACCGTCTCGCTGTACGGGTTCGACGCCGACGGTGAGTCCTTCACCATCAGCTACGCGGGCAACGACTCGGCGCCGATCGTGCGGGGCGTCAACTACACCACCGCCGGCATCAAGGCGGCCGTCGAGGGCATCGCCGGCTGGCCGGCCGGCGCGACCGTCACGGTGGCCGCGTTCGGTGGCAGCGGCGCGCTCAACGACAACGGCTTCCAGGTGACCTTCGGCGGCACGCTGGCGACCACGAACGTGGCGTCGCTGGAGCTGACGAACGTCTCCGGCGCCTCCGGCTTCGTCGGCGAGACGGCCAAGGGCGGCGCCATCGACAACGGCGGCTGGCTGGTCGAGGAGACCGGCAACCACGCCCCGGTGGTCACCGTGCCGGACACCGTCACCATCCCGGTGCGTACGCCGTTCGCGCTGACCGGCAGCGCCACCGACGCCGACGGCGACACCGTGACGTACCTGTGGGAGCAGAACGACAGGGGCGCCTCGGCCGGCACCGCGCTGGTGAACAACACGAAGGTGAACGGTCCGCTGTTCCGGGTGTTCGGCGAGGCGGCGATCGTGTCGCCGACCGACACGCTGAAGTACCACTCGCCGGGCCTGAACTCGGTCACCACCGACTCGACCCGGGTCTTCCCGGACATGCGGCAGATCCTGGCCGGCAACACCAACGCCGCGACCGGCGCCTGCCCGGCCGCTCCGGCGCCCCCGGCCACGGGTGGCGCGTCGAACGTGCCGGCCGAGCTGGTGGACTGCTACTCCGAGTTCCTGCCCACCCGCGACTGGGTCGGCATGGCCGGCGACCGGACCCTGCACTTCAAGCTCACCGCCCGGGACGGGCGGCTGGGTGGCGGCGGCATCGGCAGCGCCGACGTCGCCGTGGTGCTGGCGCCGGACGCGGGCCCGTTCCTGGTGACCTCGCAGGACACCGCCGCCGTCCTGGACGGCGGCTCGACCCAGACCGTGACGTGGGACGTCGCCGGCACCGACGTGGCGCCGGTGAACGCCGCGCAGGTGAAGATCTCGCTGTCCGCCGACGGCGGGCAGACCTTCCCGTACGTGCTGGCCGAGCAGACCGCCAACACCGGCACCGCGACCGTGTCGCTGCCGAACGTGGCCACCGAGAAGGCCCGGATCAAGATCGAGGCGGTCGGTAACGTCTTCTTCGACGTCAACGACGCCGACTTCACGATCCGGTCCGCCCCGGTCGTCACCAGCACCGCCCCCGACGGTGGTGTGAGCGTGCAGTACAGCGACGCGCTCTCGCCGGCCGTCACCGTCACCGCCGACGACGGCGACACCGCCGGCGCGGACCTGAGCGCTGCGGCCACCGGGCTGCCCGCCGGCCTGTCCCTGGCCGTCACGAACACCTCCGCGACCGACGCCCGCCCGGGTACGCGTACCTGGACGGTCGCCGGCACCACCACGGCGGCACCGGGTGACTACCCGGTCACCGTGATTGTGTCCGACGGCTCCGGGCTGACCGGCAGCACCTCGTTCACCGTCACCGTCGCCGCCGAGGACGCGGCGGTCAGCTGGGCCGGTGACACGCTGGTGAACACCGCGACCGGCGGCGCGTCCGGCACGGCGCTGCTGCGGGCCGTGGTCCGGGACGGCTCGGTGCTGCCCGGTGCCACGGACACCACGGCGGGCGACATCCGTACCGCCACCGTCACCTTCACCAAGGACGGCGTGACGCTCTGCACCGCCGCGCCGGCCCTGCTCGGCACGGCCACCACCAGCGCGTCCGCGGCGTGTGAGGCCACCCTGTCGAAGGGCACGCACACCGTCACCGCGACAGTGGGCGGCAACTACACGGGCAGCACCACCGCCCAGGTGACAGTGGCCGTCTCCGACGGTGGATTCCTCACCGGCGGCGGGGAGTTCACCGCCACCCGCTCGGCGGGAAGCTACCCGGCCGACGTGAACTCCACTGTCGAGGTGGAGCTGAACGCGAAGCCGGGCAAGGCGAACAAGGCCCCGTCGGGCAAGGCCGAGGTCGAGTTCCGCTCCGGTGGGAAGTCGTACACGGTCAAGGCCGACACTGTCGACGCGCTCGGCGTCACCTCGGCGGGCAAGGTCGCCCAGGTGCGCTACCAGGCCGCCCTGTACGACAGCAAGGGCAAGCTGGTGTCCTCCGGCCTGACCCTGGCCGTGACGGTGACCGACCGGGGCGCCCCCGGTAGGAACGACAGCGTCGGGCTCACCCTGTGGAAGGGTGGCGCCCTGCTCCTGTCGTCGGACTGGACGGGCGGCGCGACCGCCGAGGTCAAGCTGAAGGGCGGCAACCTCACCGTCCACTGATCCACGCGGTAGACGCGGGAGGGCGCCGGCACGGTGTCCTCCCGCGTCGCGTCTCCCGGCCCGTCGATGGCGTACCGTCGGGCCATGAGCAGCCGACCCGCCGCCGGGGGCGGCCGGTGGGTCGAGGTCGACCCCGGCCGCGTCGCCCGCTGGGTCGAGGGCTTCACCGACCGGCACGGCCCGCCGACCACGACAGTCCAGGAGTACGGGCTGCTGCTCACCGCCCCGGACGGCGCCACCGCCGAGCTGCACACCCCGCCCGGCGCGAGCGCGTCGGCGGACGTACCCGGATTCGTCGCCTCCGCCACGGCGGCCCGCCGGCTCGGTCTGCTGCTGGCCCGCAAGGGCGCGGTCGCCCTCGGCGTCGCCGACGGCGCCGACCTGGTGGTCTCCAAGGTGGACACCCGGTACGTGCAGGGCCGTACCGCGGCGGGTGGCTGGTCCCAGCAGCGGTTCGCCCGGCGGCGGGACAACCAGGCCAAGGCCGCCCTGGGCGACGCGGCGGAGCTGGCAGTGCGTCTGCTGTTGCCGGAGGTGGGCACGCTCGCGGCGCTGGTGTGCGGAGGTGACCGGCGCGCGGTGGACACGGTGCTTGCCGACCGGCGGCTGGCCCCGCTGACGGCGCTGCGCGCGCCGCGCCTGCTGGACGTGCCGGAGCCCCGGCACGCGGTGCTGGTGGCCGCGGTCGCCGCCGCCCGGGCGGTCCACATCCTGGTCCGCTGAACAGGAAAGATCACCTCAAGACGGCGCAATCCCGTTCCCCGATGGTGCATCGAATCGACTCGATGCCTATCGTCGGTGTCACGAAGCCGGGTCTCCGGGCGACCCGCAGGGCAGCTTCGCCTCCGCCATCACGCGCCGACATCGTTGGGAGAGAACAACTTCATGAGCGGATATCAGGACGGCCGGCTGCGGGCCCGGTGGCGCCGTGCGACGAGGCTCCTCGTCGCGGCGGCGGCGATGAGCGCCGGAAGCCTCGTGCTCACCGCCACGCTGACAGCCGGCACGGCCAACGCGGCTCCGGCGCGGGGCGCCGCGCTCGCCGCGCCCACTGTCACCAGCGTCACCGCGGGCGGCGCGCACACCTGCGCGATCAGCACCGACGGGGGACTGTGGTGCTGGGGCTCCAACTACGCCGGCCAGCTCGGCGACGGCACCACCACCAACCGCAGCGCCCCGGCGCGGGTCGGCACCGCCACCTGGACCGGTGTCGACGGCGGCTCCGGGCACACCTGCGCGGTACGCACGGACGGGACGCTCTGGTGCTGGGGCTCGAACTTCCGGGGCCAGCTCGGCGACGGCACCACCACCAGCCGCAGCGCCCCGGTGCAGGTCGGCACCGCTACCACCTGGGCCCGGGTCGACGCCGGCCCCCAGCACACCTGCGCGATCCGCACCGACGGCACGCTCTGGTGCTGGGGCTTCAACCGGACCACCCAGCTGGGCGTCGGCGCCTCGCCGTACGTCGCGAACACCCCGCTGCAGGTCGGCACGGCCACCGACTGGGTGAGCGTCTCGACCGGCTACGGGCACACCTGCGGTGTCCGCACCGGCGGCACGCTCTGGTGCTGGGGGTCCAGCTCGGACGGCCAGCTCGGGCTCGGCAACCTGGCACCCCAGACCGCGCCCGCGCAGGTCGGCACCGCCACCGGGTGGACCGGCGTGGCGGCCGGATACGCCCACACCTGCGGGATCCGCTCCGGCGCGCTGTGGTGCTGGGGTGAGAACGGATACGGCCAGCTCGGCGTGAGCGGCACCTACCGGACCGCGCCGGTGCAGATCGGCACCGCCACCACCTGGAACCGGATCGCCGCGAGCAGCGACACGACGTGCGCGTCGCGTACCGACGGCACCCTGTGGTGCTGGGGCAAGAACTCGGCCGGGCAGGTGGGCGACGGCAGCACCACCCACCGGTCCGCGCCCGCCCAGGCCGGCACGGCCACCACCTGGACCGGCGAGGTAGCGGTGACCGACCACGGCTGCGGCATCCGTACCGACGGCGGCCTGTGGTGCTGGGGCGACAACAGCGGTGGTCAGCTCGGTGACGGGACGACTGTCAACCGGTCCACTCCGGCTCAGGTGACACTGCCGGCCTGACCGGCCCCGGAAACGACATCGGCCCGCACCACCGTCTGCGGTGGTGCGGGCCGATGCGCGGATCGGCTCAGGCCCCCGAACCGAAGGTGTCACAGGACTTCGGGTCGCCGGTGGTGAAGCCCTTGGTGAACCACTGCTTGCGCTGCTCGGAGCTGCCGTGGGTGAACTCGTCCGGGTTCACCGGCCGGCCGGAGCGCTGCTGGATGGCGTCGTCGCCGATCTTCTCGGCCGTGTCGATGGCCTGCGAGATGTCCTGCTCGGTGATGCTCTTGAAGATCTTCTGGCCCTGCTCGTCGGCGGTGCCGGTGGCGTTCTTCGCCCAGGCCCCGGCGTAGCAGTCGGCCTGCAGCTCCAGCTTCACCGAGAGCGCGTTCGCGCTCTGCGGGTCGCGCTGCTGCTGGCGGCGCATCTGCGCCTCGGTGCCGAGCAGGTCCTGCACGTGGTGGCCGTACTCGTGGGCAAGCACGTACGGCTGGGCGAACTCGCCCTCGGCGCCGAGCTGGTCGGCCAGCAGCTTGTAGAAGCTGAGGTCGATGTAGACCAGGTCGTCGGCCGGGCAGTAGAACGGGCCGACGCCGGAGTCGGCCGCGCCGCAGGCCGTGCTGACGTTCTGGCTGAAGAACACCGTCTTCGACGGCTTGTACTGCTCGCCGAACGCCTCCGGCATGGCGGTGCGCCAGTACGCCTGGATCGAGTTGACGTAGAGCGCGTTGCGGCAGTCGAGCTGCTTCAGCGCGTCCTGCGCCGAGCACTTCTGCTCCAGCGAGGTGTTGTCGCCCTGCTCGGAACCGCCGCCGTTGGTGGCGGCGTTGAGGCCGAAGCCGCCGCCCACCAGGGCGACGAGTACGGCGATGATGATGCCCACGATCCCGCCCCGGCCGCCGCCGATCGGGATCGGAATGCCCATCCCGCCGCCTCCGCCGGACCCTCGCCGGTCGTCCACCTGGCTGGTGTCGACCCGCGCGTTCTCGTTCAGCTCCATGTTGACCCCGATCACCGATGTGTCCGTATGTGGTGGTTGCGGTACCGGACCGGGTCCGGACGGCGGTTTCCGTACCCGATGATCTTGCACGGTAATCCGGGGGAGCGGGTCCGTGGGGCCCGGTACACTTGCCCCCGTGCTGCGCTGCGAAGGCTGAACGGCCCCGCGCCGACGGGAAATCACCACCCGCCGGCGCTTTCGCGTGCCCTGAGTCAGCCCTTCCGGACCCGAGAGCGAGTACTCCGAAATGATCACTGCCACCGGCCTGGAACTGCGTGCCGGTTCCCGGATCCTGCTGTCCGACACCACCCTGCGGGTGCAGCCGGGGGACCGGATCGGCCTGGTCGGCCGCAACGGCGCCGGCAAGACCACCACACTCAAGGTGCTCGCCGGTGAGGGCCAGCCGTACGCCGGCCAGATCGACCGGCGCAGCGCCATCGGCTACCTGCCGCAGGACCCGCGTACCGGTGACCTGGACGTCACCGGCCGGGACCGGGTGCTCTCCGCCCGCGGGCTGGACGTGCTCATGGCGCAGATGAAGGAGCTGGAGAACAAGCTCGCCGAGGGCGCCGACGACGAGCGGCTGGTCCGCCGCTACGGCGCGCTGGAGGACCAGTTCGCCTCGCTCGGCGGCTACGCGGCCGAGGCCGAGGCGGCCCGGATCTGCGCCAACCTCGGCCTGCCCGACCGGGCCCTGGCGCAGACCATCGGCACGCTCTCCGGCGGCCAGCGCCGCCGCATCGAGCTGGCCCGGATCCTGTTCCGCGACGCCGGGGAGAACGGCGGCGGCATCCTGCTGCTCGACGAGCCCACCAACCACCTCGACGCCGACTCGATCACCTGGCTGCGCGGCTTCCTCGGCAACCACAAGGGCGGCCTGATCGTGATCTCCCACGACGCCTCGCTGCTGGAGGCGGTGGTCAACAAGGTCTGGTTCCTGGACGCCACCCGGTCCGTGGTCGACACCTACAACCTGGGCTGGAAGGCGTACCTGGAGGCGCGGGAGACCGACGAGCGGCGCCGCCGCCGGGAGCGCGCAAACGCCGAGAAGAAGGCCGGCGCGCTGATGGCGCAGGCGGACAAGATGCGGGCCAAGGCCACCAAGACCGTCGCCGCGCAGAACATGGCCCGCCGCGCCGAGCGGCTGCTCTCCGGCCTGGACGAGGTCCGCGTCGCGGACAAGGTCGCCAAGGTACGGTTCCCGAGCCCCGCGCCGTGCGGCAAGACGCCGCTGACCGCGACCGGCCTGTCCAAGTCGTACGGGTCGCTGGAGATCTTCACCGACGTCAACGTGGCTGTGGACCGGGGCTCCCGGGTGGCCATCCTCGGCCTCAACGGCGCCGGCAAGACCACGCTGCTGCGGATGCTCGGCGGGCTGCTGGAGCCGGACACCGGCGAGGTGCGTCCCGGCCACGGGCTGCGGCTGGGCTACTACGCCCAGGAGCACGAGACGCTCGACGTGGACCGCACGATCCTGGAGCACATGCGCAGCGCCGCGTCCGACCAGACCGACACCGACCTGCGCAAGATCCTCGGCGCGTTCCTGTTCTCCGGCGAGGACGTGGACAAGCCGGCCGGTGTGCTCTCCGGCGGCGAGAAGACCCGGCTGGCGCTGGCCACGCTGGTCTGCTCGGGCGCCAACGTGCTGCTGCTGGACGAGCCGACGAACAACCTCGACCCGGTGAGCCGCGAGCAGGTGCTCGACGCGATCGCCCGCTACCCGGGCGCGATCGTGCTGGTCACGCACGACCCGGGCGCGGTCACCGCGCTCAAGCCGGATCGCGCCATCCTGCTGCCCGACGGCGACGAGGACGCCTGGTCCGACGACCTGCTGGAGCTGGTCGAGCTCGCCTGACCCCTTCCCGCGCCGCCTGCCCGCGCCCCTTGCCGGTTGATCATGAAGTTGACGGCACTCTTTGAGATCCAGATCGCCGTCAACTTCATGATCGACGGAGAAGACGGGCGGGGGCGGTCAGGCCAGGAGGGCGGCCAGGTGGGGGAGGACGCCGGAGGTGAGCAGGATGGTCGCGCCGATGGCGATGAAGATCGCCGGGACCAGCCAGTGGCCGGCGCGGCCGACCAGCGCCACCACCCGGGGGTGCCCGCCGAGCGCGGCGGCGACCGCGCACCACACGGCCACCAGCACGGCGAACACCAGCAGCCAGATCAGCCCGGTGAGCGGGTCGAGGGCGCGGAAGACCGGCACGTAGACGGCGATGTTGTCGGCGCCGTTGGCCACTGTGACCCCGGCGACGCCGGCCAGGCTGCCGACCACCGCCGGCGGCTCGTCGTCGTCGCGCCGGGCCGACAGCGCCCGGGCGCCCAGCCCGATCGGCAGCAGGCGGAGCAGACCCGGCCACGGGTCGGGCACCACGAGCAGCCCGGCGGCGGCCACCGCCGCGATCGCGACGAGCGCGCCGATGCCCGCGTACTGCCCGGCGACGATCTGCCACGGCCGGGGACGCCCGGTGTGCCGGGCGGCCACGAACAGCACCGTGAGCACGACGATGTCGTCGAGGTTGGTGGCGGCGAAGACGCCTGCGGCACCCGCCGCGGCCGTGATCATGTCAATCACCCCGGGCACGATACGGCCCGTCGCACCCGCGCACCCACCGCCGGCATGATCCATGCCGGCGCGCCGACGCGCAGGCGTCCGGAGCGCGGCGAGGCGGTCCCGTCGAAAGTGGTGCCGATCAGGCGGGAGGATGCCGCCAGTTCGTCGAACCGGCGCGGAACGAATCGTCGTCAGTCGATCGACGGACCGATTGGCGGCGCCTCTCGTGCTCTCGCCGGCATGGACGGGCCGACCACGGAGAGGGCGTTGGCCCGTCCATCCACTGAGATGCCGCCACCTTGCCGAACCTGGGGCGACGGGCTCGTCCGGCGGGCCGGTACGGATCAGCCGGCCGGAAGGATCACTCTATCGGGAAGCTGACATTGCGTAGCGTGTCGGTTGGCGAATAGTTGATATCTGGCGCATGATCGTCCGAGGCGGTCTAATAGGTGGGACCGTATCCGAACCGCACAGTCTGGGACGTGAGGAATCAGCATGGCAGCCACTGGCACAGCCACCAGCACTGAGAAGGGTCGCCGGATCGTCGGGGCCGAGCGTCAGACGCTCGCCAAAGACCTGGTAAAGCGGTACACCGGCGGAGAGAGCATTCGTGCTCTGGCGGCCTCGACCGGCCGTTCCTACGGGTTCATCCACCGGGTGCTCACCGAATCCGGGGTGCAGCTGCGGCAGCGCGGCGGCGCCCGGCGCCGGAAGAAGGCGTGATCCGCCCCCCAGCGTCGTCCACCCGCGCGTTCCGGGGCGTCCGGTGACCGCCGAGACGACCGGAGTGCGCTTCGACTGCGACGGGCCGGTCGCGACGGTGACGTTGTGCCGGCCCGACGTGCTGAACGCCCAGACTCCCGCGATGTGGCGCGCGATGAGCGACTTCTCCCGCGACCTGCCGGGCGACGTGCGCGTCGTCGTCGTACGCGGGGAGGGGCGTGCCTTCTCCGCAGGCCTGGACCTGGCGGTCGCCGGCGCGACCGGGCCGGGCTCCTTCGCCGAGCTGGCCGCGATGCCGGCGGCCGAGTGCGCCGACCGGATCGCCGAGTACCAGGGCGGTTTCACCTGGCTGCACCGGCCGGACGTGGTGTCGATCGCCGCGGTGCAGGGCCACGCCATCGGCGCCGGCTTCCAGCTGGCTCTCGCCTGCGACATGCGGGTCCTCGCCGCCGACGCCAGGCTCTCCATGGCCGAGGTGACGCTCGGGCTGGTCCCCGACCTGGCTGGTACGCGCCGCCTGGTCGAGCTGGTCGGCTACTCCCGGGCGCTGGAGATCTGCGCCACCGGCCGGCGGATGGACGCCACCGAGGCGGACCGTATCGGCCTGGCCACGCTCGTGGTGCCGAACGACGAGCTGGACGGCGCCGTGCGTGACCTGTCCGCCGGGCTGCTGGCGAACAACCGGGACGCGATCATCGAGATCAAGGCGCTGCTCGCGGGCGCGGCCGGGCGCTCGCATGCCGAGCAGCAGCGCGCCGAGCGGGAGGCGCAGACCCGGCGGATCCGGGACCTGGCCGGGCGGGGCGAATAGCCGGTACGGCGATTTCGTAAGGACCGTTCGGGAAGATCTGGGTTACTCGCGAGGTTGTCACAGGCGTCGGGAGAATGGACTCCGACGGTTCCTGCTGCCCTGACGACCCGGAGGTGACGAGTGTCCCACCCGATGGCCGGCGGCGGCATGGGCGGCTGGAGCATGCTCCGGTCGCTGCGCAACCGTGACGAGGTCTCCGCCCACGAGCTCAAGCGCGGCACCGCCCGGCGGATCGTCGCGTTCGCCCAGCCCTACCGGCGCGACATCATCGTCTTCCTGATCACCGTGATCGTCGCCGCGGTGATCGGTGTGGCCACGCCGCTCCTCGCCGGTGACGTCATCGACGCGATCGCCGGCGCCGGCCCGGACGCCCGCTCGACAGTCGTGCGGCTCGCCCTGATCATCGCCGCGCTGGCTGTGGCCGACGCCCTGTTCTCCCTGGTCCAGCGGTGGTATTCGGCCCGCATCGGCGAGGGCATCATCCTCGACCTGCGCACCCGGGTGTACGACCACGTCCAGCGGATGCCGTTGCAGTTCTTCACCCGCACCCAGACCGGCGCGCTGGTCAGCCGGCTCAACAACGACGTGCTCGGCGCCCAGCGCGCGTTCACCTCGACGCTGTCCGGCGTGGTCAGCAACGTCATCCAGCTCGTGCTGACCGCCGGGGCGATGCTCGTGCTGTCCTGGCAGATCACCGTGCTGGCGCTGGTGCTGCTGCCGATCTTCATCATCCCGGCCCGCCGGGTCGGCCGGCGGCTGGCCGAGATCACCCGCGAGTCGTACAACCTCGACGCCAAGATGAACGCGACGATGACCGAGCGCTTCGGTGTGGCGGGCGCGCTCCTGGTCAAGCTGTTCGGCGCACCGGAGGTGGAGGCCGACCGGTTCGCCCGCCGGGCCGAGCGGGTGCGCGACATCGGCATCCAGTCCGCGATGTACTCGCGGACGTTCTTCGTCGCGATGCTGCTCGTCGCGTCCCTGGCCCAGGCCCTGACGTACGGCGTCGGCGGCTGGCTGGCGGTCACCGGCGCGGTCAGCGCCGGCACAGTGGTCAAGCTGGCGCTGCTGCTGACCCGCCTCTACGGCCCGCTGACCGCGCTGTCGAACGTCCGGGTCGACGTGATGAGCGCGCTCGTCTCGTTCGACCGGGTCTTCGAGGTGCTCGACCTGCGCCCGACCATCGCCGAGAAGCCCGAGGCGGTGCCGGTGCCGCGGGGCAGCGGCCGGGTCGAGTTCCGCGACGTACGCTTCCGCTACCCGAGCGCCGCGGAGGTGTCGCTGGCCTCCCTGGAGGAGGTGTCGACGCTCGACCGGACGGTCAACGAGCCGGTGCTCAAGGGCGTGTCGTTCGCCGTCGAGCCGGGGCAGATGGTGGCCCTGGTCGGCCCCTCCGGCGCGGGCAAGTCGACGCTGTCCATGCTGATCTCCCGGATCTACGACGTCAGCGACGGCCAGGTGCTTGTCGGTGGCGTCGACGTACGGGACGCCACGCTCGCCTCGCTGCGCGACGAGATCGGCGTGGTCACCCAGGACTCGCACCTGTTCCACGAGACGATCCGGGAGAACCTGCGCTACGCCAAGCCGGACGCCACCGACGACGAGATCTGGGCGGCGCTGGCCGGCGCACAGGTCGCCGACCTGGTCCGGGCTCTGCCGGACGGGCTCGACACGACTGTCGGTGAGCGGGGCTACCGCTTCTCCGGCGGCGAGAAGCAGCGCATCGCCATCGCCCGCCTGCTGCTCAAGGCCCCGTCGATCGTGATCCTCGACGAGGCCACCGCGCATCTGGACTCGGAGAGCGAGGCAGCAGTGCAGCGGGCGCTGTCGGTGGCGCTGACCGGGCGTACCGCGCTGGTCATCGCGCACCGGCTCTCCACGGTGCGCGACGCCGACCAGATTCTCGTGCTCGACGAGGGCCGGATCGTGGAGCGCGGCCGGCACGACGAGCTGGTGGCCGTCGGCGGCCTGTACGCCGAGCTGTACCGCACCCAGTTCGCGATCACCGACTCGCCCGCGCCGCACGCCGAGGCCGAGCAGCCCGAGCCCGTGGTGACCACGGTGCCGATGGGCACCTACGTCGCCCACGAGGCCATGCCCCCGGCCGCGGCCAACTAGCCCGCGACGACAGCGGCACGCAGCTCGGCGAAGGCGGCACCAAGCGTCTCCGGGGTGAAGTGGGCGTTCAGGCCGCTCGGGTTGGGCAGCACCCAGAGCCGGGCCGCCGCCAGCGTTTCCGGCTGCGGCCCGAATCCGGCCTTCGGCCGGGCGAACCCGATCCGGTACGCGGTCACCCCGACCACCGCCACCCAGCGCGGCCGGTAGCCCTCGACCTTGGCGGTGAGCGTGGCGGCGCCGTCGACGAGTTCCGCGGGGGTGAGTTCGTCGGCGCGGGCGCTGGCCCGGGCCACCATGTTGGTGATGCCGAGGCCCAGCGCCGGGAGCGTGTCCTGCTCGCTGGGGTGCAGCAGGCGCGGCGTGAAGCCGCCCCGGTGCAGGGCGGGCCAGAAGCGGTTGCCGGGGCGGGCGAAGTGCCAGCCGGTGGCCGCCGACCACAGGCCCGGGTTGATGCCGACGAACAGCACGTCCAGGCCGGGCGCGATCACGTCGGGCAGCAGCCGGTCGGCCGCCGCGGCGAGCTGTTCCCGGCTGGGCCGGGGGTGGCTTCGGGCGGGTGTGCCCGGGCCGGGCGCGGCCTCGGGCCGCCCACCGGCCGGACGCCGTCGATCGCTCACCGTCCCTCCGCCCCGGGTGCCCGGCCCGCCGCGACCACCCGCACCCGGCTCACCAGAGCAGCCGCCACGGGAAGCCCAGCCACCGCGCCCACCGTCACAGCCCGCGCAGCGCGCCGCCGTCGACCGGCACGGTCACCCCGGTGACGTACCCGGCGGCGGGGGAGAGCAGGAACGCGGCCACCCTGCCGAACTCCGCCGGGTCGCCGATGCGCCCGAGCGGGATCGCCGCCTCGGCCTGCGCGCGGGCCCGCTCCGGATCGCCGGAGCCGGCCAGCAGCTCCCGGTTGCGGTCGGTCATGATCCGTCCCGGCAGCAGGCTGATCACGCGTACGCCGCGCGGGCCGAACTCGTCGGCCATGTCCTTCGCCACGCCGGCGAGGCCCGGCCGCAAACCGTTGGAGATGCCGAGGCCGGCCAGCGGTCCGCGTACCGAGGTGGACAGCACCAGCCCGATCGCGCCGCCGTCGGTGAGCGCGCCGGCCACCGTCCGGGCGAGCCGGACGCTGCCCAGGAAGACCGTCTCGAACGACTCGCGCCACTGCTCGTCGGTGACGGAGGCGGCGGTGCCGGGAGGCGGGCCGCCGACCGAGATCAGCGCGCCGTCGAGACGGCCGAAGTGTTCGCGGGCGGCCGCGACGAGCCGCTGCGGCGTGGCGGGGTCGGTGAGGTCGGCGGTCAGCCCGATCGCCTGCCGTGGATCGCCGAGCGCCTCGATCGCGGCGGCCACCCGTTCCGGGGTACGCGCCGAGATGACCACCCGGGCGCCGTCGGCGACGAGTTGCTCGGCGGTGGCGAGGCCGAGGCCGGCGGAGGCGCCGGTGAGCACGTACACCCGATCGGCGAGTCCGAGATCCATACCCCGATCCTGCCGTACCGGCGGGTGCCTGTCAGCGCGGGGCGGGCCGCACCAGGCGTACCCGGCCGGCGACCTGAACCGCGACGGCGCCGCCGGCCCGGGCGAGGGCCGGCCACCGGCGAGGCCGGGGCGGGTGGTGGCCGTCGTAGCGGCTCGCGGCCTCCCGCTCGGCCAGCTCGTCCGCGCCCAGCGGCGGCAACGCGTCCCGCTCGCGCAGGTCGCGGGCCAGGTCCCAGCCGTCGCGCAGCGAACCGTTGGTGGGACGGCCGTCGGCCCACGCGGTGAACGTGGCCGGCCAGCCGGGCCCGAGCCCGGCGGCGAGCAGCGGCCAGTGCCGGGCCACGTCGCCGGCCCGCTTGCGCAGCAGCGCCCGGCGGGCCGCCTCGACCGGGGCCGGGGCGAAGCCGGGCGGCAGCGGCCCACCGGCGACGAGCGCGGCGACCAGCTCGGCCTGCCGGGCCGCGAGGTCGCCGCTCACGTGACCACCGGGTGGCCGGACGCGGCGGCCAGCGCGTCCAGCTCGCCGCGCAGCTCGGCGGCGGGCGGATAGTGCCCGTCGCGTTCCAGCAGCAGCGCGGGCGGCCGGCGCCGGGCGCACAGCTCGCGGACCAGGTCCAGCACGGCGGCGGGCACCGGGTCGGTGTGCGTGTCGTGGTAGAAGCCGCCGTGTTCGGCGCCGCCCGCCACGTGCGCGTAGGCGATGCGCTCCAGCGGCAGCCGGTTCAGCAGCGCCGCCGGGTCGCCGCCCCGGTTGCGGGCGTTGGCGTGCACGTTCGCGATGTCGAGCAGCAGCAGCGCGCCGGTGGCGTCGAGGATCTCGGTGAGGAAGTCCGCCTCGTCCAGCTCGTCGTCGGGCCAGTCGAAGAGCGCGGCGATCGGCTCCAGGGCCAGCGGCACCGGCAGCTCCGCCTGCGTCCGCCGGACGTTCGCCACCACCGCCGCGACCGCCTCGCGGGTGCGCGGCAGCGGCAGCAGGTGACCGGCCTCCAGGCCGCCGGCCCGCACGAACGCGATGTGCTCGCTCACCAGCGGCGCGTCCAGGGCCGCGGCCACAGCGGCCAGGTGCGCCACCCGGGCCGGGTCCACCGGTTCCGCGCCGCCGAGGGACAGCCGCACCCCGTGGGGTACGACGTCGACGCCGCGTCCGCGCAGCTCGGCGAGCCCGTCCGGGAGCGGCCCGGCCGGTGCGACCGCCTCCGCGACCACCTCGACGAAGCGCAGCCCCGGCAGCCCGGCGACGAAGCCGGCGATCTCGGGGCGCCAGCCGATGCCGACGCCGGACGGGCCGGTCATCCGCCGCACCCGCCTCCGCCGCAGCCACCGCCTCCGCCGCAGGAGCTGCCGCCGCCGCACGAACTGCCGCCGGCAGTCGCCCCTCCGCCGCAGGAGGTGCCGGAGCTGGCGGCGCCGGTGCTGCCCATCGCCTGCCGCTGGATCTCGGCCTGCTCGGCGAAGCCGGGGTCCATGGTCCAGAGCGTCGCGGTGCCGAACAGCGCCACGCCCAGCGCCACCTCGGCCGGGCCGTACGTGGTGTACGCGGGTCCGGCGGCCGGGCGCAGCCAGGCGTGCCGGCGGCGCATGTCGTCGAGCGCCGCGGTGGCCGCCCGGGTGCGCCACGGCACGCGGTTGAGCAGCACGAACGCGAGGCCGAGCGGGAACAGGCTGAGCAGCAGCCAGCCCGTGGGCCGGTCGTTGAGCAGCCCGGAGACCGCGCGCACGATGCCGATCACCAGCAGGAACCCGATCAGCAGCGCGCCGCGCCGCAGCGTCCGGCGCCGCTCCTGGTCCAGGGCCAGGCCCCGGCGTACCAGGCCGTCGCGCAGCTCGTCGAGCGCACGCCGCACCCACTCGTCGGCGGCCAGCTCCCGGGTCCGCAGACCTCGGCTCGCCGCGTGGTGGACCGCCTGGTCCAGCGGGGTGGCCCCGGCCGGCAGCGGACCGCCGGTGGTGAGCCGCCGGTCCGGCCGTACGCCGACCGCACCCGCGTGGCGCAGCCCGCCCAGCGCGGCCCAGACGGCGAGCTGGTCACCACCGTTGAGGTAGGCGACCTGCTGCGGCCCCAGGTTGCCGTGAACGCTCACCGGCGTGCCCGCGAGCATGCGCCGTCGGTACACGATCGCACCGACGACCAGGACGACGGCGAGCAGGAGGTACCAGCGCAGGAATACGGGGCCGGGGATGCCCCAGGTGTCGGAGGGGGTCATCGTCTGCTCCTGTCGCGAGGAGGGGTCGCGGCTCATTGTGGAGCAGGCGCGCCAGAGTCGATCTCCTCGGGCGGGGTAGTTACCGGACCGAGACCGGCACGGTTCAGTGCCGGCGGACGGCCTCCTCGACCAGGTCGAGCACGCGGGCCAGGTCGCCGGCCGGCCGGCCCATCGCCAGGTGCAGTACCAGCCCGTCGTAGGCCAGCTCCAGGAACTGGGCGAGCACGTCGATCGGCACGTCGTCGCGGAGCACGCCGGCCTCGCGCTGGCGCAGCAGGCGTTCCCGGGTGGCCGCGGCGATGGCCTCGGAACGTTCCGCCCAGCGCTTGGCGAAGGCGGGGTCGGTGCGCAGCCGGCGGGAGACCTCCAGCTGGCTGCCGAGCCAGCCGGTGGTGTCCGGCGAGACGGCCCGGGCCAGCAGGTCGCGCATCACCTGCACCAGGCCGTTGCGGGCGACGGTCTCCACCATGGCGGCGGCGTCGTCCTCGGCCACGGCGAGGAAGAGGGAGTCCTTGTCCCGGAAGTGGTGGAAGATCGCGCCCCGGGACAGGCCGGTGGCCTCCTCCAGCCGCCGCACGGTGGCGCCCTCGTAGCCGTGCCGGGCGAAACACGCCCGCGCCGCCGCGAGGATCTCCTGCCGGCGCGCGTCGAGCTGGTCCTGACTTACTCTGGGCACGAACGGATCGTCGCAGGTGGAACCGTCCGATGCAAACCGTACGTACGGCTTGAGATCCGGTGACGGATGATCATCTGTCGTCGCCGGGGTGGTTACCATCGGCGGGTGACCGCCCTCCCCGCGCGCCCGCTCACCGTCGCCGCCGTCCAGGCCCAGCCCGTCCCGGGCGACGTGGCCGGCAACGCCCGCACCGCCGCCCGTCTCGTGGGCCGGGCCGAGGGCGCCCGCGTCGTCGTGCTGCCCGAGCTGTTCCTGCCGGCGTACCACCCGCCGACGCTCGGCGCGGATCCGGACGCCACGGACGTGGCCGCCGACGCCGACGGCCGGGTGACCGACGCCCGGCTGGACCCGCTGCGCGCCGCCGCCGTCGAAGCGGGCGCCGCGGTGGTGATCGGCGCCGCCGTGCGCCACCCCGACCGGCGGCGCACGATCTCCTCGCTCGTGGTGGACCCGGCCGGCGCGGTCACCGCCGCGTACGACAAGCAGCAGCTCTGGAGCGGCGAGCGGGAGCTGTTCGACGCCGGCGTCCGGGGCGCCACGATCGAGGTCGACACGTGGCGGCTGGGTCTGGGCGTCTGCTATGACGGCTGTTTCCCGGAGCACGCGCGGGCCGCCGCCGGCGACGGCGCGCACGGCTACCTCTGCCCGAGCGGCTACCTGGCCGGCTCGGCGCACCGCCGCGACCTCTACTACGCCGCCCGCGCGCTGGACAACACGATGTACGTGGTGTTCGCCAACTCGGTCGACGGCGCCGATCCATGGCGGTTCAACGGCGGCGCGGCGGTGTACGACCCGGAGGGCCGGCCGCTGGCCCGGGGCGCCGACACCGGCGAGGACGTGCTGGTGGCCACGCTGGACCCGGACGCGCTGGCCGCCACCCGCGCGGCACACACGATGCTGCGGGACCGCCCGCTCGACGCCGGGGCGGCCCGCGCCGTGCTCGTCGCCTGAGCGCCGCGCCGGGGCCCTCGGCCCTGTCGGTGCTCCGGTGTGTCCCGTAGGGTGCCCAGGTGCCGTTGCTCCTGCTCGATCTGGACAACACCCTGCTGGACCGCGACGGGCCGTTCCGTGTCTGGGGAGAACGCTTCCTGGCGGGCATCGGCGCGCCGCCGGCCGACCTCGACTGGTTGGTGTCCGTGGACGCGGACGGGCTGACCAACCGCTGGGACGTGGCGGACGCGATCCGCGAGCGGTACGCGCTGCGCATCCCCTCGATCGACCTGGTAGACGAGCTGCACGACGGCGTGGTGGCGCACATGCGGCTGGATCCGCTTGTCGCGTGCGCGTTGCGGATCGCGGCGGACGCGGGCTGGGTGCCGGTGGTGGTCACGAACGGCGCGGCCCGCCAGCAGGACGCCAAGATCCGTACGACCGGCCTGGACCGGTACGTCGCCGACTGGGTGATCTCCGAGGAGGCGGGCGTCAGCAAGCCGAACCCGAGGATCTTCGCGCTCGCCGCCCAGCGGGCCCGGATGCCGCTGCGCGGCGCGTGGGTGATCGGCGACAGCCCGGAGGCGGACATCGGCGGGGCGACGGCGGTGGGCCTGCCCAGCGTCTGGCTGCACCGGGGACGCCGCTGGTCCGACCCGAGGTACGCGCCGACCCGGATCGAGGACGGGCTGATCGCGGCCGTGGCGGCCGTGCTGGCCGGCTGACGGCGGCAGCGGCGCGGCGGGCCGGCGGCGGCGCGGTAAATCCGTTGACCCGAGCCGGACGGGGCACGAGCATGGTGCCGCGCGAGTGCGCAGCCGGGGGTCGCCCGGTCGAGGAGAGGAGGTCGGTCATGGCCGTCTTCGCAGGGTCGTTCCACCTGCCTCCACCAGCCTCGATCGAAGGACAGATCCACCCGTGCGCGATCACGACTTCCCGGCGCCGCAGCGCCGTGGCCGCGGCAAGAGCCGCTTCGACGACGACGAACCCGACTTCCTGAAGCGGGGGCGGCGCACGCCGGCCCTCGCCGACCCGGACGCCGAGCCCGACGTGGAGGACGCCTGGTCCTCCTGGGACCAGGCCGTCCACGGCCCCGAGCCGCATCCGGAGTGGCTGGTCACCGAACTGGCCGCCCGGGACACCGAGCTCGGGGTGCTCAAGACCGGCAAGGAGGCGGACGTCCACCTGGTCCGCCGCGCGGTGCCGGGTACCGACCGCGGCTGCCTGCTGGCGGTGAAGCGCTACCGCGACGCCCAGCACCGGCTGTTCCACCGCGACGCCGGTTACCTGGAGGGCCGCCGGGTACGCCGGTCCCGCGAGATGCGGGCGATGACCGGCCGCACCGCGTTCGGCCGGCAGATGATCGCCGGGCAGTGGGCGGCGGCCGAGTTCGCCGCGTTGTCCCGGCTCTGGGAGATCGGGGCCGCCTCCGGGCGGATCGCGGTGCCCTACCCGGTGCAGCTGCTCGGCACCGAGCTGATGCTGGAGTTCGTCGGCGACGCCGGGGCGGGGGAGGCCGCGCCGCGGCTGGCCCAGGTCCGGCCCGACGACGACGAGCTGCGCGACCTGTGGGACCAGCTCGTCGAGGCGCTGACGGTGCTCGCCCGGGCCGGGTACGCGCACGGCGACCTGTCCCCGTACAACCTGCTGGTGCACGCGGGCCGGCTGGTGCTGATCGACCTGCCGCAGGTGGTCGACGTGGTGGCGAACCCGCAGGGGGCCGAGTTCCTGGCCCGCGACGTGCGGGTGGTGGCCGCCTGGTTCACCGCCCGTGGGATGCCGGCGACGGTGACCGACCCGGCGGCGCTGACCGAGGCGCTGCTGCGGGAGGCGGGCATCCGCTGACCGGCCGGCGTCCCAGGCGGGAGACCGCCCGGGACGCCGGACCGGATCACTGGAGGTAGCGCTCGACCTCCGGCACCGGGCGCTCGCCCTGGGCGTCCGGGTCGCCGTGGGCCTGGCGGGCGGCCCGGCGGCGACGCAGCAGGTCCCAGCACTGGTCCAGGGACTCCTCCAGCGCGCGCAGCCGCTCCCGCGCCTCGTCGTCGGTGCCGGCCTCGTTCTGCTGCGCGCCGGCACGCAGCCGGTGCTCCTCGTCGACGAGTTCCGAGATCCGGCTCAGGATGGTCTTGTCGTCCATGCCCGAAGCTTGGCACAGCGGACGGTGCCGCGCCCGCGGCACCGGATAGGTGAGCCGTCCTCGCGCTCCGCGGCGGCCACTGTGTACGCGAGTGACGCACGTCCCACGGCTTCCATTCTCGACAAAGAGATTGTTGTTACGTGAAATATCCTCCGACCTGCCTTTTGATCTGCGGCTCGTGATGGCATGCTCGCGGGCAACATCACGGGTCGGTACGGGGTCGCGACCCTGAGTCAACCGAGGGAGCGTTCAGGTGCCCGAAACGACGGACACACCGAGGCCCACCGGCCGACCCCGAATCGTGCCACTGCGGCAGATCCTGCCCGCGGTGCTGCGCGACCCCGCCCGGGCCCTCATCGACATCGGTAACCGTACCGAAGGCGAACTGGTCCGGCTCAACCTCGGCTCCTTCCGCCCCTACCTGGTCACCCACCCCAAGCACGTGCAGCACGTCCTGCGCGACCGGGCGGACAACTACGACCGCGCCGGTGACGGGCTGTTCTGGCGCCCGGTGAAGCGGCTGTTCGGCGAGGGGATCCTCGGCGAGGGGCAGATCTGGTCGGCCAGCCGGCGCATGCTCCAGCCGATGTTCACCGCGAAGCGGGTGGAGGCGCTCGTCGACGGGATGGCCGACGCGATCCGTGACGCGGTCGCTGAACTGGACGAGCCGGCCCGTGCCGGGCAGCCGGTCGACATCGGCGTGGAGCAGGCGCGCATCGTCAGCCGGGCGATCATGAAGGTGCTCTTCGCCGACCGGATCTCGGTGCCGGACGCGATGCGGGTGATCGAGGCGCAGGACCGGATCGCGACCGCCGTCATCCCGCGCATCATCGTGCCGTTCGCGCCGCTGTCGCTGCCGATGCCGGGCGACCGCACGTTCGCCCGCGCCGTACGCGTCGTCGACGACGTGCTGGTGCCGATCGTCCGCGAGACACGGGAGTCCGCCGAGCAGGGCGACGACGTCATCTCGACGCTCTGGCAGGCCCGCACCGACGACGGGCGGCAGCTCGACGAGCGGCAGGTCCGCAACGACACGGTGGCGATGTTCGCCGCCACCACGGAGACCACCATCAACGTGCTGACCTGGGCCTGGCCCCACCTGGACCAGCATCCCGAGGTGGCCGAGCGCCTCTACGCCGAGATCGACGAGGTGGTCGGCGGCGAGCCGGTACGCCGCGAGCACCTGAGCCGGCTCACGTACACCCGGATGGTGCTGGACGAGCTGCTGCGGCTCTACCCGATCGGGTGGATCATCCCGCGCCGCGCGGTCGCCGGGGACGTCATCGACGGTGTGCCGATCGAGCCCGGCGCGACGATGGCGGTCAGCCCGCTGATCACCCAGCGGATGCGGCAGTTCTGGGATCGCCCGGACGAGTTCGACCCGGAACGCTTCCGCCCCGAGCGGGTCCGCGCCCGGCACCGCTACGCCCACTTCCCGTTCGGCGGCGGGCCGCACCAGTGCCTGGGCATGTACCTGTTCTATCTGGAGGCCCAGCTCATCCTCGCCACCATGCTCAGCCGCTACCGGTTCCGGCTGCACCGCCCCGGCGTACCCGGGTTGCGGCTGGCCGCGGCGCTGCGGCCGCGCGAACGGGTGGAGCTGACACTCGTCGCCGCCGGGCGGACGGAGGGGGCATGACCGACGGCGCGACACCGGATCCGCTCGTCGTCGCCGCCGAACAGGGCCGGGTCTGCGCGCTGGCCGCGCAGGGCCAGCGTGGCCTGCGCAGAGCCGCCGCCGCGCACCCCGAGCTGTTCCCCGGCGACCCGTTCGACGCGACGCTGTTCAGCAGCATCGCGCAGGCGATGGCGTTCAGCGCCCCCTGGCACAGCGCCGCCGAGCTCGCCGTGACCAACCGCGCGGTGCTGTGGGGCTTCGCCGTGGACTGGCTGGTCGACCACCAGGCCACCAGCCGGGCCGAGGTGGACCGGATCGCCGGCGTCTGCCTGGACGTGCTCGACGGCGCCGACTCCGCCGACCCGCTGGGCCGGTTCCTCGCCGAGCTGCGCGACGACGTCGCCGCCGCGCCGGCCTATCCGGCGCTGCGCGACCACTGGCGGGACACGATGGCCCGTACGCTCGACGCGATGGCCCGCGAGTGGGACTGGCGGCGCACCGGCCGCCCCACGCTCGCCGACTACCTGGCAAACGCCGACAACCTCGCCGCGACTGTCGTCAACGTCGCGCACTGGATCCACACCGGATCGGTGTCCGAGGCCGGCACGCTGGCGCGGCTGATCGAGGTCGGTGACGAGGTCCAGCGGGCCCTGCGCCTGGTGAACGACCTCGGCACCCACCGCCGCGACGCCGAGTCCGGCGACCTCAACGCGCTGCTGCTGGTGGACGACCCGGCCGAGGTGGAGCGGCACTTCGCCGAGCAGGTCGACCACTGCCGCGTCCTGCTGGCGAAGCTGGCCGGCGAGGTGCCGCGGGAGGCCGACTTCCTGTCCCGGCAGCTCGGTTTCACCACCGGCTTCTACCGGAACACCGACTTCTGGGGCGTGCGGTGACGCTGACCGCCGGACCGGTGCACGCCACCCGGCCCGGGACCGCGCGCGACCTGATCGCCGCGCTCGGCGGCGAGCCGGAGGGGCAGACCTCACCGTCGGTCTACGAGACCGGACGGCTGATCGCGCTCGCGCCCTGGCTCGACGGCCACGACCGGCGCCTGGCCTGGCTGCTGGACCGGCAGCGTCCGGACGGCGGCTGGGGCGGCCCCGGCGGCTACGCGCTGGTGCCGACGCTGAGCGCGGTGGAGGCGTTGCTGGCCGTGCTGCACCGCGACGGGCCGGCCGCCGCGCCCGCCGCCGCCGCGCACCGGGGGCTGGCCTACCTGGCCGGCGCGTTGCGCGCGGGCGCCCCGCCGGACCTGCCGGCCACCGACCTGATCGTGCCGGCGTTGCTGGCCGCCGTGGACCGGCACCTCGACGGTCCGGCCGGGCCGCCCCCCGGCCTGGCCGAGTGGGCCGGCCGGCCCCGCCTGCCGCTGCCGGCCGGTCTCGACCCGGCCCGGCTGACCCGGGTACGCGGACTGCTCGCCACCGGGCGGCCGGTGCCGGAGAAGCTGGCGCACGCGCTGGAGGTGGCGGGCGAGCTGGCGTACCGCGCGCCCGGGGTGCGTCAGTCGGCCAGCGGCGCGGTCGGCGCCTCACCGGCCGCCACCGCCGCCTGGCTGGGCGGGCCGGAGCCCGGACCCGCGCTTGACTACCTGAACGCTGTCGCCCGGCATGGCCCGGTGCCCTGCGCGAGCCCGATCACCGTGTTCGAGCGGGCCTGGGTGCTCGGCATCCTGGTCCGGGCCGGCGTGCCGGTCGGCACGCCCGAGCCGGTGCTGACCGAGCTGCGCGCCGCGGTCGGGCCGTCCGGCGCGGCCACCGCGCCCGGCCTGCCCGCCGACGCGGACACCACAGCTGTCACGCTCTACGCCCTGGCCCGGCTGGGCCGCGCGCCGGGCGTCTCACCGCTGGCCGGGTTCGACACCGGACGGCACTTCTGCACCTGGCCGGGGGAGGACGGGGCGTCGCTGACCACGAACGCGCACGTGCTCGACGCGCTCGGCGAGCACCCGAGCGGGCCCGGCGTCACCGGCGCCCGCCGCCGGGTCACCGAGTGGCTGCTGGACCGGCAGGAGCCGGACGGGCGGTGGGAGGACCGCTGGCACGCCTCGCCGTACTACGCCACCTACGCGGTGCTGCTGGCGCTGGCCGACCACGCGCCGGACGGCGCGGCGCGTACCGCCGTCGATCGGGGCGTGGCCTGGCTGCTGGCCACGCAGCGCCGGGACGGCTCCTGGGGACGGTGGGACGGTACCGCCGAGGAGACCGCGTACGCGGTGCTCGCGCTGGCCGACGCGGGCCGGCCCGGCGACGCCCGGGTCACGTCGGCGCTGGCGCGGGGACGCCGTCGACTGTCCGAGCTGGACGGATCCGACGGTGAACCGGCACTATGGCACGACAAGGACCGCTACCGCCCGACGCGGATCGTCCGCGCCGCGGTGCTGGCGGCCTCCGGCCGCGCCGGGGCGGCCCGGACGGAGGCCGCACCCACCATGATCAGGATCGCTTGAATGAGGTTCACGACGGCTGCTAGCGTGCGCCGGAGTCGATCGGATTTCGGACCGACCGAAGACCGGGCCAGGACGGTGTGATGGGTTCCCGCAGTACGAATCTCCGTACGAAGATCATCGCGCTGCTGCTGTCGCTGACCGCGCTCTGGGCGTTCGCCGCGTGGGTGACCGTACGGGACGGGTTCAACCTGCTCGGCGTGCAGACGCTCAACGCGCGCGTGTTCGAGCCGAGCGACCCGCTGCTGCAGGAGCTGCAGGCCGAGCGCCGGCTGTCGCTGCGCTACCTCGGTGAGTCCGACCCGAGCCGGCTGCGGGAGCTGGAGGCCCAGCGGGCCCGCACCGACGAGACCGCCACCGCCCTGTGGCGCTCGGTACGGGACTGGCGCACCGAGATCCCGGCCAGCGAGGAGCTGATGCGGCGGCTCGACGAGCTGAAGACCGAACTGGACCAGCTCGGTCAGGTGCGCGCCGACGTCAGCCGCAAGACCATCGACCGGACCAGCACGCTCATCGCGTACGACGAGGCGGTCGACGGGATCTTCGCGGTCTTCGACGCACTCGGCGGCCTCGACGACGACGAGATCGCCAAGGGCACCGCGGCGCTCATCGACCTCAACCGGTCCCGGGAACTGCTGTCCCAACAGGACGCCCTGCTCACCGGCGCGATAGCGGCCAACCGGATCACGGTGGGCGAGCAGACCGCGTTCGCCCGCCTGGTCGGCGCGCAGTGGTTCCTGGCCGACCGCACCGCCCGGGAACTCGCCCCCGGCGACCGCGTCCGCTTCGAACGGATGGTCGAGGGCGAGGCGTTCCAGCAGCTCCGCACACTTCAGGACCAGGTGCTCGCGGCCAAGGGCGCCGAGGTGCGCCCGCCGGTGACCGTCGCGGCGTGGCAGGCCGCCGCCGAGAAGGCGATGGCCGACCTGCGCGAGGTGATCCTGGCCGGCGGTGAGGACATCGTCTCCCGGGCCATGCCCGTCGCGATCGGCGTCATCGTGCGGCTGGTGCTCGCCGCCGGACTCGGTCTGATCGCCGTCATCGCCTCCGTGGTCGTCTCGATCACCACGGCGCGGGCGCTCGTACGCCAGCTCGAACGGCTCCGCGAGGCCGCCTTCAAGCTGGCCCACGAGCGGCTGCCGAGCGTGGTGGAACGGCTGGGCCGCGGCGAGGAGGTGGACGTCGCCCGCGAGGCGCCACCCTTGCAGTTCGGCGACGACGAGATCGGCCAGGTGGGCAAGGCGTTCAACGTCGTGCAGGAGACCGCCGTCCGCACCGCGGTCGAGCAGGCCGAACTGCGCCGCAGCGTACGCGACGTGTTCCTCAGCCTGGCCCGGCGCACCCAGGCGCTCGTGCACCGGCAGCTCACGCTGCTGGACGCGATGGAGCGGCGGGAACACGACGCCGAGGAACTGGAGGACCTGTTCCGGGTCGACCACCTGGCCACCCGGATGCGGCGCAACGCGGAGAACCTGATCGTGCTCTCCGGCTCGACGCCGGGCCGGGCCTGGCGGCGCAACGTGCCGATGGTCGACGTGGTGCGCGGCGCGGTCGCCGAGGTCGAGGACTACACCCGGGTCACCGTGCGCCCGCTCGGCGACGTGTCGCTGACCGGCCGCGCCGTCGGTGACGTGATCCACCTGCTGGCCGAGCTGATCGAGAACGGACTCTCCTTCTCGCCGCCGCAGACCACCGTGGAGGTCCGGGGTCAGCTCGTGGCGAACGGCTTCGCCATCGAGATCGAGGACCGCGGCCTCGGGATGAGCGCCGACGAGCTGGCCGCCGCCAACGCGCGCATCGTCGACCGCTCCGAGCTGAACCTGGCCGACGCGGCCCGGCTCGGCCTGTTCGTGGTCAGCCGGCTCACCGAGCGGCACGGCGTCAAGGTGCAGCTCAAGGAGTCCGCGTACGGCGGGACGACAGCTGTGGTGCTGATCCCGCGTGAGCTGATCGCGGCCGCCGGCGCGCCCGACGACCTGCCCGCCCCCGGGACGCCCCTGCCGGTGACGCCGGTGCCGGATCCGGCGGGAGGCACGCCGCCCGGCGACGTGTCCGAGCCGGCGACCCCGTCCGGCCCGGACGGCGGCCCCGAGCCGGAGCAGCCGTCCGAACCCGCCCCGCAGGTGCCGGATCCGGTGGCGCAGGCGCCCCGGTTGACCCCCTCCGGGCTGCCGGCGCGTACCCGCAAGCGGCAGTCCGCGGTGGCGGCGCCCACCACGGAGCTGGCGGTGGTGGAACGCCGGTCCGCCGCCCCGACGGACGTGGCCGAGCCTTCCCCGGCGCAGGCGCAGGAGCCGGCATCCGAGCCGGAGTCGGCGCCCGTCACCGATGTGGGGCTGCCGGTCCGGGTACGCCAGGCCAGCATCGTGCCGGAGCTGCGGCACGACCAGACCGGGGCGGACGACGACGACGCCGACGACACGGCGCGTGCACCGGAGCAGGTGCGCCGGATGATGAGTTCCTACCAGAGCGGCACGCGACGCGGCCGTACCGATGCCGCGCGCTTGCTCGGCGGAGCGCGGGAGGCCGGCGGTGCGCCGGCCGACGCGGACGAGCAGGTTACCTGACCGGGACGTCGACGCGACGGGACCGGAAGCTGACGGCACACAGCCGGGAAGATGAGGACGACGAGTGGCGCAGAAGACGGCTTCGAGCGCGGATCTGACGTGGCTGCTGGATGACCTGGTCGGCCGGGTCAAGCAGGCGGAGCACGCCGTGGCGCTCTCCACCGACGGACTGTTGATGGCCTCGTCCCGCGGATTGAGCCGCGACGACGGTGAGCACCTGGCGGCCATGGCGGCGGGCATCCAGAGCCTGGCCCGTGGTGCGGGCAAACGGTTCGGTGGCGGGCACGTACAGCAGACCATCATCGAGATGCAGTCCTCCTTCCTGTTCGTCACAGCGGCCGGGCGTAACGCCTGCCTGGCGGTGCTGGCCACGGAGGACGCGGACGTGGGCCTGATCGCGTACGAGATGGCCATGCTCGTCACCCGGGTCGGCCGGTTCGTCGCGTCACCCACCCGGGAACAGCCCCTCGGCGAGAACGCGGCACGATGACCGGCCGGAGGGACTCCGCGGAGCAGGAGTGGGTCGACGACCACGCCGGCCCGGTGGTGCGCCCGTACGCGGTGACCGGAGGCCGGGCCCGCCCGGTCACCGGCACGTTCGACCTGATCTCGCTGGTCACCTCGACCCGCACCGATGTCGGGTCGGAGTCCGGGCTGGGCCCGGAGCACGTGGCGATAGTCGGCCTCTGCCAGCGGATCCTCTCCGTGGCCGAGATCGCCGCCCATCTCGACCTGCCGGTGGGCACGGTCCGGGTCCTCCTCGGAGACCTGGCCGCCCGCAGCCTGGTACAGGTACGCGAGCCGCGCGCGACCCCCGCCGGCCTTCCCGACGAGCATGTTTTCGAGGCGGTTATCAATGGACTACGGGCGCTCTGAGCGGCCGGCGGGCGCCGCGCCGCTGCCCACCGCGATCAAGATCCTGATCGCGGGCGGGTTCGGCGTCGGCAAGACCACAATGGTCGGCGCGGTGAGCGAGACCAAGCCGCTGCGCACCGAGGAGGTGCTGACCGAGACCGGCATCGGCATCGACGACCTGTCCGGCATCGAGGAGAAGTCGACCACCACCGTGGCGATGGACTTCGGCCGCATCACCATCAGCGACGACCTGGTGCTCTACCTGTTCGGCACGCCCGGGCAGGACCGCTTCTGGTTCGTCTGGGACGAGCTGGCGCTCGGCGCGCTCGGCGCGGTGGTGCTCGCCGACACCCGCCGGCTGGCCGACTGCTTCCCGTCGATCGACTACTTCGAGGGACGCGGCACGCCGTTCGTGGTGGCGGTCAACTGCTTCGAGGGCGCCAAGCAGTTCCGTCTCGACGAGGTGCAGGCCGCGCTGGATCTGGACCCGGGCGTACCGGTGGTGCTGTGCGACGCGCGCAAGCGGGAGTCGGCCAAGGAGGTGCTGATCACGCTGCTGGAGCACGCCATGAAGCTGCGCGAGGCACGCCGCCGCGCCGCCGAGGACTGACCGGTCACACATCGACGGGGGAGTGGCGATGACCGAGGTGACCGTCCGGGCGATGACTCCGGACGAGTTCGACAGCTGGCAGGAGGAGCTGGCCGCCGGGTACGCGCGAGAGCACGTCACGGCCGGCAACTGGACGGCCGAGGAGGCGCTCGACCGGGCCCGGGAGGCCACCGCCGGCTTCCTGCCGCAGGGCATGGCCACGCCCGGCATGCTGTTCCTGGTCGGCGAGCTGCCTGACGGCTCACCGGCCGGCTGGCTGTGGATCGGCCTGACCCACCCGCGCGGTGTCGCCGGCTGCGCGTTCCTCTACGACATCGAGGTCGCCGCCGGGCACCGGGGCCGGGGCCTCGGGCGGGCGCTGCTCGCGGCCGGCGAGCGGGCGGCCCGGGAGCACGGCGCCCGGGCGCTGGAGCTGAACGTCTTCGGCACCAACGAGACGGCACGCGGGCTGTACGAGACGTCCGGCTACCGGGTGGTCACCCAGCAGATGCGCAAGGACCTGTCGTAGCGCCGGTTCCTACAGGCGGGTGGCGGTGCGGACCAGCGCGGCCAGCGCCCGCGACCGGCTGTGCGGCGGCCACGCGATGACCGTGGTGACCGTCGGGGCGTCCGGCACCGGCACGGCGACCATGTCCGGCCACAGCAACGACCGGCACGACTCCGGCAGCACCACAGCGGTACGCCCGAGCGCCACCAGTTGGAGCAACTGGGAGTGGTCCCGGACCTCGGGGCCCGGCCCGTCGGGGTAGGTGCCGTCGTGCAGCGGCCAGCGCGGCAGCGGCAGGTCGGGCAGCGCCTCGACGTCGGCCATCCGCAGCTGGGCCCGACCGGCCAGCGGGTGCGTCGCCGGTAGCACCATGACCTGCTGTTCGGTCACCAGCTCCTCGGTGTCCAACCCGGTGATCGAGTCGAACGGCAGGTGCAGCAACGCCACGTCGGCCCGCCCGTCGCGCAGCAGCCGTTCCTGCTCGCCGATGCCGGACAGCAGCACCTCCACCCGTACCGAGTCCGGCTCGGCGGCGTACGCGTCGAGCAGTTTCGGCAGCAGTTCGCTCGACGCCCCCGCCTTCGTGACCAGCACCAGCCCGGCGCCGCCGTGCGCGGCCTCGCCGGCACGGCGGGTGCGGCGGTCGGCGGCGTCCACCGCGTCCAGGGCCGCCCGGCCCTCGCGGAGCAGCACCGACCCGGCCGCGGTGAGCGCGACACGGCGGCTGTCCCGTTCCAGCAGCGTCACGCCGAGGCGCCGTTCGAGCTGACGGATCGCCCGGGACAGCGGCGGCTGGGCGATGCCGATGCGGCGCGCGGCGCGGCCGAAGTGCAGTTCCTCGGCGACCGCGACGAAGTAGCGAAGCTCCCGCGTCTCCATCCCGCCACCGTACCGCCGGATCGATACCCGCCGGGTATCGCCCGCTACCGAAGTGGTGTTGGAGGCCCGGCCGCCGCGCGGACAGGATCGAGACCATGAGCGAACGGACGATCGCGCTGGTGACCGGCGCGAACAAGGGAATCGGGTACGAGATCGCGGCCGGCCTGGGGGCGCTCGGCTGGCGGGTGGGCGTCGGCGCCCGGGACGAGCAGCGGCTCGCCGAGGCGGTCGCGAAGCTGCGCGCGGGCGGTGTGGACGCGTTCGGCGTACCGCTGGACGTGACCGACGACGCGAGCGTGACCGCCGCCGCCCGGCTGCTGGAGACGGAGGCCGGCGGTCTGGACGTGCTGGTCAACAACGCGGGCGTGACAGGTGGCGTGCCGCAGCACCCGGGTGACGTCGACCTCGCGACCATCCGGACCGCCGTCGAGGTGAACGTGATCGGGGTGGTCCGGGTGACCGAGGCGATGCTGCCCCTGCTGCGCCGCTCGGCGTCGCCGCGGATCGTCAACATGTCCAGCGGCGTCGGCTCGCTGACCCGGCAGAGCGCCTCCACCGGAGAGGAGCAGACCGGCCCGCTGTCGGTGGCGTACTCGCCGTCGAAGAGCATGCTCAACGCGGTGACCATTCAGTACGCGCGGGCGCTCGCCGGCACGAACATCCTGATCAACGCCGCCTGCCCGGGGTTCACCGCGACCGACCTGAACGGCTTCCGGGGCGTGCGGACGCCGCAGCAGGGCGCGGCGATCGGAATCCGGCTCGCGACGCTGCCGGACGACGGGCCGACCGGCGGCTACTTCGAGGACGCGGGCGTCATCCCGTGGTGAGCGCGGCTCGTCAGCACCACATGACCGGGTTGCCGGTCGCGACCGACGCCGCGCAGAGCCGGCGCAGCGGCTCCACGACGTAGGCGAAGTCGTCGCCCGACCGGCTGCGGGTCCGGACCGCGAGCCGCTCGGGCGGCGGCTCACCGTAATCGCTCACCGGCCGCATCGCCACCACCGTCCGCGTACCGCCGACCGAGAACTCCACCCGGTCGCCGGGTAGCGGCCGCTGCCCGCACCGCACGGCCCGGAACAGCGTCACCGGCGGGTCGGCGCGGTCCTGTACGAAGAAGCCGTCCGGATCGACGCCGGCCTGGAAGCCCGGGCCGTACATGAACACCCCGCGGTAGACCTCGACGTACGGCATGAGCACCCGGCCGGTCGCCTCGTCGACGAGCTCCACCTCGTCGATGACCCGGTCGGTGCGCACGAACGCGTCCAGCTCGGCGAGCGCGACCGCCGCCCGGTCGGCCGGCAGGGGGCCGTCGCCGACGTCCGGCAGCGCGGCGGCGAGCGTCGGGAAGCGATGCTCGCCCGCCGCGCGCAACGCCTGCTGGAACAGGCGTACGCCGGACCAGTTGGACACGTGCTCGTTCACCAGACCCATGGTCTCGTGCGGACAGGCGCTGTCCACCCAGGCGAGGAACGTGTCGTGTGCGGCCTCGTTGCCCTCCCACGGCCGCAACAGCGTGAGCACGCCGTTCTCGTCGTATCCGACCGGCCCGATCGGGCAGGGCGCGGCGAGGCCGTCCTGCCAGCAGCGGCAGGAAACGTACGCGTCGAGCCCCACGCCGGCACGCTACCGGTTTCCGGCGGCTCAGGTGATGGCGAGCAGCACGGCCTCTCCGCGCGCCGCCGCGTCGCGGTAGAAGGTGCACAGCGCGGCGAAGTTCGGCAGCAGGTAGCTGTCGAACTCGTCGTCGCCGTCGTCCCAGATGTGCGGGTAGATCTCGGCCTCGGACATGGCCGCCGGGTCGAAGCGGGCCCGCAGCGTCGCGTCGTCCACCGCGTCGAGCCCGGCGGCCACGGTGCGCACGGCGTCGGGCATGAGCAGCCGGGCCGGGCCCATGCCGAGGTCCGGCCCGATCGGGTCGCCGCCGACGATCGCCGGCCCGGCGTCGCCGCGGACCTCGTACGTGGTGCCGTTGAGCAGGTAGTGCAAGCCGTGCCACGCCTTGTCGAGGTCGAGTTCGTCGGGGCCGCCGTCGAGCAGTGTGCCGACCGTCTCCGGGTCGGCCAGCACCGTCGCCAGTTGCTCGCCGGACAGCCGGCGTGCGGTGAACACCATGCCCATGTGGTCGTCTCCCAGGGGTGGTCTGTCGCGATTCGCGGCAGCTTAGCGTGCGCGTCGGACACCCGTGCCATCATCGGCGGGTGGTGAGTGAATCCCGGCATCTCAGCGTCCACATCGACCGTCCGGTGGCGGAGGTCTACGCCTTCGCCGCCGACCCGGCGAACCTGCCCCGCTGGGCGCCGGGCCTCGGCGGCTCGGTGGCCCGGGTCGGCGGTCAGTGGTTCGTGGACACTCCCGAAGGGCGGGCGCGGCTGACGTTCGCTCCCGCGAACGAGTACGGCGTGCTCGACCACGAGGTGCTGACGCCGTCCGGCGAGACGGTGTACGTGCCGCTGCGCGCCATCGCCGACGGCGACGCGACCGAGGTGGTGTTCAGCCTGCGGCGGTCGTCCGGCATGAGCGACGCGGACTTCGACCGGGACACCGCGCTGGTCGAGGCGGACCTGGCCCGGCTCAAGGCCGTGCTGGAGAGCGCCGCCGGCTGATCGGCGCCCGTTGTCGTTCCGGCGTCCCCGTCCGTGCTGCCGCCCGGACGACGACGTCGAGGCCCTCCTCGAACAGCAGGTCGTCGTCCCAACGGGTGTCGTCGAGATGGCCGGAGGCGCTGAGGGTCGGGTAGGTGTCGGCGCTCGCGGCGATGTGGTCGCGGGCTGCGGCTCTCGCGCCCGGGTCCGCGCTCCGGCGCCACGTGGCCTCCGTGAGTGAGGCGCCGATGACGTAGTTGGCCAGCATTCTCGTGGCGACCGCGAGGTGCAGACCGTGACAGCCGCCCCGCACGAGCGCCGACTGCAGGAACTCGGTACGGGCCAGGACGTTGGGCCCGAGCATCGGACGTCCGACCAGCCCGGGCGCCCAAGGATGGCGCAGCATCGCGTCGCGCCATGCCCGGACGAGGACGCGGATGTCCTCCATCCAGTCGTCGCCGGCGTCCGGAATCGGCACGTCGCCGAAGATGCGGTCGACGGCCAGATCCAGGACGTCGTCCTTCGTCTTCACGTGCCAGTAGAGCGCGGTGGCAGTCACGTCGAGTCGCTGGGCGAGGTGGCGCATCGTCAGGCCCTCGACGCCGTGTTCGTCCAGCGTTGTCACCGCGCGTTCCACGATGCGCTCGAGGGTCAGCGGCGGCTTACGCCGCGCCCGCGGCTGCTCTGACCGCAGCCACACCGGTGTCGTCGCCGCACCGGGCTCGGTCGTGGTCATGGAGCCACTCTAGTTCACTGGACAGGTAGCTTAACAACGGTAAGCTGATTGAACAGACGAAAGTCCGGTCTCGACAGTGGGCAAGAAGGGCGTGCCGTGCCCCTGCTGCGGATCCACCTCGACAGCGACCCCACCACCGCCCGCCGCGTCCTCCACCTGCATCGCGAGGGCGGCGTCCATCACGAGTCGCGGGAAGCGGCCCGGGAACAGGTGTGGCGCCAGGGCCGCACCCCGGCCGGTGACCCGGTCTTCGTCGGCATCACCAACGGCCGCCGCAACGTGCGACTGCTCTACGACGTCGAGGTCTACTCCGACACCGTTTCGTGAGGACTCGTCGGCACTCACGCCGCGCGGGAATGGGAATTGCGCCTCGAGCTCGGCGGGTTATCGTGAGTGGGAAGGGATTCTGCGGCCCGGTGCGCCGGCATTCGAGCCGGCGAACGCAAATCCGGCGGACGCAATTCGGTGATTCAGTCGCCGATGGCGTCCCGCATTCTTTCCCTGGTCCAGTATTCGGCGGGGTCGGTGGCGCCGGGGCTCGGATTGTGCGTCGCGACCACCGGGCCGGGCGGCGCGGGTCGCCCTGCGTCGCCGTCGCGCGTCGCGAGGACCACGACGGCCGCGGCGACGGCGAGCGCCGCGACGGCGGCCGCGCCGAGCAGCACACGATGGGACATGTCGCCTCCTCCAGGGCCGGGTGCCGGTCCGCCGGGTGCCGGTCCGCCTGGCGCGCCGGGTGGCACACCAGGCGGACCGCCGGTCACCAGGTGTCGTTCGCGTACGTGTTGTAGAGCGTCCCCACCACGGCGGCGGAGAAATACGGCGAGCCGTTCGTGTTCGAGCCGCTCGAGTAGCTCATCACCCCGTGCACGTCACCACGTCTGGTGGTGTTGTCGTAGCTGTAGTACCACGGGCCGCCGCTCGAACCGCCCCCGAAGCCGCAGTTCATCTCGATCCGGTTGCTGCCCGCGTCCCTCGACGTGCCCGAGCAGACCCACTGGATCTCGCCGCTGTCCTTGTTGCTCGGGTAGCCGAAGATGTCGTAGTGGTACTCCCGGCCACCGCCGGTGAGCAGCCCGTTCGCGCCGACCGCGTCCACGATCGACCGGCTGCCGTAGACGAGCGCGACGGCCACGTCGTACTGCCGCTCACGCGTGCTGATCCAGCCGCTGGGCACCGCGAGCGTGGACCAGTCCCAGGTGCCGTACGGCTGCGCGCCGTTGCGGTACGACGGCACGAACATCCAGTTCGCGGTGTGCCAGTCCCGGCCCGGCCCGTCGTGCACGCAGTGCGCGGCGGTGAAGACCATGTTGCGCGCCGGGCTGTTCACCACGCTCGCCGAGCAGTAGTGGCCCAGGCCGTCGGTGGAGCTGGTGTAGAAGATCTTCCCCACCGTGATCGACTCGTTGAGCTGGGTGCCGAAGCCGCTGCCGTCCTTCGGCGCCACCGCCTCCGCGAAGCGCCGCACCCGCTCCGCCGCAGGGCTCTGGGTGACCGGGCCGGCGGGCTTCTCCACCTCGTCGGCGGGAGTGGCCGCCGCCATGCGCTCGGCCGTCCAGTAGGCCCTGGCCTGCGAGGACGACCCCGCCTTTCGCTCGATCGACGTGACAGCGGCCGGAGCGGCCGTGCCTGCGGCGGTGCCGGTGCCGGCCAGTGCCGGCGTGCCGGCGAGGATCGCCGGCAGGATCAGGGCCGGCAGGGCCAGAAGTCTGATCGTCGTCTTCATGAAATCCTTCCCAGTGTTCGATTCTCGGATCGAAACTGGAGCGCCCCGTTGTTCATCGCGATGTCGGCAACGTATCGACGGAATTCGGAGCGTGTCAACGAATCATGGGCGTCGATTGTTTGCAGTGTCGGATGTGCGATCGGGGGCGAGGGGCATCATCGAATTGCAATTTCGACATAATCGCGGTTACCGCCTGCGGGCGGGTGCGGGGTCGCGGATTCGCCACGGAGGCGGCGGCCGCGTGTCGCGACCACGCGCGCGACCGGCTGGGCGTCGACCGCCTCGTCGCGATCATCCACCCGGACAACACGCCCTCCAAGCGGGTCGCGGAGCGGATCGGGCTGAGCTTCGAGCGTGCGACCACGTCCGAATCGGGGGATCCGGCGCACGTGTACGCCGCGCGCCTGGCCTGACCGGGCTCAGCGGCGAGTCGACGTCACGAACCGGGTGCACGCGGCCGGGGTGAAGGTATGCGTCGATCTCGGCGACTCGCTGAAGTGCGCGGCGGACTTCCGGGACAACAACTACACCTCGTAGCCGACAGAACCGCTCCTCGCACCTCCCGTGCGAGGACGCGAACAGCGCAAAAGCCGCCCGGAGGAATCCCTCCGGGCGGCTTCGCCGCCGCGGGGTCAGGGACCACGGCGTGGTCCCTGACCCCGCGGGTTCAGCTCGCGATCATGCGGCGCAGCACGTACTGCAGGATGCCGCCGTGCCGGTAGTAGTCCGCCTCACCCGGGGTGTCGATGCGGACCACGGCGTCGAACTCCACGCCGCTGTCGGTGGTGACCTTGACGGTGCGCGGGGTGTCGCCGTCGTTCAGTGCGGTGACGCCGCTGATCGAGAACGTCTCCGTGCCGGTCAGGCCCAGCGACTCGGCGGTCTCGCCGCCCGGGAACTGCAGCGGCAGCACGCCCATGCCGATCAGGTTCGAGCGGTGGATCCGCTCGTACGACTCGGCGATGACCGCCTTCACGCCCAGCAGCATCGTGCCCTTTGCCGCCCAGTCGCGCGACGAACCCGAGCCGTACTCCTTGCCTGCCAGGATGACCAGCGGGACGCCCGCCTCCTGGTAGGCCATCGAGGCGTCGTAGATCGAGGTCTGCTCGCCGGTCAGGTGGTTGACCGTGAAGCCGCCCTCGACACCCGGGACGAGCTGGTTGCGCAGCCGGATGTTGGCGAACGTGCCCCGGATCATCACCTCGTGGTTGCCCCGGCGGGAGCCGTACGAGTTGAACTCGTGCCGGGCCACGCCGTGCTCGGCCAGGTACTTGCCGGCGGGGGAGTCCGCCTTGATCGAACCGGCCGGGGAGATGTGGTCGGTGGTCACCGAGTCGCCCAGCTTGGCCAGCACCCGCGCGTCGGCGATGTCCTGCACCGGGGTCGGCTCCTGCCGCATGCCCTCGAAGTACGGGGGCTTGCGCACGTACGTCGACTCGCCGTCCCAGGAGAACGTGTCACCGGTCGGGGTCGGCAGCGACTGCCAGCGCTCGTCACCGGCGAACACGTCGGCGTACGCGGCGCTGAAGCCGGTCGCGCCGATCGCCGAGGCGATGACGTCCTGGATCTCGGCGCTGTTCGGCCAGATCTCGCGCAGGAACACCGGGTTGCCCTGGGCGTCCTCACCGATCGGCTCGTTCGCCAGGTCGATGTCCATGGTGCCGGCCAGCGCGTACGCGACCACCAGCGGCGGGGACGCCAGGTAGTTCATCTTGACGTCCGGGTTGATCCGGCCCTCGAAGTTCCGGTTGCCGGACAGCACCGACACGACGGCCAGGTCACCGTCGTTGACGGCGGCGGAGACCTCCTCCGGCAGCGGGCCGGAGTTGCCGATGCAGGTGGTGCAGCCGTAGCCGACCAGGTTGAAGCCGAGCTTCTCCAGGTACGGGGTCAGGCCGGCGCGGTCGTAGTAGTCCATGACGACCTTCGAGCCCGGCGCCAGGGTGGTCTTCACCCACGGCTTGCGGGCCAGGCCCTTCTCCACCGCGTTGCGGGCCAGCAGCGCGGCACCGATCATGACCTGCGGGTTCGAGGTGTTGGTGCAGGAGGTGATCGCGGCGATCACCACGGCGCCGTGGTCCAGCTCGTACTCGACGCCGTCGGCGCCGGTCACGCGTACCGGATTGCTGGCCCGGCCGCCCGCGCCGACCGCGGCGGTCTCCAGGTCGCGCGGCGCGTCCGCCGGGTCGTTCACGCCGTTGGCGGGGGAGTCGCTGGCCGGGAAGGACTCGGCCGACGCCTCGTCGGCCGGGCCGTCGGTGCCGAACGGCTTCTCCTGCTGCGGCACGCCCGGCTTGCGGCCCGGGTCGCCGCCGGTCTCGTCGGCTGCCACGTAGTCGCTGAGCGCGGCGCGGAACAGCGTCTTGGCGCTGCCCAGGGGCACCCGGTCCTGCGGGCGCTTCGGGCCGGCGAGCGACGGCTCGATGGTGCCGAGGTCCAGCTCCAGGCGCTCGGAGTACTCCGGCTCGCGCTCCGGGTCGTGCCAGAGGCCCTGCTCCTTGGCGTACGCCTCGACCAGCGCGACCTGCTGTGCGTCGCGGCCGGTCAGCTCCAGGTAGCGGATGGTCTCGGCGTCGATCGGGAAGATCGCCACGGTCGAGCCGTACTCCGGCGACATGTTGCCGATGGTGGCGCGGTTCGCCAGCGGCACCGCGCTCACGCCCGGGCCGTAGAACTCGACGAACTTGCCGACCACGCCGTGCTTGCGCAGCATCTCGGTGATGGTCAGCACCAGGTCGGTGGCGGTGGTGCCGGCCGGCATCTCGCCGGAGAGCTTGAAGCCGACGACCCGGGGGATCAGCATGCTGACCGGCTGGCCGAGCATCGCGGCCTCGGCCTCGATGCCGCCGACGCCCCAGCCCAGCACGCCCAGGCCGTTGACCATGGTGGTGTGCGAGTCGGTGCCGACGACCGTGTCCGGGTACGCCTGGCCGTTGCGCTCCATGATCGTACGAGCCAGGTACTCGATGTTGACCTGGTGCACGATGCCGGTGCCCGGCGGGACGACCTTGAACTCGTTGAACGCGGTCTGGCCCCAGCGCAGGAACTGGTAGCGCTCCTTGTTGCGCTCGTACTCCAGCTCGACGTTGCGCTCGAAGGCGTCCTCGCGGCCGAACAGGTCGGCGATGACCGAGTGGTCGATGACCAGCTCGGCCGGGGCCAGCGGGTTGACCTTTGTGGCGTCGCCGCCCAGGTCACGTACCGCCTCGCGCATGGTGGCCAGGTCGACCACGCAGGGCACGCCGGTGAAGTCCTGCATCAGCACCCGGGCCGGGGTGAACTGGATCTCCACGCTCGGGTCGGCGGTGGCATCCCACGCGCCGAGCTGCTGGATGTGGTCGGCGGTGATGTTCGCGCCGTCCTCGGTCCGCAGCAGGTTCTCCAGCAGGATCTTCAAGCTGTAGGGCAGCCGCTCGTGGCCCTCCACCTTGTCGATCCTGAAAATCTCGTAGCTCGCGTCTCCGACGCGTAGCTGGGTCTTCGCACCGAAGGTGTCGAGGCTCGCCACGTCGTACTCCTTCACACCAGCGACCGTGAGTAGTCCTGAGCAGTTTGTCGCACCGACCGGGGCGCTGCCCTGCTTAGGCAACACTTACCTGCGTCGGTCTCTACAAAACCGTACGTCCGTCTTGCTATTCACGCAACCTCGTGCCACGCTGCGGGACGAGGAGGTGCCACCATGATCCATCACGTCCTGCTCGCCTGCCCCCGCGGCTCCGAGGACGCGTCCCGCTCCTTCTACACCGGCCTGCTCGGCCTCACCGAGAAGCCCAAACCCCCGGCCCTCGCCGCCCGCGGTGGTTGCTGGTTCACCGGGTACGACGCCGAACTGCACCTGGGCGTCGAGGACGACTTCCGTCCCGCCCGCAAGGCGCACCCCGCGCTCGTGCGCACCGACCTGGACGAACTGGCCGCCCGCCTGGACGCCGCCGGGCACGCCGTGACCTGGGGCGACGACGAGATTCCCGGCATGCGGCGGTTCCACACGTACGACCCGCACGGCAACCGGCTGGAGTTCCTGGCCCCCGCGGGCTGACCCGGCGCGGGTAGGGTCGACTGGTGGTCGACGTTCAGCACTGGCTCGCCGCGCTCCCGCCGGCCCTGATCTGCCTGCTCGTGGGCGGCGTGATCGGCGTGGAGAGCATGGGTATCCCGCTCCCCGGCGAGATCGTGCTGGTCAGCGCCGCTCTGCTCGCCGCCACCGGGGCGGTCGGGCCCGAGTGGGTGGCCGCCGCCGCGGCCACCGGCGCCATCGTCGGCGACTCCATCGGGTACGCGGTGGGCCGGCGCGGTGGTCGTCCCCTGCTGGAACGGCTCGGCCGGCGCTTCCCGAAACACCTCGGCCCGGCACACCTGGCCCGCGCCGAGCTGAGCTTCGCCCGGCACGGCGTCTGGGCCGTGTTCTTCGGGCGGTTCGTCGCGCTGCTGCGCATCCTCGCCGGGCCGCTCGCCGGGGCGCTGCGCGTGCCGTACCGCCGGTTCCTGGTCGCGAACGCGGCAGGCGGGCTGGTCTGGGCGTTCGGCACCACCTACCTGTTGTTCTACGTCGGGCAGGCCGCCGAGCACTGGCTCAAGGACATCTCCTGGGCCGGGCTGGTGCTGGCGGTGCTGGCTGGCGTGGCCAGCACCGCGTGGCTGCGCCGCCGCGCCAAGCGCCTGGAGCCGGTGGAGACCCCCGAGGAGCCCACCCCCCTCCGCGCAGCCGACCGCTGACCCACCCCGCCCCCCTCCCGCCCTCGCCCCCCAGGGGGGTGCCCTTCCCGGTTGATCAAGGAGTTCGCGTCCTGCGGCGGCTCTCGCAGTGACCCAAACTCCTTGATTACCGATGGCGATGAGGGCGGGAGACAGGGGAGGAGAGCGGGATGGAGCGCGGGCGGGGCCCGGCCGGTCGGAGTGCGCCGGGTGGCGCGGGGTGCGCGCGATCCCTGACGCCGACCGATCGCCTACCCCCGTCCCTGCCCTTGCCCTCCGCCCTCCCCCGCCCTCGGCCCGGTGATCATGAAGTTGGCGGCGACAAATCAGACAGAGACCGCAGTCAACTTCATGATCACCGAGGCAGAGCGGTGAGTCGGTGGAGATCTTGGTACGAAACGGCCCTCCCGGGGGCTCTCAGAGGGGCCGTTTCGTACCAAGATCTTGTGCGGCCTGCGCTCGGGACGGGGGCGGGGTGGGGTCAGGGGGTGGTGAGGAGGGTCAGCAGGGTGTCTCGGGCGGTGCGGACGGCGGCGCGGGACTCCTCTGTGTGATCGAGCGCGTCGAAGCCGTGCTGCCCGTTCGGCACGTCCACCACGTGCAGCGGGATGCCGCGCCGCCGCGCGACTGCGGTGAACGCCTCGATGGTGGGGGCGACCTCGGGCCGCTCCCGCCCGGCCCGGGTCAGCACGAGCGCCGGCCGCGTCGCGCCCTCCGCCGATCGCGCCGCGCCCTCCGCCGGCCGCGCCGCGCCCTCCGCCCGTGCGGCGTCGACGACCGCGTCGGCGGGCGGGTCGAGGGCGTCGATCGGGCGGAAGCGCGGGTCGACCGGCGGCCATCCGGGCAGCGGGGCCAGCAGCGGATAGGTCGCGGCCACGCCGCGCAGCCAGGCGGGCGGGTCGCGGAGCCAGTCACCGAGCAGCAGGCCGGCGCCGGAGAAGAACCAGAGGCCGAGCCGGTCGGGATCGACGCGCGGATCGGCGCGGAGCTGCGCGGCGGCGTCGGCCACCCGCGCGGCGACCGCGTACATGTCGTCCGGGCTCGCCACGGTGAGCCGGGGGATCGCGGCCAGCACGCCGGCCTCGGCGAGCAACGCGCCGTAACCCCGGTAGAGCGGCCAGTCCCGCGCGTCGGGGGCGTCGGGCGGGCCCGGTACGCCGTGCACGACGACCACCGCGGGATGCCGGCCGTCGCCGGTGGGCACGTGCAGGTCGACGTCGCCGTGCCGCTCCACGGCGGCCGGTGGGGGATCGAGGACGAACGGACTCTCCCAGAAAACGGTCTCCATCGTTGCGATGGTAGGAGAATCCGACCGTCCGATCAGGACGAGGAGGCCTTGGCGTGCCGCTCGCGCAGCCGGTCCCGGATCTCCTCCGGCGTGTACGCCCGGCGTCGCCGTTCCGCCCGGGCCACCACCACTCCGGTCGCCGCGACGCCGGCGAGACCCGCGAGACCGAGTACCTTCCACCACCGCATCCGTTGCCGCATCCGCATAGGGTAGTCCTCCATGAGCATCAGCCTGGACGAGGCCGTGGAGCTGACCCGCACCGGCGATCTGTGGGTGTTCCGCGGACGCAGCGTGCCCGACCGGGCCATCCAGTTCACCACGAACAGCCCGGTGAACCACGTGGGCATGGCCGTGGTGCTCGACGACATGCCGCCGCTGATGTGGCACGCCGAGCTGGGCCGAACGCTGCCGGACATGTGGACCGGCACCCACCAGCGCGGGGTGCAGTTGCACGACCTGCGGGACGCGGTCTGCGTCTGGGCCAACCGGTACGGCCAGCGGGGCTGGCTGCGCCAGCTCGAACCGCCGGCCGACACCGCGATGGAGGAGGCGGTGCTGCGTACCGTGGCACGGCTGGACGGGACGCCGTTCCCGTCCACCGCGCAGCTCGCCTGGCGGTGGGCCCGGGGCCGGCTGCCGGATCCGCGCCGCCTGAACCTCGGTGCCGTCACGGGAAGGATCGGCGACCGGGGCCGCACCGGTGACGGAGGCGGAAGTGTGGACGGGGGCGAGACCGCGGACGGGGGTAGGAACAGCGACAACGCGCTGGAGACGGCGTACTGCGCCGAGGTGGTGGCGGTGACCTACGAGGCGATGGGTCTGCTGCCCGCCGGCCGGCGGCCCAACTGGTACGACCCGGGCCGGTTCTGGAGCGGCGACGACCTGGGCCTCAGCGGCGGCGCGCACCTCGGCGCCGAGATCGAGGTGCGGGTCCCGTCGCGCTGAGGAAGGTTTGCCGCCGGCGCGGGCCGGTAATGAGGAGCGTCGTGACGGCTTCCACCGACCTCGACACGCTCACCGACTTCTTCGACCGGTACGGCGTGGCGCTGACCACCGCCGACGTGCCGGCCATCGCCGGCTGCTACGCCCTGCCCGGGCTGGTGGTCGCCGACACCTACAGCTTCTCGTTCACCTCGCCCGCGGCGGTGGCACTCAGCTTCGTCGGCGCCGCCCCCGACTACCAGGAGCGGGAACTCGTCGCCGCCAACGCGCAGATCGAGGACGTACAGCAGATCTCGGCGCTGCTCACCGAGGTGGCGGTGCGCTGGGAGTTCCTGGACAGCCAGGGCGGCGCGGTGCCCGGCGAGCGCTACCGCTACCTGCTGCGGGCCACCGACGACGGCCCGATGATCTGCACCGTCATCCGTACCGCCTGATCGTGCCGCTGTGGCGGCCGGCCGCGCGGGCCGGCCGCCACAGCGGTCTCAGCGGTGGTGGGCGCCGGCCCAGCGCTCGGCCTCGGGGGCCGGGTGCAGGCCGGGCTCGTGCAGGCCCTCCTCGGTGACCTGGCCGATCCGGCGGTACGTCTCCGGCCGGCTGGTGCGCAGCACCACGCCCCACAGCAGGCCGAGCACGCCCGCCGCCACCGGGATCGCCGGCAGCAGCCACTTCAGGTAGCTCGCGGTGTCGGGGGCGAGCAGCGCGTCGAAGTTGAACAGCAGCACCAGCAGCACGGCGGTGAGCAGGATCGTGCCGAGCGCCGGAGCGATCGACCGCTGCCACGCGCTCTCCGGGCCGGGACGGCCGCGGAAGAAGCCGACGACGGCGGCCGAGGTGAGCGTCATCAGCAGCACGACACCCACAGCGGCCGCGCCGGACAGCCAGGTGAACAGGTCGATGACCGGGTCACGGCCGGTCATCGCGAACGCCAGGAACACCACCACCGCCAGGACGCTCTGGACCACCGAGCCCGCGACCGGCGCGCCGCTGCGGCTGGAGGTGGCGCCGAGGAAGCGCGGCAGGACCCGCTCCCGGCCGAGCGCGAACAGGTAGCGCGCCACGCCGTTGTGGAACGACAGCAGGGCGGCCAGCACGCTGGTGATGAACAGGACGTTGGCGATGTCCGCGACGACGGCGCCGGTGTACTGGTCGAGCGCGCCGAAGATGATGCCCGGACCGGCCTCGGCGCTCGCCGCCGGTGCGTTCTCCGGGCCGGTGAGCACTGTGAGCGCCCAGGCGGAGAAGGCGTAGAACAGGCCGGTGAACGCGACAGCGATGTAGGTGGCCCGGGCCACGGTGCGCCGCGGGTCCTTGACCTCCTCGCTGTAGATGGCGCCGCTCTCGAATCCGGTGAAGGAGGCGATGGTGAACGCGAGCACCGCGCCGAAGCCGGCGCCGAACAGGTGGCCGGGGCTGATGCCCGCGGTGGTCACGGCACCGCCGTCCGGGTTGGCGAAGGCCACCAGGTCGAAGATCAGCACGGCCACGCACTCGAGGATGAGCAGCACCGCGAGCACCGTGGCGTTGAGGTCGATGCGCAGCACACCGAGCGCGCCGATGAACACCCAGGCCAGCAGCGCCCAGACCCACCAGTCGAGGCTGATGCCGGTCTTGGCGTCCATGAAGTCGCCCAGGATCGCGCCGAGCAGGCCGTACAGACCGATCTGGATCGCGTTGTACGCGGCCAGCGCGACCGCCGAGCCGGCCACCCCGCCGGCCCGGCCGAGGCCGTTGGCGATGTACGCGTAGAACGCGCCCGCGTTTGCGACGTACCGGCTCATCGCGGCGTAGCCGGTGGCGAAGACGGCGAGCACGGCGGCGAGCAGCACGTATCCGAGCGCGGCGCCGATGTTGCCGCTGACCGCGTACATGGTGGTCACACCACCGCCGAGAACGGTCAGCGGGGCGGACGCCGCGACGGTGAAGAAGACGAGGTGAGCGGTGCCGAGACGACCGCGGCGCAGCCCACCGTCGGAGAAGAACGGATCGGAGGACAAGGCTTCTCCAGGGGAGGGGGTAAGGGGATTGAGGTGTCTACTTCGGAACAACCTGAAGCAGGGTATTGGTGATCACGTATTGTGACAACCCCGCTTCGATATCGATTGGGGTGCGCGTGATCCGGCGGAATTGAGCTGTGCGTGGTCATGCCGTACCGTCCCGTGTCGACGATCACGGCCACCGTTCGAGGATGGACCATGACCTACCCCGGGGCGCAGGCCACTTACCGGCTTGCGGATGCGCTGTTCCTTATCGGACATGACGAGTTCACCGGCAAGCCACACGTCGCCGTCGACCGGCTGGAGTGCGGGCTGGCCGGCGCCGCGCTCGCCGAGCTGATGTTCGAGGGCCGGATCGCCCTCGACGGAGGGGGGATCGCCGCGGTGGATCCGCGGCTGTGGCAGGAGCCGCTCACCGACCTGCTGATCACCGAGATCCTGCGCCGCGAGGGAGCGCATCCGGCCCGGCTGTGGATCCGCTACCTGCGGACCCAGCTCAACATCAACGAACGGGTGGGCACCCGGCTGGTCACCGCCGGCGTGCTCCGCCGCGAGCAGGGCAAGCTGATCGGCCGCGCGGTGCGCTGGCCGGCCAACGACCCGAACCAGGCGGCCTCACCGCGGGTGCGGCTGACCGCGATGCTGATGCACTCGTCCCCGGCCGAGCTGGACCCGGGCACGCTGCTGCTGGCGACGCTCGCCGAGGCGGTCGGGCTGGCCGCGCACATCTTCGACCCGCAGGTGGCCACGCGGATGCGCGACTGCCGCCGGTTCCTGCCGGCGCAGCTCGACGGGCTGCTGGCCGCCGTCGTGGGCGCGCTCGACGTCAGCACCACCACGGTACGGCGATGACGTCCCGCCCCGGGCCGAGCCGGGGCGGGACGGCACCGGTCAGGCCGGGTCGCGCCACATCGGGTAGAGGCTGGGGCCCTCCGGCAGGTCGAGCGTGACCGGGCGGCGCCGGAACCCGAGCCGCTCGTAGAGCGCGGCGTTGCGCGGCGAACTGGCCTCCAGGTACGCCGCCGTGCCGGCCTGATCCAGCTCGGCCAGCCTGTTACGCAGCAGTGCCGACCCGACGCCCTTGCCGTGATGGTCCGGGTGCACGCCGATGAAGGGCAGGTACCAGTGCGGCTCACCCGGGTGCCGGGCGCTCATCATCTCGTCCAGCACGGCGAACCGCTTCATGGCCTCCGCGCCGATCGCGGCCTCCATCCCGTCGAACTCGCCGCTGTCCTCGGCGTCGTGGCCCTCGCCGGTGGGCAGCCACAGCGTGGCCCCCAGCCCGTCACCGGCGACGTACACCTCACCGGTGCGCAGCGCCAGCGCGACGAACGGTCCGAAGAAGGCGGCATGGACCCGCGCGCGGTGGTCGTCGTCGGGGAAGACCCAGCCGCTCACCGGATCCCGCATGAACGCCTCGGCGAGAATCGCTGTCACGGCGGCGGCGTCGGCCGCGGACGCCCGCCGGATACTGCCCTGCCACTCAGTCACTGGCCAACCGTCCTACCGGCTCGACGAGCCATTGTGGTCATTGATCGGCGTGCAAGGTATCAGGTGTGCGGTGCCGTGCGGCAGGGCTCGACAGCGATGCTCGCCGCGACCCGGTCCGGGTGGCTACTCTGGCCCGGACCCCGACAGGAGGACCATGTCCCGCACGCGTCGTCCCGGACCGCAGCCCGGGGCCGCCATGACCTCGTCCCCCTGGATCCTCGTCGCCGCCGGGGTGCTCGTGATGGTGGTCCTGCTGGTGGTGGCGCTCGGTTCGGTGCGGGGCCGCAGCACGTTCCCGTCGGCCGGACCGGCCGATCCGGTGATGTCGCTGCCCGGCATGCCGCTGACGCCCACGGCGGTCAGCGCCACCGGCCCCTCGCCGGTCGCCGCCACCGCGCCGGTGCCGGGCCTGTCACCCCGGTCCACGATGCTGCCCGCACGGCCGACGCCCGCCGCGCCGCCGCCGAGCCCGCGGGGCGTGGCCCGGCCGGTGCTGCCCCCGCCGCCTCCGCCCTCGCCGCCCGCGCCCTCCTCGGCGGTGGCCGGCCGGTACAGCGTGATGAGCTCCTTCGACGGCGGTTTCATCTCTGAGGTGCTGCTCGTCAACACCGCGCGTACGCCGCACGGCTGGACGGTGCGGGCGGTCTTCCCCGGTGGCCGGCTGGTCACCGCCTGGGTCGAGGGCGCCGAGCAGGGCGTCTTCGGCTTCGCCGACGGCGTGTTCACCTACCGCAGCGGATTTGACCTGGCCCCCGGGCAGTCGTTGCCGGTGCGCTTCCACATCGAGCGTGCCGGCACGCGGCCGGCGAGCTGCACCGTTGACGGCACGCCCTGCGCCGAGCGGTAGGTCCGGCACCCCGGGGCGGGGCCGGCATATGCGCCTCCCTTGCAAGGTAACTGCTTTGTTGCGGCATGGTTTGCAAGGTATTGCAGAATGTTTCGGCAAGGGCTAGCGTGCGGGCGAATCAGCGACCAGAGAAAGGCCGTCGATGAAACCCCCGCCGATATCCCCCAAGGCGCTGCTCGCCCTGGTCACCTCCCTCGTGCTCACTCTCGTCGGCGTCCCGGTGGCCCTCCACCAGCTCGGCGCCGACGCCGCCGGACCGGCCGCCACCCCCGACGTCCTGGCCGCCGGCAACGCTCCCCAGTGGAACCGCGAGCCGTCCCCTGACGCACTCCTCAAGGCCGCCACCAACACGGCGAAGGCCGAGCAGTTCTACTTCGTCCTGCCCGACCGCTTCGCCAACGGCGACAGGCGCAACGACACCGGCGGCCTGACCGGCGGCCGGCTCACCACCGGCCTCGACCCGGCCGACAAGGGCTTCTACCACGGCGGCGACCTCAAGGGCCTGATCGACCGGATGGACTACATCCAGGGTCTCGGCACCACCGCCATCTGGCTCGCCCCGATCTTCAAGAACCGGCCGGTGCAGGGCACCGGCGCGGACGTCTCGGCCGGCTACCACGGCTACTGGATCACCGACTTCACCCAGGTCGACCCGCACTTCGGCACCAACGCCGAGTTGAAGAAGCTGGTCGACCTGGCCCACCGGCGGGGCATCAAGGTCTACCTGGACATCATCGTCAACCACACCGCCGACGTGATCCGGTACGCCGAGGACAAGTACGGTTACGTGGACAAGAAGACCGCCCCCTACCGCGACGCGCAGGGGCGCCCCTTCGAGGACCGCAACTACGCCGACGGTACGCGCAGGTTCCCGGCGGTGAACGACAAGTCGTTCCCGTACACCCCGGTGTTCGCCACCCCGGCCGACGCGAAGGTCAAGGTGCCGGCGTGGCTCAACGACCCGACCATGTACCACAACCGCGGTGACTCCACCTTCGCCGGGGAGAACAGCGAGTACGGCGACTTCTTCGGCCTTGACGACCTGTGGACCGAGCGTCCCGAGGTGGTTCGCGGCATGACCGACATCTACGCCCAGTGGATCGGCAAGGTCGGCGTGGACGGTTTCCGCCTCGACACCGTCAAGCACACCAACCTCGACTTCTGGCCGCAGTTCGCCGGCGGAATCGACGCCGCCGCGAAGAAGGCCGGCAAGAAGGACTTCTTCATGTTCGGCGAGGTCTACAGCGCCGAGCAGGAGATCCAGTCGACGTACGTACGGCAGGGCGGGCTGCCCGCCACGCTCGACTTCTCCTTCCAGGAGGCGGCACGCGGGTACGCCGCCGCCGACGGCTCGGCCAGGACGCTCGCCGACGTCTACGCCAAGGACGACCTGTACTCGGCGCGGGACACGAACGCCAACCGGCTCACCACGTTCCTGGGCAACCACGACATGGGCCGGATCGGCTCGTTCGTCGCCGCCGCCGGCGGTGACGACGCCACCCAGTTGAGCCGCAGCCGGCTCGCCCACCAGCTCATGTTCCTCACCCGCGGCCAGCCGGTCGTCTACTCCGGTGACGAGCAGGGCTTCACCGGGCCGGGCGGCGACAAGGACGCCCGGCAGGACATGTTCGCCTCGCGGACCGCCGACTACCTCGACGACGACCTGATCGGCACCACCCGCACCCACGCCGCCGACCAGTACGACACCCGCCACCCGCTCTACCGGACGATCGCCGAGCTGGGCGAGCTGCGGGCGGCGCACCCGGCGCTGCGCGACGGCGTGCAGGTGACCCGGTACGCGGCTGACGGACCGGGCGTCTTCGCGTTCTCCCGCGTGCTGCCCGCCGACCGGATCGAGTACGTGGCGGCGGTGAACAACGCCGCGACACCGCAGACTGTCACAGTGGACACCTGGTCGGCCGGCGCCCGCTTCACCGGCGTGTACGGCGGCGCCGCGGGCGCGACGGCCGGCACGGACGGCAAGCTGAGCGTCACCGTGCCGGCCATGTCGGCGCTGGTGCTCAAGGCCGACCGGGCGATCCCGCAGGCCGGGGCCCCGAAGATCACGATTACCGAGCCGGGCGGCGACCCGGTCCCCGGCAAGGTCGCCGTCACCGCCCAGGTCACCGGCGACCCGCTCGCCTCGGTCACGTTCGCCGCCCGGGTCGCGGGCGGGAAGTGGACGCTGCTCGGCAGCGCGCACCGCGCGCCGTACACCGTGCACCACGACCTGACCGGCCTGCCCGGCGGCACCCGGGTGGAGTACAAGGCGGTGGTCCGCGACGGCAAGGGCCGCACCGCCACCGCCCGCGCCACCGGCACGGTCGGCACCCCGGCGCAGGGCGCGTCGCGGGACTGGGCGATCGTGCACTACCAGCGCCCGGCCGGCGGGTACGACGACTGGCGGCTCTACGCCTGGGGCGACATCGACCCGGCGTACGTGACGCAGTGGCCCGCCGGGCAGCCGTTCGCCGGTGAGGACTCCTACGGCCGGTTCGCCTGGGTAAAGCTCAAGCCCGGCGCGAAGTCGGTCGGTTTCCTCGTGATCGACGGCGACGGCAACAAGGACGTGGCGAACGACCGCACCATCGACGTGACTGCCACCGGCGAGGTCTGGGTCAAGCAGGGCGACCCGGCGGTCTACCCGACGAGGCAGGCCGCCACCGGCGAACCCGACCCGCCCGTCGCCCAGGACACCGCGCTGATCCACTGGCGCAAGGCCGACGGGAAGTACGACGGCTGGGGCCTGCACCTGTGGGACGGCGCGGCGAACCCGACCGACTGGGCCGCCCCGCTCAAGCCGGAGAAGATCGACGCGTACGGCGCGGTGTTCCGGGTGCCCCTCGCCGCCGGGGCGACCGGGCTGAGCTACATCATTCATTCCGGCGACGAGAAGGACCAGCCCGAGGACCAGCGGCTCGACTTCGCCTCCGCCGGACGCGAGGTGTGGCTGCTCGCCGGCGTGAAGGGGCGGCTGCTGCCGACCACCACGTCCGGCGCCGCCAAGGATCTCGACCTGACCAAGCAGAAGGCGCAGTGGATCGACAGGTCCACAGTCGCCTGGGCCACCGGGCCGACCGACGGCAGGCGGTACGCGCTGGCCGTCGCCCCGGCCGGTGGGATCGGCCTCGCCGACGGCGAGCTGACCGGCACGTACACCACGATCCCGCTGCGGGCGCAGCGCAACGGGTTGACCGAGGCGCAACGGCAGGCGTACCCCCATCTCTGGGCCTATCGCGCCTTCTCGCTGGACCGCGCCGACCTGGGCAAGGTGCCGGCGGCGCTGCGCGGCCAGATCGTGGTCACCGAGCGGGACGCCGAGGGCGCGCTGCTCGCCGCCACCGGCGTGCAGATCCCCGGCGTGCTCGACGACGTCTACGCGGCGGCGACCGGCGCGAAGCTCGGCCCGACGTTCGCCGGACGGGTGCCCACGCTGGCGGTGTGGGCGCCGACCGCGCGCACGGTGTCGCTGGAACTGTTCGACTCGCCCACGGCGCAGCCGGCCACCGTGGCGATGCGCCGCGACGACCGCACCGGCGTCTGGTCGGTGCGCGGCACGAAGGCGTGGAACGGCCGCTACTACCGCTACCGGGTGCAGGCGTGGCAGCCGGCCACGCAGAAGATGGTCACCGCGTCGGTGACCGACCCGTACTCCGTGGCGCTCGCGCCGGACTCCACACACAGCCAGATCGTCGACCTGACCGACCCGGCGCTCGCGCCGGCCGGCTGGGCCGACCTGCGCAAACCGGCCGCGCCGCCGGCGGCGAAGGTGCAGATCTCCGAGCTGTCGGTGCGGGACTTCTCCATCGCCGACACCACCGTCCCGGCCGACCGGCGGGGCACCTACCTGGCGTTCACCGACCCGGACACCGCCGGCATGAAGCACCTGCGCAAGCTCGGCGACGCCGGGGTCAACCACCTGCACCTGCTGCCGGCCTTCGACTTCGCCACCATCCCGGAGAAGCGGGCCGACCAGGCCCGGCCGGACTGCGACCTGGCCGCGCTGCCGCCGGACTCCGACAAGCAGCAGAAGTGCGTCGCGGCGGTCGCCGGCACCGACGGCTACAACTGGGGGTACGACCCGCTGCACTACACGGTGCCCGAGGGCGGGTACGCCACCGACCCGAACGGCGCGAAGCGCACCACCGAGTTCCGCCAGATGGTCGCCGGAGTGAACAAGGCCGGCCTGCGGGTGGTCATGGACGTGGTCTACAACCACACCTCGGCCGCCGGCGCCGACCCGAAGTCGGTGCTCGACCAGGTGGTGCCGGGCTACTACCACCGGTTGCTGGAGGACGGGACCGTCGCCAACTCCACCTGCTGCGCCAACACCGCCCCGGAGCACGCCATGATGGGCAAGCTCGTGGTGGACTCGCTGGTCACCTGGGCCAAGGCGTACAAGGTCGACGGTTTCCGGTTCGACCTGATGGGCCACCACCCGAAGGCGAACATCCTGGCCGTACGGGCCGCGCTGGACAAGCTCACGCTCGCCCGCGACGGCGTGGACGGGCGGAGGATCCTGCTCTACGGCGAGGGCTGGAACTTCGGCGAGGTCGCCGACGACGCCCGGTTCACCCAGGCCACCCAGGCCAACATGGCCGGCACCGGCATCGGCACGTTCAACGACCGGCTCCGCGACGCGGTTCGCGGCGGCGGCCCGTTCGACGCCAACCCGCGGGTGCAGGGCTTCGCCTCCGGCCTCTACACCGACCCGAACGGTGACGAGGTGAACGGCTCGGCCGCCGAGCAGCGGGCCCGGCTGCTGCACCAGCACGACCTGATCAAGGTGGGGCTGACCGGTAACCTGCGCGGCTACCGGTTCACCGACTCCACCGGCAAGCGGGTCACCGGCGCGCAGGTCGACTACAACGGCGCTCCGGCCGGGTACACCGCCGCGCCGGGCGAGGCGGTCACCTACGTCGACGCCCACGACAACGAGATCCTTTACGACGCGCTGGCGTACAAGCTGCCGCAGGGGACCTCGGCGCAGGATCGGGCCCGGATGCAGGTGCTCGCGCTGTCGACCACCGCGCTCGGGCAGGGCGCCGGGTTCGTCACCACCGGCTCGGAGCGGTTGCGCTCGAAGTCGCTGGACCGCAACTCGTACAACTCCGGTGACTGGTTCAACCAGATCCGGTGGGACTGCGCCCAGGGCAACGGGTTCGGCGCCGGTCTGCCACCGGAGGCCGACAACAAGGACAAGTGGTCGTACGCGAAGCCGCTGCTGGCCGATCCGTCGCTGGTGCCGGACTGCGCGGCGATCGACCTGGCCGACGCCCGGTACGCGGAGCTGCTGCGCATCCGCCGGTCCTCGCCGGTGTTCGGCCTCGACACCGCCGAGCAGGTGCAGAAGCGGGTGGCGTTCCCGCTGTCCGGCACGAAGGAGACGCCGGGCGTGCTCACCATGACGCTCGACGCGCGCGGACTGGACGGGAAGTGGAAGTCGGTGACAGTCGTCTTCAACGCCACCCCGGAGACGGCGAAGCAGACAGTCACCGGGCTGCGTGGGGCGAACGTGGCGCTGCACCCGGTGCTGCGGAACTCGGCCGACCCGGAGCTGCGTACCGCGTCGTTCGACAGGGGCGCCGGCACGTTCACGGTGCCCGCGCGCAGCGTCGCGGTGTTCGTCCAGAGCTGACCGTACGGCCGACCGGCCCCCCGCCACGTCACAGTGGCGGGGGGCCGGTCGCATACCCCGGACCGTCAGGTCAGTTGAAGCAGTCCTCGACGGTGTTGGCGCAGTTGGTGGGGTCGTTGTTGCTGATGAGGGACTTGTCGTCGAGCTTGACGCGTCCTTCGTTGT
>NZ_JBEZMS010000002.1:0-347132 GCF_040652815.1 Micromonospora sp. NPDC048169
CCCGCGGCGGCAGCGTCGAAGGGGTGATCTTCCACAGCGACAGGGGCAGTGAGTACACCTCGGCCGACTTCGCCCGAGCCTGCTCCCGATGGAAGATGCGCCAGCCGATGGGCCGGGTCGGGTCGTGCTTCGACAACGCCGTCGCCGAGGCCACCTTCTCCACCATCAAGGTCGAGTACGTACACCGCCGCCACTTCCGCACCCGCACAGAAGCCCGGATCAAGATCGCCACCTGGATCACCGACTTCTACAACCAGCGCCGCCGGCACTCCGTCTGCGACTGGCGCTCACCCGCCGACTACGAACGACCAGAGACCCGCGCCCTGGAGGCCCAGGCCGCATAACGGAGCCCTCCACGATTCCAGGGGATTGACAGATACCCGTGTGACTTGGCGAGTCCAGCGGCTTGACGCTCGGTTGGGCCCGAGAAGAGCGGTACGGCGGACCACCCGATCGGGAGGTCCTGATGGAGAGGGAGAGCACCCGAATGAGTGTCGACACGGCGAGCGGCGAGGACCTCCACGCCGCAATGGTCGATCAGCTCGTCGCTGATCACATGGAGAAAGGGCTGGTCATGCGGCCCGAGGTGGAGGCGGCACTACGGTCCGTGCCACGTCATCTGTTCACGCCGGATGCCGCGCTTACGGAGGCGTATCGGGCCGACCAGGCCGTGGTGACCAAGCGGATCGGCGACGAGGCGGTCAGTTCGGTGTCGGCGCCGTGGCTCATCGCGGAGATGCTCGGTCAGGCAGCCGACGCCGTCGACGGCGGGTTGGCCGGTCGGCACGTCCTGGAGATCGGTTCCGGCGGATACAACGCCGCGCTGCTGCGCGAGCTGGTCGGCCCCGAGGGCTCGGTCACGACCGTAGACATCGATCGTGAGGTAACTGACCGGGCCACCGCCTGCCTCACCGCAGCGGGTTACGACGACGTGGCCGTGGTGTGCGCGGACGCCGAGCAACCGGTCAACCCGGGCCGCACATACGACCTGATCATCGTCACGGTCGGCGCCTGGGACATCTCACCGGCCTGGACCGCGCAGCTCGCCGAGAACGGAACGCTCGTCGTGCCGCTACGGACGTTCGGGATGACCCGCTCATGGGCGATGCGTCGGACCGGCGATCGGCTGGTCAGCCACAGCCAGCGGTTGTGCGGGTTCGTGTCGATGCAGGGCGCCGGGGCACATCAGGTGCGGTACGTCGACATCGCTGACGGGGTTCACCTGCGGCTGGATGAGGACCAGCAGGTCGATCGCCGCGCCGTCGGTGAGCTGTTGGCGCAGCCGCAGACGCAGGCATGGGCCGGGGTGAGCCTGCCCCCTCGTACCGTCTTGGCTGACCTCGACCTGTGGTTGGCGACCCGCATCACCGATGCGGGACAGCTTTTCGTTGTTCTCACGGCTCAGCAGGAGGCAGTGGATTCCGGCGTCGTCGCCCCGGCGTGGCGCTTCGGCACACCGGCCGCCCTCAACGACGGCGCGTTCTGCTACCGCTCGACGCTGCGCTGGAACGACGACGACATGTTTGACCTCGGCGCCTGTGCACATGGGCCCGACGCCGCGTCGGCGGCCGGTCGGATAGTCGGACAGATGCGCGCATGGCTGGATTCGGGTAGTCCTTCGCCGGTGCTGCACGTCCTGCCCGCTGGTACTCCCGACGGCGACCTGCCGGCCGGGACGGTGTTGGACAAGCGGCACAGCCGCTTCGTCCTCACCTTCACCCCCGCATAGAAGGGAAAGCACGTGAACGACACCGACACCTCGGAGTTCGCCCTAGACGTCAGCCTGGTCGACGCCGGCCCCACCGCGGGCGGCTACGCCACCGCCACCGACGACGGGTGCGGCTCCGGCAACACCGGCTCCAACGCCTGCACCACTAAGTGCGACGGCGGCAACTGACCCATCCGTTCCTCTCACGATCGGGCCCGGCGTCGCGCACGCCGGGCCCGACGATTCGGTGGTGCATCATGGTTCCCGCATCTGGCGCGGCGCTGATCAGAATCGCCTCCTACCCCAAGGGTCTCGTTCTGCCGCCCTGGCCCGACATGGCCCACGGTCATCCGGATCAGTGGCGAGAGTGGCTGGACACCTCGTGGACGCTGCCCGGATTCGCGGCAGCCGTCACCGGCGCGGCACCGCAGTTGGCCGACCAGATCCAACGCACGCTGAGCGGGGAGCCGGTGCCTCAGCAGCGGCTGCGGCGCCTGGTGCAGTCAGCGGTCCGGTACCTGCTGCGCTGGACCACCCGTGCGACCCCGTTCGGCACGTTCGCCGGCGTCGCCCCGGTCCAGTTCGGCGCTCGCGCGGCAGTCCGCCTGGGCGACGCCCATCGCGCGGTCCCACGCCCCGACGGCCAGTTCATCGCCGAACACACCGCGCGGGCCGAACACGACCTGGCCACCCTGCGCACCGTCCCCGTCGTGACGAACTCATTGGGATACCGGCGCGGCGACAGGTGGGTGCTGCCCTGCGCCCACGCCAGCGACGATCGGCGGTGGGACGTCGAGATCCGCCTGACCAGCCCAATCCGGGCGGCGATCCAGGCGGCGCGGTCCCCGGTCAGGTTCGCCGACCTCGCCGAGACGATCGCGGTACCTGCCGGCATCGCCGACGCCGAGCGGCTGCTGGCCGACCTGGTTCACACCGGGGTGCTGCTGTCGGCTCTCCGCCCGCCCATGACCGCCACCGACCTGGCCGCTCAGGTCGCCCGCCGCTTCGTCATTCCGACGCCGGGCAGCCGGACCGCCGTCGATCTACGTGCCGACATCGCCGTGACCCTGCCCCCGCCGGTCCTGCACGAGGCGGAGCGGGCCGCGTCGACCCTCGTGGCGGTAGCGCCACCACCTACCCCCGGATGGGCCGAGTACCACAACGCGTTCATCGAGCGATGGGGCCCAGGCGCGGCTGTTCCCATCCGTGATGTGCTGAACGTGCTGGGCTTTCCGGCCGGCTACCGGGGATCCACCCGCCGCGCCCCAGCGCTGTTCACCGCCCGCGACCGTCTGCTCGGACAGCTCGCGCAGCAGGCCGCACTCGACGGCTGCACCGAAGTGGTGCTCGACGACGCGCTGATCGACCGGCTCCGCGGGAATGACGACCGGCCGCCGATCCCGCACACCGAACTGCGGGCTGCCCTCGCGGCCCACACTCCGCGCGATCTGGACCGCGGCGCGTTCACCCTGACGGTACTCAGCGGGTCCCGCCACGCCGGGGTCGCCGCCGCCCGGTTCCTGCATCTGCTCACCCCCTCCGAACTCGCCGGATTCCAACAGGTCTACCGGCAGCTGCCGACCGCCCTGCCCAGCGCAACCACGCTGCAGCTGTCCGGACCACCCCTTGACACCCGCCTCACCGCAGTAGCCCGCACGCCCGAGCTGCTGCCCGTCCTCCCTGTCGGCGACTTCCACCCGGCACCGCCGTACACGATCGAAGACCTGGCGGTGACCGGCGACGGACGCCGGTTGTGGCTCGTATTGGCGGCCACCGGTCAGCCCGTCGAACCGCTGCTGTTCAACAGCGTGCTGCTACCCACGCTGCAGCAGCCGCTGATGCGGTTCCTGGCCGAGATCTGGACCGCCTGGACGGCACCGTGCAGCCGGTTCGACTGGGGACACGCCAGCGGCCTGCCGTTCCTACCCCGCCTGCGACGGGGACGCACCATCTTGCACCCCGCCCGCTGGATCGTCGACCACACCGCGCTTCCCGCTCAGGGGACAGCATGGGCGCAGTGGCGTGACGCCTGGCGACGACACCGCCTCCAACGGCACATCCCGCAGCAGGTCCTGGTCGGCGATGACGACATACGCCTACACCTTGACCTGGACAACCCCGCCCACCTGGCGGTCCTACGCGACCACCTCGAACGGCATCCCCGCACCGCGATCACCGAGGCTCCAGGGCCAGCGGGCTGGATCGACGACCGCCCCGCCGAACTCCTGCTCACCCTCACCCACCCCGCGCCGGCCGCTCAACCAGCCCGACCAGCCCGACCAGCCACCACTGTTCAGCACTGGCCAGGGCAGTCACGGTGGATCGAGGCACACCTACACGGTCGGCTCGACGACATCTTGACCGACTTCGCCGGCCGCCCCGCCGGCCACCTACCAGCCGGCTGGTGGTTCCTGAGGTATCCCCACCCCGAGCCGCACCTGCGGCTACGCATCCCGCTTCCGGACACCGACCGGTTCGCCGACACCACCCGGCACCTCGCCAGATGGGTGCAGCACCTGCACGATGACGCCCTCCTGCACGACTACAGCCTGCACCCGTACCGCCCCGAAACCCGCCACGGCGCCGCGGCGACCCTCGCCGCCGCCGAGCGGGTGTTCGCCGCCGACTCCCACGCCGCCCTGCACCGGCTCACCGGCGACCGACAGGCCGCCACCGCCGCCGGGATGATCGCCATCGCCGACGGCTTCACCGGCGACGGGCCGCGCTGGCTCGCCACCCACGTCCCTCACCGAACCGGCCCCCGCCTCGACCCCGCCCAGCTCGAACAAGCCCGACGCCCCGTGCATGACGAGCGACTCGCGGCAGCGCTGGCCGCCTACCGCTCCATGGTCGCCGATGACGGGCTCGACCCCGACGACGTGCTGGGTGACCTGCTGCACCTGCACCACGCCCGCATGATCGGCGTCGACCCCGCCTCCGAACGGCACTGCCTGCGGATGGCCCGCACCATCGCCCGCACCACCATCGCCGGGCTCAAGCCGTGACCACGGGACAGTCCCTCGCCGACGGCGCGGCCGGCATCGCCCTGCTGCACCTACAAACCGGCAACCGGCCAGCAGCGTACGAGGCACTGCGCCACGCCACCGCCGGTGGCGTGAGCATCAGCGACGGAGCCAGCCTCTTCTACGGCGCTCCCGCACTCGCCTTCGTCCTCGCCACCACCGACCACCCCGGGCTCGCCCAGGCACGATCGGCCACCGCCGACGGCACCGCCACAGTGACACGCCGACGACTCGACGCCGCCCACCGCCGCATCGACCAACACCAGCAGCCCCACTACGCCGAGTACGACCTCATCCGCGGACTGACCGGACTCGGCGTTGTCCTGCGCAGGCTCGGCGATCACGAACTGCTCCGCCAGGTCCTGGACTACCTCATCCGGCTCACCGAACCGCAAGGCGAGCTACCCGGCTGGTGGTGCTGGAACGGGCCCGAACGCCGCCAGCCACCGCCCGCCGGCGGTCACGCGAACCTCGGCATAGCCCACGGCATCACCGGCCCCCTGGCACTGCTCGCCCTCACCCTCTGCGACGGCATCACCGTCGCCGGACACACCACGGCGATCAACCGCATCAGCCGATGGCTGGACGCCTGGCAGCAGCACACCGACAGCACGATCTGGTGGCCGCAAACCATCACCCTCACCGACCTACACCGCGGAACAACGGCCCAGCGAACCCCGCTGCGGCCGTCCTGGTGCTACGGCACCCCCGGCATCGCCCGCGCCCAGCAACTCGCCGCACAAGCCCTGCACGACACCACTCGGCAGCGCCTCGCCGAGACCGCCTTCACCACCTGCGTCACCGACCCCGAACAACTTCGACGGCTCACCGACCGAAGCCTGTGCCACGGCACCGCCGGACTGGTGGCTACCGCCCGCCGGGTCGCTTCCGATGCCCTCACCTTGATACCCCTGGCTGCCGTAGAAGATCTCCACCGACAGACCGCCCCCACCCCCAACGAGCCCGAAGGGCTGCTCGATGGCAGGGCAGGCGCCGACCTCGTCACCGCCGTCGCCACCGCCTGGGACGCCTGTCTCCTCCTCACCTGACGAAAGAGCCATCCGTGGACCACACCCCCTGGCACCAGGTCAACATCACCTACCCCGGCCAGGCCGCCCAGGAGCGCGAGCAACAGGCCGTCGCCCACCTGCGCCGAGTGCTTCCCGCCGCCGAGACCGCCGGCCTGATCACCTCCTGGTGGTTCATCCGCAAAGGCGCTTGGCGCATCCGTTACCTCCCAACAGGAAGCCCAGAGAGCGGGGATCAGGCCCGCGGGCTACTCACCGAAGGGGTTACCTGGGCCGGTGACATCTACGAACCCGAAACCCACGCCTTCGGCGGCCACGACGCCATGACCACCGCCCACACGCTGTTCCACCACGACAGCCGCCACCTCCTCACCTACCTCCACCAGCACCCCACCACCCGGCGCGAACACTCCCTGATCTTGTGCACCGCCCTTATGCGCGCAGCACGGCTCGACCTCAACGAGCAAGGCGACGTCTGGGCACAAGTCGTCGAGCACCGCGCAGCACACCTCAACCAGGCACCCCCAACCGATGCCCCAAGGTGGGAGAGGTTCACCGGAGACGTTCGAAGCCTGCTGCTCGGCGCACCTCGCACCACCGGCGACTGGCACACCGCATTCGCACACGCTGGCGCAGCCCTACACCGCCAACGGGAAACGGGCACCCTCGCCCGTGGCCTGCGGGCAGTAATCGCCTTGCACGTGATCTTCCACTGGAACAGGCTCGGCCTACCCGCCACCACCCAGGCCACCCTCGCCCGAGCGGCCCAGGAAGCCATCTTCGGCCCGCCCGATACACACCTGCCAGACCCCGGGTAGACGCACCAGAGGAAAGGAGTGGAGGAAGGCGCCGTGCCCGAGAAGGTGATCACCAACAAGGTTCTCTGCTACGTCGTACGGGACGGGCACCTGCTCGTCTTCCGCCACACCGACTTCAGCTACGAGGAGGTAGGCATCCAGGTGCCCGGCGGCAGCGTCCGCCCCGGTGAGGACCCGGCGGACGCGGCGCTGCGCGAGGCCCGCGAAGAGACCGGACTGACCGGCTTCACCGTCGTGCGCAAGCTGGGGGAGATCGAGTACGACCTCAGCCCGCTCCGCTTTGAGATCCAACGTCGGCACGTCTTCGAGTTGGCGCTGCACGGGCCGACGCCCGAGCGATGGGCGAGCCAGGAAGACCACGACGGCGAGCAGGAGCCCACCCGGTTCGAGTGCTTCTGGATACCGCTACGGACCGCGCACGTCCTGCAGTCTGGCCAGGGCGCGCTGGTGGGCCGGTTGTTCGACTGACCAGGAATCCAACAGCGACAATCGGGGGAAACGATGCGAGAAGACGAACTGCGGGACCTGGTCCTGCGCAGCCCATGGATGATCCGGGCGCTGGGCGTCGTTCGGGACTCCGGCCTGCCGGACGCCTGGATCGGCGCCGGCGCCATCCGCGACCTCGTCTGGGGCGAGCGATACGGCGACGGCTTCGACCCGTCATCGGTGCGGGACGTCGACGTCGTCTTCCACGACCCGACGGACCTGAGCCGCGACAACGACGACCGGGCCACCCGGCGACTGGTGGCGGCCTGGCCGAATCCGCCGTGGGAGGCAAAGAACCAGGCCGCGGTGCATACCTGGTACCCGGCCAAGTTCGGCGGAGGTCCGGTGGCGCCGCTGCGGACCGTCGCCGATGCCGTTGCCACCTGGCCCGAGTACGCCACCGCCGTGGCCGTCCGCCTCGACGCGCATGACCAGATCACGGTATGCGCGCCGCACGGCCTCGACGATCTGCTCGACGGGGTGTGGCGGCGCAACCCGGCCAGGGTCAGCGCGGAGATCTCCCGGCGGCGACTCTCCCGCCACCGCCCCACCGAACGCTGGCCCGGTGTCCGCGTCGTGATGTGACCCGGCGTTCGAAGCCCGCTGCCCGAGTCGACCTGCTGATCGCAGGGCGCCATCGTCGCGGCATGAGCGGATGCGGCGTCGGCTACCTCGGGAGGTGTTCGACCGCAGCCGCAGGCACAGTCGCGACTATATGATCCTCGGTCAGATCCGACTGCACGTCGATCATCGGGCCTCGGCCGGCGTAGCGTACGGTGAAGCTGATCTGCCGGAGCCACGTCTCGTCGTATTTCGAGAGAGCTTCCGGCAGTGCGCCCACGAGTCGGACCTCGTCGCCCGGCTTGAACGGAGCGTCTGCCGGGGCCTCGGTGCGGAGGACGGCCGAGATCGCGTGGATGAGGGACTCCAGCGGTTCAGTGTCTGCGCCGTAGTGGACGAGATGGCCGGCTTGGCCGAAAATTTGCTCGGCCTCGGCTCTGCTCAGATCGGCGAGCGCCTCTGCCGCGCCGCCGGACAGGGCCTGCCCCTCCGACAGGGCAAGTTGCGCAGCCAGCGCTGTAAGCAGCCGATCGATGACACCATCTGTAACGTCGGCCTCTACCACCTGGTGAGGATACGGCGAACAGCGGCACTTCTGTCGACCGGTATACGACGGGGCGCCGACATCCGCTCATCGGCATGTGCGGACGCCTGGGGGGATCATCATGGTCAGATTCGCGGCGGGTCCGAGCGACCTCGGGCTGAGCGCTCCCTGGTCTCCGGTGGCGGCGCCGACTGTTGGCATGCGGACGGAACGTCGTTGATCTTCGATGATGTGCGCGGTGTGTGCTCTCCAGCGGATGCCAACCCGGGTGAACCGGTGCCAACACGGGTCACCGCGGCCGACCGCCGGTCGCAAACCGGCGTTCGTGTGCTCGGGCTGTGGTCCTGGGCTGGGAGAACGGCGGTCCGGGGAACGTGGGCGAATGTGGGCCACTCCCTGCCACCCCAGGTGAACCCCCAGGTCGCGAGACTAGGCCCTCGCGCCCTCGTAGCTCAGGGGATAGAGCATCGGTTTCCTAAGACCGTCATCTATGCATGTCGGTAGGCCGACTGCCTGCGATTCAGCCGTTCATTACCTCTGTTTGTTGGTCGCATTGGATAGCTGCTGCGCTCCGTTGCTGGCGGTTACAGTAGCAAACCGGCCGCCTCTGTTGCTTTTTGTGTCAACTTTCTCGATTCTAAATCCTCGTCACGGCATTTTGCGACTTGACGTAGCGAGGATGCTGTCCGGGGAAGCACGTGCGATCCTCGCCCAACCCGCTCCTTTACGCCGCACGCCGAGTTACGCCTGGGCACCGGAGTCGGAAGTGGGCGCAAACGCGTTGCCAGGCTGATGCGCCAGGCCGGGCTGCAGGGCTTCTGCCGGCGCTGCCGTCAGGGCTGCAAGGTGCGCGAGTTGGACGCGTGAGTGGATGCCGAGCTTCCGGTAGACGCGGGTGAGGTTTGCTTCGACTGTTTTGACACTGATGGTGAGGGCGGTGGCGATGTCGCGGTTGGTCGCTCCGCTGGCGGCGAGCTCGACGCAGCGCTGTTCGGCGGAGGTGAGGCAGGGGAGCGTACTGCTGTGCGCGGGGACGGGCTCCAGTTGGTGGAGGGTGCGGGTGGCGGCTTCGATCCAGGGGTGTGCCTGGTGCGTGCTGAAGAGGTCGGCGGCGCTCTGCGCCGCGGTGCGGGCGCTGGCGCGTCGGCGTCCGCGTCGTTCGGTGTGGCTGAGGGCCAGGAGGGTTCGACCGTGTTCGATGGGCAGGTGGCGGAGGTGGTCGGCTGCTGCGGTGAGGAGGTCGGCGGCCGCATCGTAGTTGCCCAGGGTGGCTTCCAGGAGTGCCTGGGAGCGGTCGAGCACGGGGAGGACGCAGCTTCTATCTAGATCAGTCGCGGTGCGACGGGTATCGGTCAGCAGTTTGCGGGCTTGGTCGAGGTAGCCGAGGGAGATGAGGGCTTGGGCGAGGTCGGCGTGCCAGCGCAGGACGGACGGGTCGCGGACCTGCTGGCGCTTCTCAAGCGTACGGACCTCTTCCAGCGCCTCCAGGGCTTCTTTCGGACGCCCGGTGACCAGGAGAAGATGTCCGAGGACGAAGAGGTTTCGGGAGAGGAAGACTTTGTTGTCCTCCCGGCGGGAGGTGTCCGCCCCGCGGCGTGCGTGAGCGAGGGCGGAGTCGGTGCACGAGGCGGTGCCCTCGACCAGGGCGGAGGTGTAGCACGTTGGTGCGGGGTCCAAGGCGGCTCTGTCGGTAAGCGACAGGGCGCGGCCGGCGTAGTCGAGGGCCAGTCCGCACCGTCCGGCGCGGATCTCGACTTCGGCGAGGCTGCGCAGGACATCCACGGTGGCTTCGGCGTCTCCGGTCCGCTCGGCTTCGACGAGCAGAGGCAGCAGTGCGCTGCGGGCTTCGTCCAGACGGTCGTCGAAGATGGCGTGCCGGGCGGAGAGCTGTTCGGGCCTGGCGTTGACGGCGATGTGAGTGCTGCGTGGCAGGGACAGGGCGTGGCCGAGCGTGGTCTCGGCTTGGGGGCGGCCGAGGATGCGTTGGATGCGGGCCTGCATCGTGAGGGCCATGGCGGTGGTGGCGGTGTCGCCAGCGCTCCGGGCGAGGCTGGCGGCCCGGGCAGCCTGGGCGCACGCCCGGTCGGGATCGCCGTTGACGTTGGCCCAGATCGCCTGGCGGACGAGGATCTGCGCGGTCAGGTCCGGATGTCCGGCCGCTTCGTGAAGTGCGTCGGCGAACAGCTTGTCGCCGTTGTACAGGTGCTGTCCGCCTGAGTCGATCAGGGCGATGAGGGCGTTGACGCGGTTGGCGGGGCTGCTGTCGTGGTTCAGGACGAGGCGGACGGCAGCCTGGCCGCGGGGCAGGTCGCCGTTGTGGGCGGCGTCGCGTACGGCGGTCAGCGCCCGTTCGGTGAGCAGGTCGGCGTCGGTCTCCGGGGTACGTTCGGCGGCGAGCAGGGAGAGCTCGGCCGCTAGTGCGGGTTCTCCGCGCAGCCGGGCGCGGGCGGCGGCGCGGTCGGCGCAGTCGGCCGACTGCGGGTCGTTGGTGTCGGCCGCCAGCGTGGTGTGACGGTCGCGGCGGATGCTGTCGCGGCTGGCTTCGGCCAGGCGGGCGTGCAGGAGCCTGCGTGTGGCGACCGGCGGTCGGGCCGCGAGTTCGGCACCGATCGCGGCGGCGGCGAACCGGATCTTCCCGTCGACCTGCCCGATGTTGATCAGTCCGGCTGCCTCGGCCTCTGCGAGAAGGTTTTCGGCGGGCGGGCCGGCGAGGCGGCTCAGCAGTTCGCGGTCGGGCCGGTCGTCGAGTGCGGCGACCGTCAACAGTTCCTGAACTTCGGCCGACACAGTGCCCAGCCATTCGTTCACCAGTCGGCGGGCGGCCGGCGGCAGGACCAGGTCGTCTACGAGACCCTGAGCGGCCGGCAGGTCGGTGGCGCGGCTGCGGGCCCCGGCGAATGCGAGGGCTAGGGCCGGGTTCCCTCCGCTGCGGATGTGGGTCTGCGTGACCTCGTAGGGGGTTAGCCGGTACGGCGACAGCAGGGTTGCGACCTGATCGGGTGTCAGCGCCGGGATGCGTACCGCACAGGGGTCCTCGCCGCACCAGTGGCCTTCGCTCCCCGGGCGCCAGATTCGCTCTGCGGCTATGACGGGAAGGTCGGGAGCCAGGCGCAGTGCCCAACGCAAGACGGCCGCGCTGGCCGTATCCAGCCACTGGGCGTTGTCCACCACCAGTGTCAGAGGCGGGGTGTCCAGCAGCAGGGTGGCGGTCAACCGGCGCAGCCGTAGAGCGGTCCCGGCGGGATCGGCAGAGCCCGGCACTCCGACGGCCTTGTCGATTCCGGTCGCGAGTTCCCGCGCGGCCGGCAGCGGTTGGAGGGCCAGTGCGAGTTCGAGCAGTCCGGTGTAGGGGACCTGGGCGTCCTGTGGGCTCGGAGCCAGCCTTAGGACAGGCATGCCCAGCTGCTGCCCGAGTACACCGGCCGCAGCGGTCTTGCCGATCCCGGGCGGACCGAACAGCACCACCCGACGGGCGCCGCGCACGACGCCCGGTACCACCGGCAGCATGGTGCCGGTGGCCCCCTGATGCGCATTCACTGCCGTCGCAGAATCTGGCACCGGATCATAGTGCGCCCGACGGTCCTTCGCGCACCAGAGCAAGGGGTTGCCCTGATTTCGGCCAGCCTCCGCCGTTCCTAGTGTCATCGCCAAAGCCGAGCTGTCACCGGTTGCCGGAGATCCCATCAACACGGGCCCTGCTGCCACACCCCTCAACCCATCTCGGCGGGAGGATTGCGATGTATCGAAGAACTGCCATGGCGGCCGCTGTCGCGGTTGCGCTTACCCTGGGCACCGTGACCGGGGTGGCCACCCAGTCGACCGCAGCCACCCCGCCCCCTACACCCACGGTTGCGCAGAGCCCGCTGTCGCTGGCGATCTCTGCAGCCGACCGCGCTGCCGACGGCGGTCACGACGCGCTGGCGAAAGGCCCCTTCGAGCAGTACGACCGTCGCATGGTGATCCCGTGGGTGGACGGCCTGTTCTCCATTGCCTACGAGCGCACCTACCGGGGCCTGCCGGTGGTCGGCGGCGACGCCGCCGTACTCGCCGACGGCCGGGGCGCCATCCGGGCGATCTCGGCCGCCACCAAGACGAAGATCAACGTCTCCGTCGTGCCGACGGTCGCCGCCGACCGCGCCGAGCAGACCGCCAAGGGCCTGCTCACCAAGGTCGACCAGGTCGAGTCGCGCACCCTCGTGGTGCACGTCAAGGACAGCACCGCGCGACTCGCGTGGGAGGTCGTCGTCGCCGGGCGCACCGCCTCGGCGCCCAGCCACCTGCATGTCTTCGTGGACGCGCGCAACGGCCAGGTGCTGGCCAAGCAGGAGGACGCCGCGGCCGGTTCCGGCACCGGCAAGTGGAACGGGCCCAGCCCACTGTCGATCACCACGTCGCAGTCGGGCAGCACGTACTACCTGCGCGACACCACGCGCACCGGCCTGAACTGCCAGGACTACAGCACCAGCACCGTCTTCTCCGGCGCCGACGACAGCTGGGGCAACGGAGTGGGCACAAGCAAGGAGACCGGCTGCGTCGACGCACTGTACTCGGCGCAGAAGGAATGGGACATGCTGTCGGCCTGGCTGGGCCGCAACGGGCACAACGGCAACGGCGGCAGCTGGCCGATCAAGGTCGGCCTGAACGAGCAGAACGCCTACTGGGACGGCTCGACGATCACGATCGGCAAGAACTCGGCAGGCAACTGGATCTCCTCGATGGATGTGGTGGGTCACGAGTTCGGCCACGGCATGGACCAGAACACCCCCGGCGGCACCAGCTCCGAAGCCGGCCTCGGCGAAGCCACCGGCGACATCTTCGGCGCCCTGACCGAGGCATACGCCAACCAGTCCAGCGCCTACGACGAACCCGACTACCTGGTCGGTGAGGAGATCGACCTCGTCGGCGACGGCCCGATCCGCAACATGTACAACCCCTCGCTGGTCGGCGGCCACCCGAACTGCTACTCCTCGTCGATCCCGAACACGGAGGTACACGCGGCCGCAGGTCCGCTCAACCACTGGTTCTACCTGCTCGCCGAGGGCAGCGCGCCGGGCGGCGGCAAGCCGAACAGCCCCATCTGCTCGGGCGGCCCGTCGTCGGTCACCGGCGTGGGCATCCAGTCCGCCGGAAAGATCTTCTACGGCGGCATGCTGCTGAAGACCTCCGGCATGACCCACAAGAAGTACCGCACCGCGACCCTGACCGCCGCGAAGAACCTGGACTCCTCGTGCGTCCTGTTCAACCGGACCAAGGACGCGTGGAACGCGGTCGCGGTCCCGGCCCAGACCGGCGACCCGACCTGCACCGGTTCCAGCACCGACTTCTCCGTCTCGGTCAGCCCCACCTCGGGCAGCGTCAACGCGGGCTCCTCGGTCACCGCGACGGTCAACACCGCGACCGTCTCCGGCAGCGCGCAGACCGTGTCGCTGACCTCCTCGGGTGCCCCGTCGGGGGTCACCGTGTCGTTCAGCCCGACGTCGGTGACGTCGGGCAACAGCTCCACGATGACGGTGGCGACCACCTCCAGTGCGGCTGCGGGCACGTACACCATCACCGTGACCGGCACCGGTTCGATCACCCACACCGCGCAGTACACGCTCACGGTCAACGGCGGCACCCCCGGTGGCACCGCGCCGGACATCGACGTCGCCAACGTGCAGGCGCACCTGACACAGCTCAGCACCATCGCCACCAACAACGGCGGCACCCGCCGCTCGACCGGCCAGGGCTACCTGCAGTCGGTGGCGTACGTCAAGGGCAAGCTGCAGGCCGCCGGCTTCACCGTCACCGAGCAGCCCTGCACCTCCGGCTGCACCAGCGGTGCAGGCCCGAACCTGATCGCCGAGTGGCCGGGCGGTAACGCGAGCAACGTCTACATGTTCGGCGCCCACCTGGACGGCGTCTCGGTCGGTCCGGGCATCAACGACAACGGCTCCGGCTCGGCGGCGCTGCTCGAGGTCGCCCTCGCGCTGGCCGCGCAGAACCCGACCATGCTGAACAAGGTCCGCTTCGGCTGGTGGACCGACGAGGAACAGGGCCTCAACGGCTCCAAGTTCTACGTCAACTCGCTGACCAGTACCCAGCGAACGGCGATCAAGGCCTACTACAACTTCGACATGATCGCGTCGAAGAACGGCGGCTACTTCATCAACAACATCACCTCGACCGCGTCGCAGCCGATGAAGGCGTACTGGGACTCCCTCAGCCTGCAGCCGGAGGAGAACGTCGAGGGCCAGGGCCGTTCCGACGACTACTCGTTCCAGAACGCGGGCATCCCGACCTCCGGTTACGCGATGGGCGCCAGCGCCACCAAGACGTCGGCCCAGGCGTCGAAGTGGGGCGGCACGGCCGGTCAGTCCTACGACTCCTGCTACCACTCCTCGTGCGACACCCTCAGCAACATCGACGCCACCGCGCTGAACCGGGCTGCCGACGGCATCGCCTACACGCTGTGGAACCGGGCGGTCGGCACCTCGACGCCGACCAACGACTTCTCGATCTCGGCCAGCCCCTCGTCGGGCACCGTGAACGCGGGGTCCAGCACCACGACCACCGTCGGCACCGCCACCACCTCGGGCAGCGCCCAGACGGTGACCCTGACCGCCAGCGGCGCCCCCACGGGCGTAACGGTCTCGTTCAGCCCGTCGTCGGTCACCTCCGGCAGCTCGTCGACCGCCACCATCGCGGTCGGCTCGTCGGTGGCCGGCGGCACCTACACCATCACCATCACCGGCACGGGGTCGGTGTCGCACAGCACCACGTACACGCTGACCGTGACCGGCGGACCGGGCGGCTGCACCGCCGCCCAGCTGATCCTCAACGGCGGGTTCGAAAGCGGCACCTCGCCGTGGACCGGCTCCACCGGCGCGATCGGCACCTCTATCGGGCAGGTGCCGCGCAGCGGCACCCGGTACGCGTGGCTCGGCGGATACGGCTACACCGCGACCGAGGCCATCAGCCAGACCGTCACCATCCCGTCGGGCTGCACCAGTGCGGTACTGACCTACTGGCTGCACATCGACACGAACGAGTACGGGGCGCTCGCCTACGACGTGTTCACGATCAAGGCCAACGGCACCACCGTGGCGTCGCTGTCCAACATGAACGCTGCCACGGGCTACACGCAGCGCACCGTCAACCTCGGCGCGTACGCCGGCCAGACGGTCACGCTGACCTTCACCGGCACCGAGGACGCCTACCTGCAGACCAGCTTCGTGCTGGACGACGTGACCCTGCAGATCGGCTGAGTTCAACGGCAGGGTGGGGCGCTCGCCCCACCCTGCCGCAGGTCCTGCGCCCCTGTTCCGCTGCCGGACCGGACCTTAGCCTGAATCCGTGGATTGGATTCTGGGTGCGTTGTCGGGTTGATCTAGCCGATTGGGGGTGTGATGGATCCGCTGGCCCTGGTCTCCGTAGAACGCCAAGTAACCCGGCTCCGCCTTGACCTGGCGAGAGGCGAAGTCCATCGCCTCCGGGCGCAGATCTGCCCAACCTCGCGGGAAGCGGCCGTACCGGTCGTAGAACCTCCGCAACAGCGCGAACCCGGCCGTATCTCGCCATGCTTGGACGCAACCAGGTCCAGCTCAGCAGGGACAAGGGTCCAGTGCTCGACCAGCTCGCCGATGCTCAGAGGAGATCGACTCACAGCGGTCAACCACCGTGGCAGCGATCAGGGACCGCGCAGACCCCCAAAAAGATCAACTATTTGGCCCCTGGTCGCAAGATCGGCGTGGTTGGTCGTGAAGGGCCCGTCGGCGTGTGACCAGGTCCAGCGAAGCCGTCGGTGGGTCAGCCACGCACTAGCCTGGCCGGCGAGGTCGCGGTGCCGGCGCTGGGTCCTGTTGGTGTCGCCGCCGTCGGTGGTGAAGGCGAGCAGGGCGTAGCCGCCGGGGATGCCGGCGTGGGGCTCGCCGGGGTGCCGGCTGCCGTCGACGGGGAGGTGCACGCTGGCCAGGGCCGGTGCGCCCTGTCCGGGCAGGGTTTGCAGCATGTGGACGCGGCCGTGGTCGACCAGGTGCCATCGGCCGTCCAGGGGCAGCCTGAGCACGGTGCGGGCGTGGGCGAACAGTTCGTAGGCGTCGACGGGGTCCTGCACGACGAGGGTGGTGGTCGCGGTCATCGTGGTCACCGGGCCCAGATCGCCAGGGCTGCGGTGGTGGCGGCGCCGGCGTACCCGGCGAGCAGCAGCGGCACGGCGCGGGAGATGGCGGTGTACTTGGCCCGTACGGCGCGGGAGAGCCACCACAACTCGCGGGCGCGTGCGAGGGGGGCGGTCTGGGCTCCCGGGTCGGTGTCGCCACCGACAACGCGGACCAGGACGTCCTGGGCGGTGTCGGTGTCGGCGTAGGCGACGAACCCGAAGTCCCCACCCCGAAATCCCGGTACGCGAAACCCGCGTCCGGCACCGGTGGGGCTACTGAACCGCCGAAAGCCCTTGCGGCAGGGCTGGCGCCGCGCGCCCTTTATGGGCATCACCGCACGCTCTTCCGCGCTCGTCGAAGAGGGCCGATGCCCACCGAACTCGCACATCGTGTCCGGGGTGTCTGTCGGTGACGGCGGCAGGCTGAGGTTGCCGTGCCCGTTGGGCCGGGAGTGGGGATGGCTGAAGTGTGTTCCGCCGTGATCGTGGCTGACGTTCGAGGTGCCAACCCCGCTCCCCCCGCCCGGATAGGGTTAGGGCGTGTCGAGCCGTTCGCTTCGAAGGCAGAAACTTTATCTCAATGGCGAATCGCCACCAGGTTGCGAAGAAATTCCCTTCCGTTGATCTTTCTGTTCGGTGATGCGCCCAGACGCGTGCCTTGTCCGACGGTTCGGACTCGATGGGGTCAGTGTGATCGGCCAGGTTGAGCTCTTGGTCAATCTGCTGGGACGGGCAACGCCCCTGGTTCACTGCATAACCCCAATCGTGCAAGCGAACAAGCTTCACTTCCTTCCTGCGTGTTGGATCGGGTGCGGTCGCTGTGCATAAAGACTGACCGACATGGGTCGTAGGACGAGACTCCTAGGCCCATTGTCATGGTCTCAACGTGCATCGCAAGACCCGTCGCACATGGTGTGCGATGTTCCAGCTTGGAGGGACGGTTGACTAGCAGCCCTGAACCCGTGAGTCTGTTGACGGGCGCCCATTGGTAACGCGAAGTGTCTTAAATTTTCCTGGGAACTGTCAGCAGCGATAAAGAGTACCGGGCATGGGAGAAGGGGATATATATGCCAGCGAAGGGGTCTGTTGAAGCGGGCAATGGCGGCGTTCCGAAACGGCGTGAGTCCGATGGCGGCATCACCCCTCCGGCAGTTGCGTCTGGAGGTGCGAGTGGGAGCAGCGGGCCGCTAACCCGTGTAACCGTCAATTTTACTCAAAGGTCAATGTTGGCGCTCGATAGTGCCGTCCGGAAGTCGGGAGATACCAGAACGGACACCATCAACCGCGCAATTCAAGTATATGATCTAGTGCAAGATGTCCTAAAGCGCGGCGATGGCCGAAGCCTGCTGATCAAGTATCCGAATGGCGAATGCGAGCGCCTGCTAATGATGTGACTAGCCGCTCGGCTCTTAACGCATTCGGGCAGATGTTGGACTTGAATGGCACCAATTCTTCCCAAGGGTAGAGCAGGAGCAGTCACCGCCGGGTATAGAAAGTAGGCAGGGCTGACCATCTCGCGGCGGCGGCCATTGGCGACACGGCTGCTGGGGAAAGTCCATTCCGTCTGTCCGTTGTAGTCGTGGCCGCGCGCAGCGCTGCATTATCCTGCCTTGGAGGCCCTCTTGCCGGCGAGACCCCTTGCGGCATCGTTGTAAACCCCTGTGCTCGTAATCGACGGAGCGTCGCTCGTCGACTTTGCCGGCTTCGTCTACGAGTTCTCGCAGCTGCTCTGTCACGCAACCCGAGCGGAAGCCTCGATGCCTTCAGCGACATCCTCTTCGAGCAGGACCCTGGGAGGCTGGCCGTTCTGCTGACCGCAGTCGGTGTGCCAGGCATGCCGCTGCCAGAGGCCTTGTCGGATACGCACTCGAGTTCGAACCGATCGTCCCTCGCGATCTTGTGGAGACTCGGATCAGTGCGGGCGTCTGGCAACCATGAAGGCCAGCGATGTCACCGTCGTCCCGACCTAGTCGCCTAGCGTCTGTCGACCTGCACGAAGGTTGTTGCGGCGGCGACGCCTTTGGCGACTGCGTGGGGTAGCGGCACGTTGTGAGCGAGTCGTGCGGCGAGGGTGCCGAGGAAGGCGTCACCGGCCCCGCTGGTGTTGATGGGCTTGACGTGTGATGCGGGGACGAGTGCGGTGTGGTCGGCATCGCTGTAGGCGGCGCCGCGAGCGCCAGCGGTCACCACCACCGCTCGTGGGCCCAGCTTGCGGAGTTCCTGCGCTGCGATCGACGGATTGGCATGGTGGCGGCCCAGTATCGCTGCCGCTTCGGCCTCGTTCGAAACGAACAGGTCGAGTGGGGCCAGGGCGGTCAGACCGAGCGAGGGATGTGGCACGAGGTTGCCGATGAGCGTCTCTGCGTGGTGATGCCGGAAGACGGCGTCAACGGCATCGGGCTGGAGATCGAGCTGGGTTACCACGATCGGAGCTCGTAGCTGCTGAAGTGCGTTGCGCACATGCTCGCTGGCGAGCTCAGTCTCTGTGGAGTGTGCGAGGACGATGTAGTTCTCGCCGTCGGGGGTGATCTCGATGATCGCGGTACCGGTCGGAGCCGATGGCACGACTTGAAGGAAGGACATGTCGATGGCCGCGTTGGTGAGGGCTCGGCTCAGGGAGGCGCCCCATTCGTCGTCGCCGACGTTGGTGATCAGGCTGGCGCGGACGCCCGCTTGTCGTGCGGCCAAAGCCTGGTTGAGGCTCTTGCCGCCCGGTGTGGTCGTCGCGGGTGACGAGGCGAACGTCGTCCGGCCAGCGACGGGCCGTTGGGGGATCCGCACGGTGATGTCGATGTTGGCGCGGCCGACGAAGGCGACATGCGGCGTACGGACCTGATCGGGTAGTTGGTGACTCATCCGCTGGTGGCCAGCTGGTCGAGGAGCTGTCGCACTTCCGGCTGGCTGGAGAAGGGTTCGAGTCGCCGGGCCAGGGTGGTGACGTTTCGGCGGACCCGAACCGAGCCCGTCGTGGTAGCCGTGGTCAACGCTTCAGCCGCGACGGTGGCGGCCTGGCCTGGTTCCGAAGCCGCCAGGTAGGCGTGCGCCGTGCGGGAGAGGTACACGCCCCGTTCGCGTCGGTAGCGGTCGGGCCACGTGTTGACGGCGTTGGTGAAGCTGTCGATGGCCCGACGCGGTTGGTTGAGGCGGAGCCATCCCTCGCCCTCCTGCGCCGCAAGGTACGGCCGGGTGCAGAACGAACCGAGGGCACTGCTTCCCCCGCTCGGCGGCCTGGCGGTCGCCACGAGTGTGTGGGCACGCTCGACCGCGGCCTGGAAAGCGGAGGCGTCCTGCGCGATGGCGCTGCCGTGCGCCTGCTAGATGGCGGCGAAGGCGTGCAGGAGCGGGGGCGTGTCGGGCAGGCGGGAAGCGGCACGGGCCAGCCCGACGACACAGTCCTCGTCCCCGGTTCCCACCATCCGCTGTGCCTTACGGGTCAGGACGTACGCCCAGAACTCCTGATCGTCGGCTTCCTGCGCCATGCTTCCCGCGCGGTCCAGCCAGCGGTCGCCCGCGGCCCGGTCGCCGAGATCGTCGCTGAGCCAACCCGCGAACTCGCTCCACCGTGCCTCGGTGCTGAGAAGCCGGTTACGAAGCTGTCCACGTGTCTGCCGACGCAGGGCGGCGATCAGCGCGATCTGCTGTTCGACGGTCGACAGGATGGTGAGGCCACCCAGCAGGTCGTCCGCTTGTACGAGGAGCGCGCGAAGCTCCGCGAAGTGATCGACAACGGCAGGGTCGACGGACCGTGGGTGAGAAACGCCTGTGGTGGTGACAACCGGCACGGCGGTGAGGCCAGCGGCCAGTTCCAGCAGAGCCCTCCGGCTTACCCGCAATGACATCGCCTGCCCATCGGACATGACCGCAAGCGTAACCGCGTCACCATCGTGAAAGTCCGTCTCACCTGCCACCGCGGCACCGGCGACCCGCGCGAGTGGTGCCGTCAGGCCGTTCGGACCACCGGCCGTCAGATCCGTGGCGGCGAGGTCGCGCAACGACTCCCGTGCCGGATCCGTCACCGGGACACCGTGAGTGCCAGCCGGTAGTGAGCGGTCCTCGACTTCGCCCCACCGCATGCGTTGTGCCGCTTCGACTTTCTCCTGATCAAGCTGCTGCTTCAGGCGCCGATAGTCGTCGTAGTCGGCCAGCAACTCTCCACCAGCGGCTAGGGCCGCTTCACAGCGCTGCCAGAAGATCCGGTCCGGGCATTGCTGCCCGCGCTCGACGCCCGCGATCGTGGTCCGGGAAACCGGCACCCGCCTCGCCAATGCCAACTGGGTCAGCCCACGCACGTTGCGCCAGGCGGCAAGCCTTGCACCCAGTGCCCGCTTCGCATCGTCTACCCGCTGCGGATCGATCATGACGCCCGTCCCTTCACAACCCCGTACGGACACGACGGCTGCATTGACGCAAAGCGACGTTACCGTAACCGATCTCCGCCAGAACCGGCCAGCGCCTCAACAACCCCGGCGCCGACGTCCTTGTCCGCGCCGAGCAACGTCTATCGGCGGGCGACCCGAGACCCGACTCCGGACCTTCGATGATGTGCGCGGTGTGTGCTCGAGAGCGGATGCCACCGTGGGGCAACCGGTGCCACCGGATGCCACGGCGGGTCAACGGGCCGGGTCGCTGCCGGGGTCCGTGTGCTCGGGGTGTGGTCATCGGTCGGCCCTGACCAGGGCGACGACGTGGGTGAACGTGGGCCACTCCCTGCCACCCCGGGTGAACCGGCAGGCCGCTAGACTGGGCACTCGCGCCCTCGTAGCTCAGGGGATAGAGCATCGGTTTCCTAAACCGTGTGTCGCAGGTTCGAATCCTGCCGGGGGCACCTCGATACACCGCCGAAACGCCGCCTGTATCCGGCCCTGTCGGCTACCTCGGTTGCCGGCAGCGGGGGCCTGCCCGTGACGCTCGCGCCGCATCCTCACCACGGACTCGTCGGTTGCCCGGCGCCGTGCTCCTACCCGTCCCGCGTCAAGACGAGGTTGACCCCGCGATCGTCCAGGCCATCCTCGTCCTACATCACGTCCAGACCAGCCCAGCCTCAGGATGAATGGGATCGTCGCTACACCGACGGGTCCCAGGCGATGAGCTGGTCGAAGATGCGACGGTCGCCGTCCAGCTCCAGCTTCGGAGAATCCAGCGGTACGCGGCCGTAAAAGAACAAGACCAGGTCACTGGCCGTGCCCCGGGCGGAGACGTCGGCCGTGTCCGGGTCCTCGCTGGCAGCCGACGTGCCGAGACGGGCGGCCCGTGCGCCCTCGCGGGACAGCCGAAGGCGCCAAGAGCGGCCCTCGGTGGCGTGGTAATCGACGACCGCGGGGTCGTGCGGCCAGGCGACATCCGTCGAGCAGAGGGTGAACTGGCAGTCGTCGAAACCCTCAAGGGCGACCTCCTCCGGTAGCGGTGCCGGGTTCCCCACGGTGAGCTGGGCATCGTAGGTGTGCACCGCGATCTCGGGCACCTGGCGCCGAGCCCATGCGCCGGAGGTTTCCGGTGACTGCGAGTCACCCCAGAACGTCCAACAACCGCGGTCCGGGCCGGCCTCACGCAGCGCGCTCGTCAGTCGCTCGACGGACTCGGTCCACCAGGCCAGCAGAGCCTCGCGTTCCCGAGGCGCACCCGCGCCGTCGTCCCAAGCGGACTTCTCCGGGGGAGCGTCGGCTGGCCCGGCGGCGACGATGGCGGCCGACCTGCGACGGCCCATGCCCAGGTGCTGCACGAGATCGAACAGCGTCCACTCCGGACAGGTCGGCACCGGCACGTCGAGGCTGGGCGCCGCAGCGACCGCGGCACGGAAGGCGGTCGACCGTTCGTCGATCAGCCGCAGATGATCAGCGAACGTCAAAGTCTTTTGCATCCCGGCTTTCTACCAGTGGTTCCGATAGCGGGACAGCGATTTTCGCCGCTGGCGCGACCGCGGCATTGGCGCGCCACGGTTCCACCTGTCGTGACTCGCACCGTTTCCGTGCCGAGGCCGCTGCGGGCCTGTCGACCGATTCCCGTGGCACACCTGCGGGGCTAGCCTCCGCGTATGCCCCCCTCTCATCCGCCTCGACGGTCGAGTCAGCCCGGTGGTCCCGCCGGGACGCACCTCCCGATGCCGGAGGGTGGCCGTTCTGCCCCCGTTTCCTATCGAGCGGTGTACGTGTTGGCGATCCTGGCGACGTTGTGTTGGGGAGGCGCGGCATACGGCGGTTGGCTGATCTTTTCCGGCCGCGACATGGTCGAGGGCCTGCTGAGCTTCATCGGACTCCTCTGGCTCGCCGCGTTCGAGATGTTCGCGTTGCTGTTCACTGTCACCGCGGCTTTCGAGCTGCGTCGGCGCCACTCGCCTCGTGCGGCCCTGGTGACCGGTCTGGTCGCAGTCGCCGGGGTGGTCGTGACGATCGTGTTCGTGCTCTGGGTCTCGACGGGGACAAGTCAGACGGGCCTGTAGCGAGGGTCGAGGTGAAGCTCGGGGATGGCATCGCCCCGACGACGGGCCCGATGGGACGGGACCCGAGGGTCGACGGCGGTCAGCTCCTGGAGGTGGGAGCCGCGCGGGTCCAGCGAGGTAACCGCCGTGCCGCTCTCGGCCGTGTCCACACGTGCTGAACCGCGTGCGGCAGGTTCGAATCCTGCCGGGGCACCAGATTCGCCTACGGGCTGACCGTCCCCGACATGTTGCTGACACGCCCCATCGCGTCGAAGTCGACGCGCAGGACGGAGCCGTCCTGACTCTGTGCCGTCACCGACATCGGTGCCCGGTCCAGGCGCCATCCCTGCTGGTGCAGCAACGCCTCGACGGTGACGCGGTGTTCCACCGGGAAGGACTGGAGGACCTGGGCCAGGACGGTCGGCACCCGCTCCGGCCGGACCGGCGCGGTGATCTGCGGCGGGGCGTCGTCGAGGTGGAAGAAGACCGCGCCGCCGTCGTACGGCCCGCGGTAGTAGCAGCGGCCGGTCAGGCCGGACGCCAGCAGGGCGAGCCGGTGTCCGTCGGCGCGCCGGAGCGGGTACGTGGGTTCGGTGAGTTCGGCGACCTGCTGGCGGTGCCCGTACTCGCGGAGCCAGCCGGCCAGGTGCAGCAGCGCCGGTGGGAGGTTGCTGGCCTCGTTCGCCCAGGCCCACAGCCAGGTGCCGTCGTCGTGACTTTCGGTGCCGAGGAGCTGGACGCGGTATCGCAGGTCGTTCCCGAACGTCACGGTGCCGTCGGGCACGTCGAGCTGCCAGTCGCGTTCGCCGAGGAGATCTGCCAGCGCCAACTGACGGGCCAGCCCGGTGCCGACGTGTTCGGCGAAGAGGCGATCGAAGGTCGGCATCGCCGCAGTGTGCCAGATCCTTGGGGAACGGGACGGCCCCGCGTCCGGCCGGAGCCGGAGCGCGGGGCCGGCGGGTCAGCGGACCAGCGCTGCCACCAGCGTCCCGATGCAGGCGACGACGGCGGCGATGATCGGACTGAGCGTCTTGATGTACGCCAGGATGATGCGGTGCCGGCCTGTCAGTTCGGCAACGGCTTCGTCCTCGTCCTCTGGTGTCTCGAAGTCTGACCCGTGAGGGATTACAGTCAACGTGACTCCTTCCGTTGCAGCGGTGGAGTCGAATGCGGCGTCCGGTGGCAGCCGGGCGCCGCCCTCTGTGTGAGGCGACGCTGTGCCGTTCGACGGTTCGAGCATGCTCCCGGCGGACGGCTAGCACAAGAGTCGGCATTTCACTGTCGGGTACCTGACAAGCAGATGCATCGCATCGAGAAAATTCCGGTGCCAGCTCTTGCCAAATGCAATTTTCCGTGAAGCAGTTCAACCGAGCGTGACTGGGCCAGAGCGCATGGTGAGCAGGCGTGCTGTCAGGCCCGGCGGAGCTGGAGCACCGCCACGCGGGCGTCGTGGCCGTCGACGTGCATGGGCACCGTCTTGCGGTTGCGCAACTGGATCTGGACTCCGTTCGACCCCTGGAGCCAGCCGATCTGGTCGATGCCGGCGTCGAAGGCGCGGGTCTCCTTCGCGGGGAACAGCTTCGGCATCGGGTTGCGGTTGGTGTCACCGGTCCAGATCACCGGGTAGCCACGGGCCTGCCAACTGGAGATCCGTTCCCGGAGGACGTCGAAGTGGTGCGCCCACTTGGTCCTGCGCCACTCCTCGTGCGGATCTTCCTGGCCGTTAAACGCGCCGGCCACGAAGTGCGTGTTGAGGAACGCGAACTGAAGCGCCGCGTCGTCGTTGGCGGCCAGCAGGACCTCGGAGATGACGCGGTTCACCGAGACGCCCGCCAGACCCTCGTGTACGGGTGTGACGTGCTTGTCGAGCACGTCGTACGCCTTGGGCACGGAGATCGGGACGTAGTGCCCGCCGTCGTCGAGGTGCACGTTGCGGTAGCGCTCGCCGAACAGCTCGTTGATCCAGCCCTTCTCCTTCGTGTCACCGTCACCCCCGCCGATCTCCTGCCAGCCGACGAGCGGACGGTCCTCGGGGCCGGTCATGTCGAGGGCGTTGCGGACCGCCGTGATCGCGGCCTTGCGCTTGTCGAGGTTCGCCCGGCCGATGTTGGCGGTGACGACGCCCAGGTTCCGCCAGGCGGTCGCCGCCCCGGCGGGTGCGGGGAACCCCAGGGCGCCGGCGAGCGCGACGCCGCCCGCGAGGCCGAGTGCCTGTCGTCTGCTGACGCGTTCCATGCGACTCCTTACTGGTCGGCTGCTACGTGGACGGCCGGCTACGAGACGAGGAAGCCGGTGGAGGGGCGGGTCAGGACGCCTGTCATCGGGAAGCGGGTGGTGCCGTTCCACCAGTGCCACACCACGCGCTCGCTGCCGTCGGCGGCGGCGAAGACGTCCATTCCGCCGGGGCCCTGGTGGTTGCCGGGCAGGTCGCGGATCGGGTTGAGGCCGGCGGCGCCGGTGAAGCCGAAGAACGGGCGGGACACGCCCTCGCGGATCGGGGTGCAGCGGGAGCCGGGTAGCGGAGTGGCGCCGCAGCGGGCGATGCCGGTGGAGTAGCGCGCGCTGTCCCAGTTGTTGCCCGAGTACATCAGGTACCAGTCGCCGTCGGCGGCCTTCCACATCGACGGGTTCTCGACCACGTGCGTACCGCCGCTGGTCTTGGCGGTGTCCCAGGTGATGTCGGTGCTCTTGAGCATGTCCCGGCGGGTGTCCCAGATGGCGCGGCCCTCACCGTCGGTGCGGACCGTGGAGATGCCGGTCTCGGCGCCGGAGGCGATGGCGTCGTCCCGGTAGGTGACGTACAGGTTCCCGCCAGCCACGAACGGGTTGGCGTCCAGTGCCCACCGGCCGGCGTCCGGGCAGGCCCACTCGCCCTGGTTCTGGAACGGGCCGCGGGCACTGTCGGAGACGGCCCGTCCGATGCACTTCTGCCCGGAGCCCTTGCGGGAGGCGGTGTAGAACATGAAGAACCGGCCGTCGAAGCGTGCGACGCCGGGGGCCCAGACCGCGCCGCCGGGTTCGGCCCAGGCGCCGGGACCGGACGGCAGGGCGTCGTGGGAGGCGCAGTCGGCCATGCCGACGCTGTTGCCGGAGCCGTGGACGAGGACCGGTACGTACAGCCTGCCGGTCGCGCCGCAGCGCGCGCCGGTCCCGGCGCCGACTGTGGTGCCGTAGGTGACGTAGGAGCCGTCCTTCGCCAGCAAGGTGTCCGGGTCGGCCAGCGGGAAGGTGGACGAGCTCGCCAGCGTGGACATGTCGCCGGCGGGCGCGGCGGTGGCGGGAACCACGCCCGCTGTGGTGGCCGTCAGGGCGGTCGCGGCGAGGGCAACGAGGCATCCGCGCATTCGAAGGAATCTCACCGGCGCACCTCCATCGATGAAAGTAATTATCGGCCGAACGCTATCGATGTTCGACGATCCCGTCAACGGGGGAGCGTCGAACGTCGGGAGCGGGAAGCGGGGCCCGCCCGGAGGCCTGCCGCGTTACTCTCCGTCAAGAGGGCGTGCCGCCTGCCGGGTCCTCAGGCCGGTGCCAGGACCCGTCGGTACCCTGGCATGTCCTGGCCTGTCCGCGACGACATGAGGTATTCGTGAACGATCTTCGAGTGGTGGCGTTCGATCTCGACGACACCCTGGCGATTTCCAAGTCCCAGATCGATCGTCGGATGGCGGAGTTGCTCGGCCACCTGCTCACCGAGGTGGACGTACTGGTCATCTCCGGTGGCCGGTTCGAGCAGTTCCAGTCGCAGGTGCTCGCCCACCTCGAACTCACCGAGGAGCAGCGCCGCCGGCTGCACCTGATGCCGACCTGCGGCACCCGCTACTACCGGTGGTCCGACGGGGACTGGCGGCAGGTCTACGCCGAGGACCTCACCGAGGCCGACAAGGCCCGCGTCGTCGCCGCGCTCACCGAGTCGGCGCAGGCGCTGGGCCTGTGGGAGACGAAGACCTGGGGCGACATCATCGAGGACCGGGGCAGCCAGATCACGTTCTCCGCGCTGGGGCAGTCCGCCCCGCCGGCCGAGAAGTACGGCTGGGATCCGGACGGCGACAAGAAGCGGCGGCTGCGCGACGCGGTCGCGGCGAAGCTGCCCGACCTGGAGGTGCGCGGCGGTGGCTCGACCTCGATCGACGTCACCCGCAAGGGCGTGGACAAGGCGTACGGCATGCGCAAGCTGCTGGAGCACCTGGATCTGAAGATCGACAACGTGCTCTTCGTGGGTGACCGCCTGGATGTGGGTGGCAACGACTACCCGGTCAAGGCGATGGGCATCCGCTGTGCGGCGGTCACCCGCTGGGAGGAGACCGCCGACTACGTCGAGAAGCTCGTCGACGACCTGGTGAAGCGGCGCGCCGAGCGCGCCTGAGCACGGACCGCAGCAGGGCCCGCCGGTTTCGGAACCGGCGGGCCCTGGCGGTATCGACGGCGATGGGGTAGGAACAGCGAGAGAGCGCTCTCCCGTCCCATCACCGAACAGGCAGGCAGATGCGATCACCCGACCCCTCCCGCCGCCGTTTCCTCACCCTCACCGCCTCCGCGGCCTCGCTCACCGCCCTCGGCCTCCCGGCCGGCGCCGCAGCCGCGTCCCCGGCCGCGCGCCCGGCCCGCGAGCCCGACTTCGGACCGAACGTCTTCGTGTACGACCAGGACACGCCGGTCGAGGAGATCCAGTCCACGCTGGACCGGCTCTTCACCGCCCAGGAGCGCAACGAGATGGGCTTCGACAGGTACGCCGTGCTGTTCAAGCCCGGCCGCTACGAGGTGGACGCCCGGCTCGGCTACTACACGACTGTCGCCGGTCTCGGTACCCACCCGGACGACGTGGAGATCCACGGCGCGGTCCGGGTGGTCGGCCAGCCGGACCCGAACTCGCCCGCCGGCATCTCCGCGCTCACCAACTTCTGGCGTTCGGCGGAGAACCTCGCCGTCACCCCGACCGACTGGTCGAACCAATGGGCCGTCTCGCAGGCGTCACCGATGCGCCGGGTGCACGTCAAGGGCGTGCTGTGGCTGGAACCCGGCAACGGCGGCTACTCCAGCGGCGGCTACATCGCCGACTCCAAGGTGGACGGCATCACGATCAACGGCTCACAGCAGCAGTGGCTCACCCGCGACAGCGAACTCGGCGGCGAGTGGACCAACGGCGTGTGGAACCAGGTCTTCTCCGGCGTGATCGGCGCGCCCGCGCAGGGCTTCCCCGACCCGCCGTACACCACGCTGCCGAGCAGCCCGGTGACCCGGGAGAAGCCGTACCTGTTCGTCGACGCCCGGGGCGCCTGGCGGGTCGCCGTACCGCGCCTGCGCCGGAACACCGCCGGCACCACCTGGGCCGCCGGTGGCGCTCCGGTGCCGTCGCTGCCGCTGTCCGCGTTCTTCCTGGCCCGGCCCACCGACTCGGCGAAGCGGATCAACGCGGAACTCGCTCGCGGCCGGCACCTGCTGCTCACCCCCGGCGTCTACCACCTCGACCGGGCGCTGCGGGTACGCCGCCCGGACACCGTCGTGCTCGGCCTCGGCATGCCGAGCCTGGTGCCGGACCGGGGGGACGCGGCGCTGCGGATCGAGGACGTGGACGGGGTCCGCGTCGCCGGGGTGCTCGTGGACGCCGGGCCGGTCGAGTCACCGGTGCTGGTCGAGGTCGGCACGCGGCACTGCCACCGGTCCCACGCCACGAACCCGATCTCGCTCCAGGACGTCTTCTTCCGCATCGGCGGCCCGTACGCCGGGCGGGCGGCTACCAGCCTGGTGGTGCACAGCCGGCACACGCTCATCGACAACATCTGGGCCTGGCGCGGCGACCACGGCCGGGCGGGCACGATCGGCTGGACGGTGAACACCGCCGCCACCGGCGTGATCGTCAACGGCGACGACGTGACCGCGTACGGGCTGTTCGTCGAGCACTACCAGCGCTGGCAGACGATCTGGAACGGTGAGCGCGGCCGGACCGTGTTCTACCAGAGCGAGCTGCCCTACGACCCGCCGAGCCAGGCGGCCTGGCGCAGCCCGACCGGCAACGGCTGGGCCTCGTACAAGGTGGCCGACCACGTCCGCACGCACGAGGCGTGGGGACTCGGCGTGTACTCGTACTTCAACCAGGGCGTGGACATCCGCTGCGACCGGGCGATCGAGGCGCCGCGCCGGGCGGGCGTGCGGTTCCACGACGCGATCACCGTGTTCCTGGACGGCAGCGGCGGCATCGAGCGCACGATCAACGAGGCCGGCACTCCCGTCGTCGGCTCGTACGGCACCAGCCCGGTGGTCAGCTACCCCTGACCGGCGTCGGGACGGCCCGGCCGGATCATCGGCCGGGCCGTCCCGGCTCACCCGGCGAGCTGGTCGACGCGGGTGAGCACCTGGTCGACGAGGCCGTACTCGCGGGCCTGCTCGGCGGTAAACCAGCGGTCGCGGTCCCAGTCGCGCTGGATTTCCTCCAGCGTGCGCCCGCTGTGCTGGGCGATCAGCTCCTGCATGGTGCGCTTGACGTGCAGCATGTTCTCGGCCTGGATGGTGATGTCCGCGGCGGTGCCGCCCATTCCGCCGGACGGCTGGTGCATCATGATCCGCGAGTGCGGCAGCGCGAACCGCTTGCCGGCCGCCCCGGCGCAGAGCAGGAACTGCCCCATCGACCCGGCCATGCCGAGCGCCAGCGTCGCCACGTCGTTCTTGACGTACCGCATGGTGTCGTAGACGGCCATGCCGGCGCTGACCGAGCCGCCCGGCGAGTTGATGTAGAGGAAGATGTCGCGCTCCGCGTCCTCGGCCGCGAGGAGCAGGATCTGCGCGCAGATCTGGTTGGCCGACGCGTCGGTGACCTCGGTGCCGAGGAAGATGATCCGTTCCTTCAGCAGCCGCTCGAAGACCCGGTCACCGAACGCCGGCTGTCCCTCGTCGAGCATCCAGATGCCACCCATCGCCGCCCACCTCCGTGCCGCCGGTGGGCGGGGGACCGCCCGGGAACCGGCGGTCTCCAGCGTCCGCCGGACGCACCCGCGCGGCCCAGGCTTTCTGCCCCGGGCAGATTCGCCCTGGGCAGAAGCTACGCGGCGACCGGCCGCCGCCGGCCGGCGCGGGCCCGTCGCCGGGCCACCGCCGATGAGATACGCGGACGGGGGCGGACGGCCGGGGCGGAGGGAGCCGGCCAGATCCGGATGCCGCCGGAGAACCCGATCGGCGTGGCGGCGTCGAACGCCGGACCGAGCGGCGCCGGCCCGAGCCCGACGGGCCGCAGCGCGCCGCCCAGCAGCGGCGTGGCGGTGACCGGCCGGCGGGCGACGTGCGGCCGGAGCGAGACGGCGGGCCGGCGGGACACGGGCGGCCGGGGCGACACGACCGGGCGGCGCGTGACGGACAGCCGCGGCGGGCCGACCCGCAGCTGTGGCCCGGTGCGCGCGGCCGGCACCCGGTCGAACCGGGCCGCCGAGATCCCGGGGCCGACCGGCGTCGGCCGCTCCCGGCGCAGCTCGTCGCGGGCCTCTTCGAGCAGGTCGGCGAGGTGGATCCCGAGCGCGCGGCAGATCGCGGCCAGCACCTCGGAGGAGGCCTCCTTGCGCCCGCGTTCGACCTCGGACAGATAGGGCAGGGAGACGCCGGCGGCCTGGGCCACCTCGCGCAGCGTGCGGCCCTGGCGCAGGCGGATGCGCCGCAGCACCCCGCCGATCACGCGTCGCAGCAACGACATGCCGGCCTCCTCGCGGTCGCCGTCCGGACGTCCCCATCATGCCCCGTCCACGCCCCCGGCACCTGCCCGGTCAGCCCCCGTGTACCGACCGGGCAGGTGTGGATCAACGCGGGACGACCGGTCGGTCATCAGTCTCACCCGTGACGGCGCCGATGGATGTGACGAAATCCTTACCGCTCGCGGCGACGGACCGGCCCCTGCCCGACCAGCCGGCTCGGGGCGTACCCGCTATCTTGAGGGCGTGCAGGCGACGGTGGCGGAGCGGGACCGACGGTGATCCATTTTCCCGCGCAGCGGCGGGGGCCGCTGAGCGCGCTGAGTCTGCGCCTGCTCGCCGCCCTCGGCCTGGTCTTCGCCACGGTGTTCGTGGTGTGGCTCGACCGCGACGGCTACCGCGACGTCGACGAGAGCGGCCTGACCCTGCTCGACTGCTTCTACTACGTGGTGGTCTCGCTCTCCACCACCGGGTACGGCGACATCACCCCGGTCAGCCCGTCCGCCCGCCTGGCCAACGTCCTGTTCATCACCCCCGCCCGGGTGCTGTTCCTGATCATCCTGGTCGGCACCACCCTGGAAGTCCTGACCGAGCAGTACCGCACCGGGCGTCGCCTGTCGCGGTGGAGGAGAACCGTGAAGGACCACGTCATCATCTGCGGCTACGGCACCAAGGGCCGCAGCGCGGTCTCCGCCCTGCTGGAGAACGGCACGGACAAGTCCAAGATCGTGGTGGTCGAGCGGAGCGGGCCCGCACTGCGGCAGGCCACCTCCAACGGGCTGGTGACGATCGAGGGTTCGGCTACCCGGTCGTCGGTGCTGGAGCAGGCGCACGTGCGTACCGCGAAGTCGGTCATCATCGCGACCGACAGCGACGACGCGTCGGTGCTGGTGGCGCTCACGGTCCGGCAGCTCACCGCCGGCCAGGTCCGGATCATCGCGGCGGTACGCGAGGCGGAGAACGCGCCGCTGCTCAAGCAGAGCGGCGCCCACCACGTGATCGTCTCGTCGGCCACCGCGGGCCGGCTGCTCGGCCTGTCCACCTCGGCCCCGCCCCTGATCGACGTGGTGGAGGACCTGCTCACCCCGGGTCAGGGCATGGCGCTGGCCATGCGGTCGGCCGAGCGTGACGAGGTGGGCCGCTCACCCCGTGAGCTGGAGTCGCTCGTCATCGCGCTGGTCCGCCGGGGCAAGGTGGTCACGCTCAACGACCGTGCGGGCGCGGTGATCGAGACCGGCGACATGCTCGTCCACGTCCGGGACGACCGGCCGCAGGCCACCACCGCGCTCTGACCGCGCCCCGCTGAGCGCGACGTTCAGCAGGTGCCCGGGCCGCCCTCCGCGAGCACTTCGCCGCACGTCGACGACCGGCCCTGGGTGGCCCGTCGTAGCAGGTCGTAGAGCAGGTCCCGCTCGCCGGGAGCCAGCGCGCCGAGGACCTCCTCCTCGGCTCCGGCGAGCGCGCACTCGGCCTCGCGGAGCCGCCTGGTGCCCGCCTCGGTGAGGCGTACCTCGTGCCGTCGGCGGTCCTCCGGGGAGCGGCGGCGCTCGGCCAGGCCGTCCGCCTCCAGGTCGTTCAGCAGCCCGACCACGTTCGTGCTGTCGATCTGAAGCGTGCCGGCGAGCGCCTGCTGGCTGATGCCGCCGGAGTCGCGCAGCACTGTGAGCGCCACCAGGTGGCGTGGGCGCAGGCCCAGCGGGGTCAGCACCGACTCGGAGCGCAGCCGCATCCGCCGGGCCAGATGGTCGAGCAGGGGCCCGGAGCGGCGCTCGGACTCCTCGACCGGTGCGGCGGACATGTGACCCAGTTTACGCGCCCCGGGAAACATCGACCTGCTATAAATAGTTTGTTCTACACAAACGATCGATGGAGGAGAAAGAAATGGCTCACCTGCTGCACATCGACTCCAGCATCACGGGGGAGCGGTCGATCAGCCGACGGCTCACCGCCCGTGCCGCCGCCGCCTGGCGCGCCGCCCACCCGGACGGCACCGTCACCTACCGCGACCTGGGCCAGAACCCGCTGCCACACCTGGACACGGCGAGCGGTCTCGCGCGCATGGTGCCGCCGGATCAGCACACCCCCGAGCAGGCGGCGTCCTGGCGGCGGACCCAGGAGGTGGTGGCCGAGGTGAAGCAGGCCGACACGGTCCTGCTCGGGCTGCCGCTCTACAACTACGGGCCGCCCAGCAGCGTGAAGTCCTGGGTCGACCACCTGATCGCCCCCGGCATCGCGTACGACCCGGTGACGAACGCCGGGCTGCTCGGCGACCGCCAGTTCGTCGTCCTGGTCAGCCGCGGCGGCGGGTACGGCGCGGGCACCCCGCGGGAGGGCTGGGACCACGCCGAGCCGTGGCTGCCGCACGGCCTCTCCCTGACCGGGCTGGAGCCGCGGTTCATCTGCGCCGAGCTGACCCTGGCCCCGGTCAACCCGGCGATGGCCGAGCTGATCCCGCTGTTCGAGCAGAGCCTCGCCGCTGCCGAGCGGGCCGTCGACGAGCTGTGGGTGCCCGCCTCGGCGGCCGCCTGACCAGGCTGCGCCACACGCGAAGGGCGGGCCGTTCCGCGGGGGAACGGCCCGCCCTCTCGCGTGACGGGTCAGCGGCGGATCAGAGGATCGTCCAGGTGTCGCCGCTGCCGAGCAGGGCGGCGAGCTGCTGCTCCGGGGTCTGGTCGACGCTAGCCCTGGCGGCCGCGACCTGCTCCTGCACGGTGCTGTCGTAGGAGGGGCGGCCCACCGAGCGGAACACTCCGATCGGGGTGTTGCTCAGGTCCAGGCCGGGCAGCCGGGACAGCGCGAACGCGTACGCCGGGTCGGCCACCGTGGCATCGTGCACGACGATCTCCTCGGCCGGGGTGTTCGCGGTCTCCCGCACCTCCAGCCCGAAGCCACCCGGCGGGTGCACCACGCAGAACTGCCCGTCCTTGCCGAACGTGATCGGCTGCCCGTGCTCCAGCCGGATCAGGAAGTCGTCCCGGGTGGCCGGCTCCTTCAGTGGGTCGAACGCGCCGTCGTTGAAGATGTTGCAGTTCTGGTAGATCTCCACGAACGCCGAACCCTCGTGCTGGGCGGCGGCCCGCAGCACCGACTGGAGGTGCTTGCGGTCCGAGTCGATCGTCCGGGCCACGAACGTGGCCTCCGCGCCGAGTGCCAGCGACAGCGGGTTGAACGGGGCGTCCGCCGACCCGACCGGCGTCGACTTGGTGATCTTGCCGACCTCGGAGGTCGGCGAGTACTGGCCCTTCGTGAGCCCGTAGATCCGGTTGTTGAACAGCAGGATCTTCAGGTTCACGTTGCGGCGCAGCGCGTGGATCAGGTGGTTGCCGCCGATGGAGAGCGCGTCGCCGTCACCGGTGACCACCCAGACCGACAGGTCCGGCCGGGACACCGACAGGCCGGTGGCGATCGCCGGGGCGCGGCCGTGGATCGAGTGCATGCCGTACGTGTTCATGTAGTACGGGAAACGCGACGAGCAGCCGATGCCCGAGACGAAGACGATGTTCTCCCGGGGGATGTTCAGCTCCGGCATGAAGCCCTGCACGGCGGCCAGGATGGCGTAGTCGCCGCAACCGGGGCACCAGCGCACCTCCTGGTCGGACTTGAAGTCCTTGGCGGTGAGCTTCAGGGCGACGGGCTCAGACATTCTTCAGGACCTCTTCCAGCATCGTCTCCAGCTCGGCGGCGGTGAACGGCAGGCCGCGGACCTGGTTGTAGCCGATCGCGTCGACCAGGTACTTCGCCCGGATCACGTGGGCGAGCTGGCCGAGGTTCATCTCCGGCACGACCACCCTGTCGTAGCGGCTCAGCACCTCGCCGAGGTTCGCCGGCATCGGGGCCAGGTGCCGCAGGTGGGCCTGGGCCACCGAGAGCCCGCGCTGGCGCAGGCCACGGCAGGCGGCGCCGATCGGGCCGTACGTCGAGCCCCAGCCCAGCACCAGCACCCGGGCGTCGCCGTCCGGGTCCTCCACCTCGACGTCCGGCACCGGGATGGTCTCGATGCGGGCCGCCCGGGTCCGCACCATGAAGTCGTGGTTGGCCGGGTCGTACGAGATGTCGCCGGTCTTGTCGGCCTTCTCCAGGCCGCCGATCCGGTGCTCCAGGCCGGCCGTGCCGGGCACCGCCCACGGGCGGGCCAGCGTCTGCGGATCCCGCAGGTACGGCAGGAAGGTCGTGCCGTCCTCGCCGTTGGGCTCGGTGGCGAACTCGACCCGCAGGTCGGGCAGCGACTCCACGTCCGGCAGCAGCCACGGCTCGGAGCCGTTCGCGACGTAGTTGTCCGAGAGCAGGATCACCGGGGTGCGGTAGGTCAGCGCGATCCGGGCCGCCTCCAGCGCCGCGTGGAAGCAGTCCGACGGGGACTTCGGCGCGATCACCGCGACCGGCGCCTCGCCGTGCCGGCCGTACAGGGCCATGTTCAGGTCGGCCTGCTCGGTCTTGGTGGGCATGCCGGTGGACGGCCCGGCCCGCTGCACGTCGACGATGACCAGGGGCAGCTCCAGGGCCACCGCCAGGGAGATCGTCTCGCTCTTGAGCGCCACGCCCGGACCGCTCGTGGTGGTCACGCCGAGCGAGCCGCCGTACGACGCGCCGAGCGCCGCCCCGACCGCGGCGATCTCGTCCTCGGCCTGCATGGTGACCACGCCGAACCTCTTGTGCTTGCTCAGCTCGTGCAGGATGTCCGAGGCCGGCGTGATCGGGTACGCGCCGAGGAACACCGGCAGCCCGGAGCGCACCCCGGCGGCCACCAGGCCCAGCGACAGCGCCGCGTTGCCGGTGATGTTCCGGTAGGTGCCCGGCAGCATCCTGGCGGGCTTGACCTCGTACCGGACGGAGAAGTCCTCGGTCGTCTCGCCGAAGTTCCAGCCGGCCCGGAACGCGGCCACGTTCGCCGCCACCAGCTCGGGGCGGGCCGCGAACTTGCGCTCCAGGAACCGCAGGGTCGACTCGTACGGGCGGGAGTACATCCAGCTCAGCAGCCCGAGCGCGAACATGTTCTTTGCCCGCTCGGCGTCCTTCTTGGACACGTCGTGCTCGGCCAGCGCGCCCACGGTCATCGAGGTGAGCGCCACCGGGTGCACCGCGTATCCGGCGAGCGAGTCGTCGTCGAGCGGACTCGTCGCGTAGCCGACCTTGGCCAGGTTGCGCCGGGTGAACTCGTCGGTGTTGACGATGATGTCCGCCCCGCGCGGCAGGTCCGCCAGGTTGGCCTTCAGCGCCGCCGGGTTCATCGCCACCAGCACGTTCGGCGCGTCACCCGGGGTCAGGATGTCGTAGTCGGCGAAGTGCACCTGGAAGCTCGACACGCCGGGCAGGGTGCCGGCGGGAGCGCGGATCTCGGCGGGGAAGTTCGGCAACGTGGAGATGTCGTTGCCCAACTGCGCCGTCTCCGAGGTGAACCGGTCGCCGGTGAGCTGCATGCCGTCGCCGGAGTCACCGGCGAACCGGATGACCACCCGGTCCAGTTGACGGATCTGCTTGGTCACACCCGCACCTCGCTTAACTGAGCGCCGTCACCCTCGCCGGTCCGGCCCGCTCCGATTCTCACGTCAGAGCCTACGTCGCCACGTTAGGGCCACCTTGGTCGAGGTCCGACGTATGGGACTGGATCGGGCTGCTGTATGCCCTGCTTTGCAGCGTTTAGTACCTGGGCCCGTAACCCAGATCACCACATATCCATGATCACCTGTCGGCGACCGGCCGCTCCGGCGCGGTGATGTCGCTGCGGCGGCGCAGCGAGCGGGTCGCCAGAGCCAGCGCGAGCACGACGAGGAGACCGGACACGGCGATCAACGCGATGGCGGCCCCCCGGACCGAGGTGCCGTCACCGTCGCGTTCGCCGGCGGCGACGAGCACGCCCTGCGAACCGGTCGGGGCCGGCGCGGCGACCGGCGGCGTGGCGTCCGCCGCGGCGGCGCTGATCCGGAAGCTCATCTGCACCTGCCGGTCCCGCCCGCTGCGCGGGTCCAGCCGGCCGATCACCGCGCCGGACAGCGGTGCCAGCCGCTGGGCCTCCGCCGAGGCGGCGAGCGTCAGCCGTACGCCGCCGGTCCGCCCCGCCGCCAGCACGCCCAGATCGCAGCGGGTCCGGTCGGCCGAGACCGGGGCACAGCCGGGCTCGCTGCCGGCGACTGTCACCCCGGCGGGCAGGAGAACGTCGATCCGGCCGGCCGCGTCGACCCGGCCGGTGTTACCGAGCCGGACGGTGAGCGTCGCGGGAGCGCCGCTGATGTCGAACAGCACCTCGTCGGCGCGGAGCGAGATGCCGGGTACCGGCGGCCCGGGCGGGAACAGCACGGCGAAGCCCTCGTCGTCGTACGCCGCGCCGCTGACCCCGGGTGCGACGGCGGTGACCTGGACCGACCCGGCCAGCGGCATGGTCCGCCAGGCGTCGCCGTCGGCCCGGACCCGGATGGTGGCGCTGAACCGGGCGCCCGGCTCCGCGTCCCACCCGGCGCAGCGGTGGTTGCCGCCACCGGCCGGCTCGCAACCGGGGGTGCCCGCGTCGGACAGCCCGGGCGGCAGCGTGTAGCCCAGGCTGATCCGCTCCGCCCGCCCACCGGTGTTCGTCACCGTCACCCGTAGCGCGGCCACCGTGGCGTCGGCGTTCCAGTAGGCCGGCGGCAGCACCACGTCGCCGGTGTTCACGCGTACCCCCAGAGGGCCGCCGGCCGGCTGCGCCGGCGGGGGCGGTGGTGGCTTGACCGGCGGCACGACGGGCGGCGGCGCGGGCGCCGTGGTGGCCGGCGCGGCGGTGGTCGGCGCCGGATCGGCGGGCGCGCTGGCCGGCGGCGCGGCCGGCGAGGTGGGGGCCGGCGCCGGGGGCGTGGTCGGTGGCGGCGGCGCCTCGGTCGGCGGCGGGGCCGTCGCCGTGGGCGCCGGGTCGCCGCTGGGCGCCGGACCGGACGGCTCGCCGCCGGGGTCGCCGCCCGGCTCCACCGGCTCGATCGCCCGGAGCACGGCCGCCGGGCCCGGGTGCGCGACCGCCCCGGCGGGCACCACCGCCACCATCGCCGCGACGAGCACGGGCGCCAGCACCGCGAGGGTACGGCGGAACGCGGCCCGCCGATCGGGCGCAACGCTGGGGCGGGGCATCTGTCCTCCGGACGATCAACGGGATCCCATTATTCGGTGATACTTGCCATCAGGCACTAGTCCTGCCAGGAAACAAATTCGTAACGTGTCCGGGACATCTGGACGAGACCGGTACGCTCCGGTCGTGACCGGATACCTCGGCTCGTACGCCACGCTCGGTCTGCTGCTGCTCGCCGCCGTGCTCTTCTTCGTGACGGCGTTCTCGGCGAACCGGGTGTTACGTCCGAGCCGGCCGGCCGAGCCGTGGGGCAAGCGGGCCACGTACGAGTGCGGCATCGACCCGGTCGGCGGCGACTGGGCGCAGATGCAGATCAGGTACTACGTCTACGCGTATCTCTACGTGCTCTTCGCGGTCGAGGCGGTCTTCCTGTTCCCCTGGGCGCTGGTCTTCGACCGGCCCGGATTCGGCGCCACCACGGTCGTGGAGATGGGCGTCTTCGTGGCGATCGTCGCGCTCGGCATCCTCTACGCGTGGCGGCGCGGCGTCCTGCGCTGGACCTGACCAGCGGCCCGGCACCGGGCCCGGCCCGCTAGGCCAGCCCGCGCCGGGTCGCCGCCGGCGGCCGGTCGCCCCGGATCGACGCCACCATGTCCAGCACCCGGCGGGTCTCGCGGACCTGGTGGGCACGGAACACCCGGGCGCCGAGCCAGGCCGAGACCGCCGTGGCGGCGAGCGTCCCCTCCAGCCGCTCGGGCACCGGCAGGTCGAGCGTCTCGCCGATGAAGTCCTTGTTCGACAGCGCCACCAGCAGCGGCCAGCCCGTGTCGGTCAGCTCCGACAGCCGCCGGGTGATCTCCAGCGAGTGCCGGGTGTTCTTGCCGAAGTCGTGCGCCGGGTCGATCAGGATGCCGTCCCGGCGCACACCCAGCCCGACCGCGCGTTCGGCCAGGCCGGTCACCGTGCCGAGCACGTCGGCCACCACGTCGTCGAAGGCGGCCCGGTGCGGCCGGGTACGCGGGGCGAGCCCGCCCGCGTGCGAGCAGACCAGGCCGGCGCCGGTCGCCGCGGCGACCCGGGCCAGCGCCGGGTCCGCCCCCGACCAGGTGTCGTTCAGCAGGTCCGCGCCGGCCGCTACCGCCTCCACCGCCACCTCGGCACGCCAGGTGTCGATGGAGACGACCACGTCCGGGAAGGCGGACCGGACCGCGGCGATGGTGTCCACCGTCCGCCGGATCTCCTCGGCCACGTCCACCTCGTCGCCCGGCCCGGCCTTCACCCCGCCGATGTCGATGATCTCGGCGCCCTCGTCCACCGCGCGTTCCACCGCGCGCAGCGCGCTGTCCTGGGCGAAGGTGGCGCCCCGGTCGAAGAACGAGTCGGGCGTGCGGTTGACGATAGCCATCACCACCAGCTCACCGGGGCCGAACGTCCGTCCGCCCAGCCGCAACGCCCCGGTCATGCCCGCCTCCTCGCCGCCGGACCGCACCGGCCGGTCCGACGCTATCCGGTCCCGCCCGCGCCGCCCGCGCCGCCCGTGCCGGTACCGCGCGGCGGACGCATTCGCGGAACGGACGCCTCAGAGGGCTCGCCCGATCCCGCCCCGCATGCCACGATCTGTGCATGGGTGAGGTTCTGCTCCTCTTGGTCGTCGCGCTGACAGTCGCGGCTGTGGTGTTCGGGGTGACGGTGCTGGTCTCCGGCAAGGATCCGGGCCTCACACCGGCCGAGCCGGACGGCCGGGCCGTGCCACTGCCCGGCAGCCGTCCGCTCGACGAGTCGGACGTGTCAGGCGTCCGCTTCGACACGGCGCTGCGCGGTTACCGGATGAGTCAGGTCGACGCGGCACTGCGCCGGGCGGCGTACGACATCGGCTACAAGACCGAGCTGATCGGCGTCCTGGAGGCGGAGAACGCGGCCCTGCGGGACGGGCGTACCGAGGACGCCGACGCGCTGCGCCGGGCGCGCGAGGAGGCCGCCGCGACCCGCCCCGAGACCGAGCCGGCGTCCGGCCCGTCCGCCCCCGAGCCGGTGGTGATCGACCTGTCCGGGCCGGAGCCGTCGAGCCGGATCGACGGCGACGGGCAGCCGGACCGGCCCGACGCCGGCGGGCAGCCGGGACGCGCGCCGGCCGAGGCGGGTGTGGCGGAGGCCCCGGCCGCCGCGGCCACCGAGGACACCGTCTCCCCGGCGGACGGGAGCGCCGACGGTGACCGGGAGCGCGGTTCGGTGGTCCGATCGGAGTCGGCGTGACCGGCGCCGGCCGGCCGGCTGACGACTTCACCGAGGCGTCCCGGCGCGGTGCCGCCGAGGTCACCGCCACGGTGATCGTCGAGGCGCCGGCGGAGCGGGTGTTCGCCGCGCTCACCGCGTGGGAGCGGCAGTCGGACTGGATCCCGCTGACCCGGGTCCGGGTGGTCGAGGGCGACGGCGGCGAGGGCAGCCTGGTCGAGGCGGTCACCGCGCTCGGTCCGGCCGTGCTCCGCGACGAGATGCGGGTGGTCCGGGTCGACGCGCCGTACGAGGTCGGTGTGGTGCACTGCGGCAGGCTGCTGCGCGGCCCCGGCGTGCTGCGCTGCACCCCGATGGACCGCGACCGCACACAGGTGATCTGGCACGAGTGGTTCCACCTGCCGGGCGGGCGGGCCGGCCGGGTCGCCTGGCCGGTGCTCTGGCCCGGCTCGAAGTTCAGCCTCACCCAGGCGCTGAAGAAGTTCGCCCGGCTGGTCGAGCAGGGCCGCCTGCCCTGAGCCGGGTTGTCGGTGGGCTGACCTACCGTGGACGCCGTGACTGACCTGGTGACCGGCGCGGACGGGCTGCCGCGCTGCGCATGGGGGGCGAGCACCCCCGACTACGCCGTCTACCACGACGAGGAGTGGGGCCGGCCGCTGCGCGGCGACGACGCGCTCTACGAGCGGCTGACGCTGGAGGCGTTCCAGTCCGGCCTGTCCTGGCTGACCATCCTGCGCAAACGGCAGGCGTTCCGGGACGCCTTCGCCGGCTTCCGGATCGACGCGGTGGCCCGCTTCGGTGAGGCCGACGTGACCCGGCTGCTGGCCGACGCCGGGATCGTCCGCAACCGAGCCAAGATCGAGGCGGCGATCGCCAACGCCCGGGCGGCGTCGGAGCTGCCCGAGGGCCTCTCCGCGCTGCTCTGGTCGTTCGCGCCCCCGCCCCGGGCGGCGCGACCCCGGTCCTTCGCCGAGGTGCCGGCCACCAGCCCGGAGTCCGTGGCGATGGCCAAGGCGCTCAAGAAGCAGGGCTTCCGGTTCGTCGGCCCCACCACCGCCTACGCGCTGATGCAGGCCACCGGCATGGTCGACGACCACCTGGCCGACTGCCACGTGAGCGGTGACCGGGCCGGGGTGTGACGGAGCGCGCCACCTCCGGCGTGATGGGATTGGGGCATGACCGACACCGAGCCGCGTACGAGCGGGACGACAGACGGTGCGACCACCACCGGCGCCTGGGCGGTGCTGCTGCCCGCCGAGCGCTTCGAGGCCGAACGGCTGGTGCACCACGACCTGCTGGAGCTGACCGGGCTGGCCGAGGCGGCCCGCCCCCGGCCCGGCGACCAGGTGGCGGTGCTCGTCGACGAGCCGCTGCGTCTGGTCGCGCTCGGCAAGGTCGCGCCCGCGGTGTCCGGGCCCCGGGAGGACCCGGACGATCCGCAGTCCGACCCGGTGGACGCGCCGCTCGTGGTCACGTACACCCGGCGGGTGCTCGACGAGCCGGTGCCGGTCGACGGCCCGGCGCCGGACGGCCCGGTCGTGGCGCTCGACCCGGCCCGCTGGCGGTCGCTGGCCGACCGGCTCGGCCCGCCGCCGGCCCGCAGCACCTGGCTGGTCAGCCTGGACCTGCCGATCGAGGCCGCGACGCGCGCCGAGGCGGTGCGGATCTTCTGGTCCTACGTGCAGGAGCTGGGCCCTCGGGAGCTGCCGGCGTTCGTCTCGCCGTACGGCGACGAGCTGGCCATGCAGGCGTTCGTGCTGGGCGTCGAGGCCAACCAGGATCCGGAAGAGGACGACTGACAGCCGGGGCCGACCGGCGCGGTCAGCGGCCCTGGAAGACCGGCTTCTGCTTCTCGACGAACGCCATCGTGGCGGCCCGGTGGTCGGCGGTGGCGCCGCAGATCGCCTGTGCCTGCGCCTCGGCCGCCAGCGCGTCGGCGAGCGTGCCCGCGTCGGCGATGGAGAGCTGGCGCTTGATCGCCCCGTATGCGACGGTCGGGCCGGCGGCGAGCCGTGCGGCCAGTTCCTGCGCGGCCGGGAGCACCTGCTCGTCGTCGTCCACCAGCCTGGTCAGCAGGCCCAGCCGGCACGCGTCGTCGGCGCCGACCGGCTCGGCGAGCATCAGCAGCTCGACGGCCTTGGCGTGGCCGACCAGCCGGGGCAGCGTCCAGGAGGCGCCGGTGTCGGCGGCGAGCCCCACCCCGGCGAACGCCATCAGGAACCGGGTCTTCGGACCGCCGATGCGGAAGTCGGCGAGGAACGCCAGCGAGGCGCCCGCCCCGGCGGCCATCCCGCGCACCGCGGCGACCACCGGCTTGGGCAGGTTGGCCAGCCGGGCGGCGATCGGGTTGTAGTGCGCCCGCACCGTGCCCAGCGGGTCCGCGTCCGCTGTCTCGAGCGTCCGCACGTGCTCGCGCAGGTCCTGCCCGGCGCTGAACGAGCCGCCCGCGCCGGCGAGCACCACCGCCCGGCAGGACCGGTCGGTCTCCAGCTCGGCCAGGGTGTCCCGGAGCGCCTCCTTGAGCGCCACGTCGAGCGAGTTCATCGCCGTCGGGCGGTTCAGCGTCAGGGTGACGACGGCGTCGGTGCGGTCGACGAGCAGCGGCTCGGTCACGTTCTAACGACCCTTCTGTCGGGCGAGGCGGTTGCTGGCGTCGAGGCACTGCTCGACGTACCGGTCGGCGGCCGGCCGGAGCCGGGCCGCGTGCCGGTCGAAGAACGCGGCCGCGCTGGTGCCCGGCCAGCGCTCGGGCAGCAGTGCCGGGGGCAGTTGCGGATCCCGGAACAGGAACGTACGCCACGCGTGCACGAGCCGGAACCGGGCCGCGTACGCGTCCTCGTCGTTGCTGCGCACCGTGATGCCGGAGAGCAGCGGCTTCTGCTCGGCGACGAAGCGTTCGTACGCCCGGCCGATCTCGGCCAGGTCCCAGGCGCGGCGGACCACGCCCATCGCACCTGGTGTGCCCGCCGCGTGCGCGGCGGTGAACCGCTCGAAGCGCACACCCGCCTCGTCGAGCAGCAGGTCGACGTCCTCCGCCGGGCGGGTGGCCACCCAGGTGCAGTCGTCGAGCGTGCCGTAGCCGAGGAAGGAGAGGTTCGCGGCGAGCCGCTGCCGGTCCCGTCGGGAGGAGGGCGCGGTGAGCACCAGGAGATCGAACCGTCCGTCCCAACTGTGCCGCCCGGTCCGGTAGATCCGGGACGCCGCCTCGTCGAGTCGACGAGCCGCCTTCGGGGTGATCGAATATCCCGGTCCGGACGCGAGCCGGAGCGGTTCCAGCCAGCCCTGGCGGACCATCCGGGAGACCGCGGTGCGTACCGCCGGTGGGGCGATCCCCAGCGGGGCGAGCAGCTTGACCAGGGCGGCGACCGGTGCGCGGCCACCCCGGGCCCGGAGGTGGTCGCCGTACAGGTCGAAGAGTGCCGACCGTGCCTGCATGACCGCACATTGTGACAGGCCTATCCAAGATAAGCTAGATGCTGTTACATCAATGCTGCCTCGGTTTGGGTCCGGCGGTGTTCATCAGGGAAAATCGTTTGTCGAGCCTTCCGTGATGGCTGCGGACGGCGATGGCGAAGTGGCTGTGGGGCAACTCACCGACCCTGGTGTAGGTCTGAGGGGAGACAACATGGCGGCGATGAAGCCGCGGACGGGCGACGGTCCGCTGGAAGTCACCAAGGAGGGCCGGGGCATCGTCATGCGAGTCCCGCTGGAGGGTGGTGGCCGGCTCGTCGTCGAGATGACTCCCGACGAGGCCACCGCGCTCGGTGACGCGCTGAAGGCGGCTGCGGGCTGATTCGAGGAGTGTCCCGCGCGGCATCCGCCGCGCGGGCGGTTCGTCCTACCCTGAGCCACCGGGCTGCCCGGTGGCTCAGGGTCTTTCCTCGACGGGTGCGTGGTGAAACGTGCCTGTTCACCCCTTCTCGGAGGTACGGTCCAGCGTGCTGGTCATTCGTCTGGTGAGCGGGCCCGCGGGGCCCGACGCTCTCGTCCTGCCCGTCCGCTCCGGAGGGCCGGACTCGCCGGACCCCCCGGACTCCCCGGCCCGACTGGTGCCGACCGCCGTGCCGGTCGGCGACGACGTGCGGGCCGAGGCCGCCGCCGTACTGCCCGTCACCCGGCTCACCGGCGCGGCCGGCGAGGTGCGCGAGCACCTGCGTCCCGGCGGCTCGCCGGCGCGGCTGTGGCTCCTCGGTGTCGGCGACGGCGACGAGCGCGACTGGCGTACCGCCGGGGCAGCGCTGGCCCGCGCGGCGAAGGATGAGACGCAGATCACCATCGCGCTTCCCGGTGAGGCGACGGCGGCGCTACGCGGACTGGCCGAAGGGCTGCTGCTCGGCTCGTACCGCTTCCGCCTGACCGAGGCCGGCGGGCGGTCCGCCCTGGCCGGGGTTTCGGTCCTGGTCAACGACCCGGACGCGCTCGCCGGCACGCTCGCCGCCGCCCGGGCCACCGCCGAGACGACCCGGCTCGCGCGGGACCTCACGAACATGCCCTCGTCCACCAAGAACCCGGAGTGGTTCGCCGCGCAGGTGGCCGAGGCCGCGTCCGGGCACCCCGGCCTGCACCTGCGGGTGCGCGGCCCGGAGGAACTGGCGGCCGAGGGCTTCGGCGGTCTGCTGGCCGTCGGCGGCGGATCCGCGAGCGGCCCGCGCCTGGTGGAGCTGGACTGGCGGCCCGAGGGCGCGCGTACCCACGTGGTGCTCGTCGGCAAGGGCATCACGTTCGACACCGGCGGCATCTCGATCAAGCCGGTGCCGGCCATGAAGCTGATGCGCAAGGACATGGCCGGCGCAGCGGCGGTGATCGCCGCGACGCTCGGCGCCGCCGAGCTGCGCCTGCCGGTACGGATCACCACGCTCGCCCCGCTCGCCGAGAACATGGTCAGCGGCTCGGCGTTCCGCCCCGGCGACGTGATCCGGCACTACGGCGGGCTGACCAGCGAGAGCACCAACTCCGACGCCGAGGGCCGGCTGGTGCTCGCCGACGCGCTGGCGTACGCCGCCCGCGAGCTGAAGCCCGACCTGCTGATCGACCTGGCGACGCTGACCGGCGCGAACGCCGTCGCCCTGGGCAAGCGGCACGCCGCGCTCTACAGCGACAACGACGCGCTCGCCGCCGGCCTGCTCGACGCGATCACCGCGGCCGGCGAGCGGGCCTGGCGGATGCCGCTCGCCGACGACTACCTGGAATACCTGGCCAGCGACGTCGCCGACCTGCACAGCTCGCCGGCGCAGGGCGCCGGTTCGGTGGTGGCCGCGCTGTTCCTGCGGGAGTTCACCGGCGACCTGCGGGACCGGTGGGCGCACCTGGACATGTCCGCGCCGTCCTGGTCCGACGACACGCACGGCGAGCTGGTCAAGGGCGCCACCGGCTGGGGCGTGCGCGGGTTGCTCCGCTGGCTGGCGACGCTGGGCTGAGTCGGGCGTGCCGGGGCACGTGGGGGCCGAGTCAGGCCTTCACCGCGGCGAGCAGGCCGTGGCCGACCGGCAGCAGCGCGGGCACCCACTGCTCCGACTCGCGGATCGCCTTGATCGTCTCCCGCACGGTGACCGTCTCGACGTCGCGCGCGGCCGGGTCGCTGATCCGGCCGGCCGCCAGCGCGCCGTTGAGCGCGAGCACCCCGCCGGGGCGCAGCAGCCGCAGCGCCGCGTCCACGTACGCGGCGAAGCCGGTCGCCACCGCGTCCACGAAGACCAGGTCGTAGGCGCCGTCCGCGAGCCGGGGCAGCACGTCGAGGGCCCGGCCGGTGATGATCCGGGTACGTCCCGACGGAAAGCCCGCCTCCTGGAACAGCCGCCGGGCGATGCGCTGGTATTCGACCTCGACGTCGATCGTGGTGAGCACCCCGTCGGGGCGCATGCCGCGCAGCAGCCACACGCCGCTCACGCCGGTGCCGGTGCCGATCTCCACCACCGCCCGGGCGTTGCCGGCGGCGGCGAGCAGCCGCAGCGCGGCGCCCGACCCGGGCGTGACCGCTTCCACCCCCACCTCGTGGGCGAGGGCGCGGGCCGTGCGCAGCACGAGATCCTCGGGGACGAAAGACTCGGCGAAGTGAAGCGCCTGGGCCGTCGAACTGCCGTGACCGGCGACCGTGGCGATGGGACACCTCCGAGGGGCGGACTGGTGCGAGGGGCGGTATGCACTGTGAGCGTAGAGGCGGGCCGGTACCGGCGCAGCCGCGAGTCCGTCGCCGGGTGCTCACCGACGGCAACCCCTGACCCCATTCGCGCCATCCGTGTAATCCTGGATGGGTCCCGCGCGTCACTGTCGTCCGGCTCCGCCGGCCGCCGGCGCGGGGCCAGCGGGACGGAGTGGGAGGCACCGACGTGACCGACGGCTGGGACTGGCGGCGGCCCGGCGGATCGCCGGCACCGGGTGGGCCGGCGTCCGGACGACCGCCGCAGGACGCCCCGGGTCAGGTGCCGTCGCCGTGGTGGTCCGACGCGCTGGCCGACCCCTGGCGGGACCCGTACGCGCCCGCCGCCGTGGTGGTTCCGGCGACACCGGCGCCCGGTGCGGGGGAGCCGGAGCCAGTCACCGACCCCGATCTGCCGGCCCGGCCGGGGCTGCGGCAGGTGGTGCTGATCTCGCTGGTCACCGCGCTGCTGGCCGGTTCCCTGGGCAGCGCCCTGACGTACGCGTTCCTGCGCGGCGGCGACGTGCCGACGATCGGCGCGCAGTCCGGCCAGGCCCCGGCGCTGGCGCAGCGCAAGCCCGAGTCGCTGGCCGGGGTGGCCGAGCGGGTCCTGCCCAGCGTGGTCACCATCCGCGTGGTCAGCCTCGGCGGCACCAGCGAGGGCTCCGGCTTCGTGGTGACCAGCGAGGGCCACATCGTCACGAACGACCACGTGGTCGCCGACGGCCCGGGCAAGGCCACTGTCGTGTTCAACGACGGCAGCACCGCCGCCGCCACCGTGGTCGGGCAGGACCCGGAGTCGGACCTCGCCGTGATCAAAGTCTCCCGCGGCGGGCTGACCCCGGTGCAGTTCGGCGACTCCGACGCGCTCGCCGTCGGTGACCCGGTGCTCGCCATCGGGTCACCGCTGTCGCTCGCGAACACCGTCACCGCCGGCATCGTGAGCGCGCTGGACCGGACCATGCAGGCCGGCGAGCCGGGCGGGCCGACCCGCTACTACGCGGCGATCCAGACCGACGCCGCGGTCAACCACGGCAACTCCGGCGGCCCGCTGGTGGACGGCGCCGGGCGGGTGGTCGGGGTGAACTCGACGATCAAGTCGCTGGTGGCCGACGGGCAGGAGGCCGGCAACATCGGCCTCGCCTTCGCCATCCCGATCAACCAGGCGAAGCGGATCACCGAGGACATCATCGGCACCGGCAAGGCCCGGCGTACGGTGATCGGCGCCCAGGTCGGCGGCACCGGCGCCACCGGCGGCGGGGTACGCCTCAACGCGGTCGAGCCGGCCGGCCCGGCGGCGGCTGCCGGACTCCGTACCGGGGACGTGGTGCTGCGGCTGGACGGCCATCCGATGACCGATCCGACCGACCTGGTGGCCCTGGTGCGCAAGTACGCGCCCGGTTCGGTGGTGACAGTCGAGTACCGGCGCGGGTCGTCGCGCCAGAACGCGTCGGTGACGCTCGCCGCTGACGCGAAGTAAGCACCCGTCACCCCCTCCCGGATGGTCACCTGACGTGCGTAGTCTTGCCCTCACACGGACGAGGAGGCCGCGGTGTTCGAGAACCTGAACTGGTGGGAGATCGGCGTCCTGCTGCTCCTGGCGCTGTTGATCTTCGGGGACCGGCTGCCCAACGTGATCAGCGACGGCCTCCGGATGGTCCGCAACCTGCGCAACATGGCGCGCAACGCCACCGGCGACCTGAGTCGCGAGCTGGGCACCGACATCCAGCTGGAGGATCTGCACCCCAAGGCGTTCATCCGCAAGCACCTGCTCAGCGAGGAAGACGAGCAGGCGATCCGCAAGCCGCTCCAGAGCATGTACGACGACCTGCGCTCGGACGTCACAGGCGTGCACGACGAGTTGAAGGACGTGGCGAAGGCCGCCGACCTGCGCACCCCGAGCGTGGCGACCAGCACCCCCGCACCCACCCCGACGCCCCCGGCCCCCCGCCCGTCCTACGACGACGCCACCTGACCGCTCGCCCTCTCGCGCGCCGTCGATCATGAAGGTGGCGGCGCGTCGGCGACCGCCAACCTCATGATCGTCCGCTGAAACGGGCGCCGCCCCCTCCCGCATGGCGGGAAGGGGCGGCGGAGAGCGGGAGCGGTGCGGGTCAGCGGCCGGCCGGCTTGAGGCCCAGGGGCTTGCCGAGCAGGGACTCACGGCGCACGGCCAGGCGGTCGGCGACCTCGAACAGCGCCTTCGCGGCCGGGGCGTCCGGCTGGGCCAGCACGATCGGCTGACCGGCGTCGCCGCCCTCGCGTACCCGGGTGTCCAGCGGGATCTGCCCCAGCACCGGCACCTGCGCGCCGATCGTACGGGTCAGCGACTCGGCCACCGCCGCGCCGCCGCCGGCCCCGAAGACCTCCATCCGGGAGCCGTCCGGCATCTCCAGCCAGGACATGTTCTCGATCACGCCGACCACCCGCTGGTGGGTCTGCAACGCGATCGCGCCGGCCCGCTCGGCCACCTCGGCGGCGGCCGCCTGCGGCGTGGTGACGACCAGGATCTCCGCGTTCGGCAGCAACTGGGCCACCGAGATCGCGATGTCGCCGGTGCCCGGCGGCAGGTCGAGCAGGAGGACGTCCAGGTCACCCCAGTAGACGTCGGCGAGGAACTGCTGGAGCGCCCGGTGCAGCATCGGCCCGCGCCAGACCACAGCGGCGTTGCCGGGGGTGAACATGCCGATCGAGATGACCTTCACGCCGTGCGACTGCGGCGGCATGATCATGTCCTCGACGCGGGTCGGCGCACCGTCGGCGCCGAGCATCCGGGGCACCGAGTGACCGTAGATGTCCGCGTCCACCACGCCCACCGACAGGCCCCGGGCGGCCAGCGCGGCGGCCAGGTTGACGGTGACGCTGGACTTGCCGACGCCGCCCTTGCCGCTGGCGACCGCGTAGACCCGGGTCCGCGAGCCCGGCTGGGCGAACGGGATCACCGGCTCGGCGGTGGCGCCGCCACCGCGCAGCTTCGACTGCAGCTCCTGGCGCTGCTCCGGGCTCATCACCCCGAAGGTGATCTCGACACCGCTCACGCCGGGTACCGCGCCCACGGCGGCGGTGATGTCGCTGCGCAGCTTGTCCTTCAGCGGGCAGCCGGCCACGGTGAGCAGCAGCTCCACCCGGACCACGCCGTCCTCGTCGCGCTCGGCGGACTTGACCATGCCGAGTTCGGTGATCGGCCGGCGGATCTCCGGGTCGTTGACGGTGGCCAGGGCGGCCTGGATCGCGTCGGAGACGGTGCTGACGGGTGCTGACATGCCCGCAATGCTACGTCGCGGGTCATCCGCCACCGCCGCTGGCGGGGGCGGTGTGAGCGATTCGATGACCGGTCAGCGGTCGCGCGCGTAGTCGCTGTCCAGCTCGTCCCGGGGCTCGTCCAGCGGCTCGCCGCCGCCCGCCCGCCGGCCCTCACGCTCCTGCTGCCGCCGCTCCAGCTTGCGCCGCCGCTCGGCCGCCTCGTCCAGCTCCTCACCCAGCCGGGTCAGCTCCGAGCGCAGGAAGTCCCGGGTCGCCACGTCACCCATCGCTATCCGCAGCGCGGCGATCTCCCGGGCCAGGTATTCCGTGTCGGCCTTCTGCAGCGTGGCCCGCCGCCGGTCCTCGTCCATCGCGATCCGGTCCCGGTCCGCCTGCCGGTTCTGCGCGAGCAGGATCAACGGCGCGGCGTACGACGCCTGGAGGGAGAGGATCAAGGTCAAGAACGTGAAGGTGTACGGGTCGAAGCGCAGATTCGCCGGCGCCAGCGTGTTCCACAGGAACCAGGCCACCAGGATCAGCGTCATGTAGACGAGGAAGTTCGCCGTACCCATGCCCCGGGCGATGCCCTCGGCCCAGCGGCCGAACGTCTCCGCGTCGACCCGCGGCAGGTGCAGGCTCCGCGGGGCGCGCGGCTGGTCGAGCCGGTCGCCGCGTCGCTGGTCACTCATCGTCGCCGTCCAGGGTGCCGTCGTCGGTGGCGGACGAGGTGGATGCCGCGTCCCGTTCCCGCCAGTCCCGCGGCAGGGAGTGGTCCAGCACGTCGTCCACTGTCACCGCGCCGACGAGCCGGTTGTTCCGGTCCACCACCGGCATGCCGACCATGTCGTACGTGGCCATCCGGCGGGTGATCTCGGGCAGCGGGGTCGACGTGCGCAGCGGGTCGATGTCGTTCACCACGATGCCGCCGAGCAGGTCGGCCGGCGGTTCGCGGAGCAACCGCTGGAAGTGCACCATACCCAGGTAGCGGCCGGTCGGTGTGGTGAGCGGGGCACGGGCCACGAAGACCTGGGCCGCCACGGCGGGGGACAGTTGCACCTCCCGGATCCGGGCCAGCGCCTCGGCCACCGTGGCGTCCGGCGGCAGGATCACCGGCTCCGAGGTCATCACGCTGCCGGCCGTTCCGGAGGCGTAGCGCAGCAGCTGGCGTACCGGGTCGGCCTCGTCCGGCTCCATCAGGTCCAGCAGCACGTCCTGCTCCGGCGGGGGCAGCTCGTTCAGCAGGTCGGCCGCGTCGTCCGGTTCCATCTCCTCCAGGACGTCGGCGGCGCGCTGGCGGTCCAGCGCGGCCAGGATCTCCACCTGGTCGCGCTCGGGCAGCTCGCTCAGCACGTCGGCCAGGCGTTCGTCGTCGAGCGCGGCGGCCACCTCGTTGCGCCGGGCGTCGGGCAGGTCCTGGAGGGCGTTCGCCAGGTCGGCCGGGCGCATGTCCTCCAGGACGGCGAGCAGGTTCGCCGTACCCCGGTTGTCGCCGACCGTGCCCAGGCCGCGGACCCGGTCCCAGTCGACCTGGTGGAGGTGGCCGCGGCGGGTGAGCCGGCCGGTGTGCTCGCGGACGGCGACCCGGCCCAGCGCCCACTCGCCGCCGCGGCTGCACTCCATCGCCACGTCCACCACCGAGCCGGCCTGCCCGCTGTCGAGCTGGACCCGCCGGTCGAGCAGCTCCTGGAGCACCAGCAGCTCGTTCGGGCGCTTCTCGAACCGGCGCAGGTTGAGAGTGCCGCTGCCGAGCACCACCGCGTCCGGGTCGATGGAGGTGATCCGGTTGATGGACAGGAAGATGCGTCGCCGCATCGGCATCTCGGCGACCAGACCGACCACCTCCGGCGGTCGCTGCGTCGCGCGCATCCGGGCCACCGCGTCCCGGACACGGCCGACCTGGTCGCCGTTCGGGTCGAAGACGGCGACTCCGGCGAGTCGAGCGAGGTAGACCCGGTTCGGCGTGCTCACGGGCACCAGCCTAAGGGCCTACTCTCTAACAGCATGTCGACCTTGGGCTACGAGATCGTGGACGTCTTCACCGACCGCCCGTTCGCCGGCAACCCGCTGGCCGTGGTGTTCGGCGCGGAAGGGCTGGCCACCGAGCAGATGCAGGCGCTCGCGCTGGAGTTCAACCTGTCCGAGACGGTCTTCGTGCTGCCCCCGACGCAGGTGGGCGCCACCTACCGGGCCCGGATCTTCACCCCGGCCGACGAGCTGCCGTTCGCCGGGCACCCGAGCGTCGGCGCCGCGGTGACCGCGAGCCGGCGCGGCGTGTTCGGCACCGGCCGGGTCACCCAGGAGTGCGGCGTCGGCGTCCTGCCGCTCGAGGTGACGGCCACCGGCGCGACGCTCACCGGCGGCACGCCCACGCTCGGCCCGGAACTCGACCCGGAGCCGCTGCTGGAGATGGTCGGCCTCGCCGGACCGGACCACGTCGGCCCGCCACCCCGGGTCGCCGGGTGCGGTCTCGAATTCCCCTACCTTCCGGTACGCCCGGACGCGGTGGCCCGGGCACTGTTGAACACGACGGCGGCGCAGCGGTACGGAGTGGAGCACGTCAGCCTTTTCTCCTGGGACGCCGATTCGCAAACCGCGCACGCCCGGGTCTTCGTGCCGGGGCTGGGGGTACCCGAGGATCCGGCGACCGGCTCGGCCGCCCTGGGACTGGGCGTGTGGCTGGTCGCCAGCGGCCTGCTTCCCGGCGACGGCCGCGCGGAGTACACCGTCCGGCAGGGCATCGAGATCAACCGCCCGTCCACGCTCCACTGCACGGTGACCGCCTCCGGCGGGCTGGCGATGGGCGCGACGGTCTCCGGCCAGGTGATGCCGGTGGCCCGAGGCGAGATCACCGTCCCCCCCTTCATCGGCTGAGCCCACCCACCCCCCACCCCATCCCTCCTCCCTCCTCCGCCCCCCGCCCCCCGCTCCGGTGATCAAGGAGTTTGTGCCGGCGAACGGGCCGGGGAAGGACACAAACTCCTTGATCACCGCGGGCGGGGGTGGGGGCGGCGGGGGCGGGCGGGGTGGCGGGGTGGCGGGGTGGGGCGAGTTGGGGTGGGGATGGGGGAGGATGGCGGGGTGAGCGACGAGGTGGACGAGCGGGTGACGCCGCCGCTCGTGGACGAGGCGGTGAAGAAGGCCGCGGTCTGCTGGGTGAGCACCGGCGGCGGCCCGGCGTACGCGCTGTGGTGCCTGCCGGTGGAGGGCACGCTGCTCGTGGTCACCGGCCCCGGCGAGCAGGCCGCACCGGGGCTGGCCGGCAGCGACACCGCCGACGTGACGCTGCGCGGCGATCACGGCGGGCGGATCGTCACCTGGCCGGCGCGGGTGACCCGGCTGCGACCGGGCACCGAGGAGTGGGAAACCATCGCGCCGCTGGTCGCGGCGAAGCGGCTCAACGCCTCCGGCTCCGCCACGGAGCTGGTCGAGCGGTGGGCGGCGCAGGGCTGCGCGCTCAACCGGCTCGCGCCCGCCGGCACCGCAGTGACCGGCGCCGACCTGCCGGACGGCTCGCTCAGTGAGCAGCCCCGGCCGGCGCCTGTGGTGCGGGCCGCCCGCAAGCCGTTCCGCCTGCACCGCGTCCGCCGCCGCTGACCGTGTGAAGCCGTTGACGAGCCGGTCAGGCGACAGGGACCGGGTCGAGCAGGCCGAGCACCTCCGTCAGCGAGGTCATCGACGGCCCGTGGAAGCCGTGGTCGGCGTTGAGCACCACGTGGTCGGCGAGGTCCGGCGCGGCCAACCGGACCGCGCTCAGCCCGGCCCGCTCCGCCCCGGTGAGTTCCTGACTGTCGCCGTCGCCGACGTAGAGGCAGTCGGCCGGCTCCTGGCCGAGCCGGTAACACGCGGCCAGGTAGAGCGCCGGATCGGGCTTGCAGCGTCCGACCCGTATCGAGAAGACCTGGGCGTCGAGCAGTGGCGCGACGGCGAGCTGCGGCAGGAACGCCGGCAGCTCGTGCGTGCAGTCGCTCACCAGCCCGGTGCGTACGCCCCGGTGGCGCAACGCGGCCAGCACCGGCACCGCTTCGGCGCGTAGCCGGGCGCCGGCCCGCACGGCCCGGTGGCGGGTGGCGACGGCGGCGCGTACCGCCGCGTCGGACGGGTGGACGCCGAGCCGGCCGCACACCCACCGCATCGTCGACTCGGCGTCGCCGAAGGATCCGCTGGCCCGTTCGTAGTAGCTGCTGTCCAGCACCTCCACCAGGGACTCGGTGGAGCAGCCGAGCGCCTCGGCGGTGGCGCGGTGGGCGGCTCCGCGCCGCGCGCCGTGGGTCAGGGTGCCGAAGAAGTCGAACAGCACCGCCTGGAACCTGGGCATGAGGGACGCCTCCGGACGTCTGTCAGGGATCGCCGGGACGTGCATGATCGTAACGGTTCGTTGACGGTGCGTGTCTGTCGGGTGTCCGGGTGAGGATTACCGACCGTTCCGCACCCGCCACTCGACGCGTCGGCTGGTCGGCGATCCTCGCCTGGGGCGGCTCTGGCCGGCCCGACGCCGCCGGGCGGCTGAGCCGGTCGGGGCGAAGTCGCGCCGTTCCGGCCACCGGGCGGTCCGGTTTGCACGAAAGTGCTCAGGGTGGGGGCGGACCGGGACGACGCGGCGGAGGCGGGCACCGTCGTCACGCCCTCGGCCGAGTTCCCGCCGCTCGGCGACGAGGACCGGGCGGCGCTCGGCCGGATCGGCGAACGCTGGCGCGGCCCTCGCGACGCCGACGACCTGCCGGTGGACCCGGCGCTCGGGCGGCACGACCGTCACCCGGCGCCGACCCGGTTCGGCCGGCTGGCGCCGATCGACATGTTCACCGTGGCGCAGCCGGGCGAGCTGGTCGCCACCGGGGCGGCCGACCTGCCCGGTGGCCGGGCCGGGCGGGCCGCCACCCGGGTCCGCCGGGCCCTGTTCGGTCCGCCGTTGTCCAGCGCTTCGGTGCTGTACGAGCGGATGCGCAAACTGGTCGCGCTGCCGGTGCTCTCCTCGGACCTGCTCAGTTCCGTGGCGTACGGGCCGGAGGCGATGCTCGCGGTGCTGGTGCTGGCCGGGAGCGCCGCGCTCGGCCTGGCGTTGCCGCTCGCCGCCGTGCTCGTGGTGCTGATGGTCGCGGTCGGCCTGTCCTACCGGCAGACCATCCCGGCCTACCCGCACGGCGCCGGCTCCTACATCGTCGCGGGGGACAACCTCGGGCGTACGCCGGGACTGGCCGCCGCCGCCGGGCTGATGCTCGACTACGTGCTGACCGTGTCGGTGTCGGTGGCGGCCGGGGTGCACGCGGTCACGTCGGCGCTACCCGGGCTCGGCCGGTGGACCGTGCCGCTCGGGGTGCTGGTGATCGCCGTGCTGCTCGCCGGCAACCTGCGCGGCGTACGGACCGCCGGGAACATCTTCGTGCTGCCCACGTACGCGTTCGTGGTGGTGCTGGTCGCGGTGCTGGCGGTCGGGTACGCGAAGGCCGCCTCGCGGGGTTTCGCGCCGCTGCCGCCGCCCTCGGTGCCCGCCGCCGAGGGCCTTGGCGTGCTGCTGGTGCTGCGCGCGTTCTCCTCCGGCGCGGTGTCGATGACCGGCATCGAGGCGGTCTCGAACGCGATTCCCGCGTTCCGGCCGACCGAGTGGCGCAACGCCCGCACCACGCTCGGCTGGATGGTCGCCATGCTGGTCACGCTGTTCGCCGGCCTGGTCGGGCTGATCCACCTCGACGGCCTGGCGCCCCGGGCGGACGAGACGCTGCTGTCCCAGCTCGGCCGGGTGACGTTCCCGAGCGGGCCCGGGTACGCCATCCTCCAGGCCACCACCGCGCTGATCCTGCTGCTCGCCGCGAACACCGCGTTCAACGACTTCCCCCGGCTGCTGTTCTTCATGGCCCGGGACGGCCACGCGCCGCGCCGGTTCCTGCACATGGGCGACCGGCTGGCCTTCAGCAACGGGCTGGTGGCGCTGGCGCTGACGGCCGCGCTGGTGTTCGTCGCGTTCGGCGGGCACACCGAGCGGCTGATCCCGCTCTACGCGGTCGGTGTGTTCCTCGCCTTCACGCTGTCCCAGACCGGGATGGTGGTGCACTGGCGGCGCCACCGGGGGCCGGGATGGCGTCGCCGGCTCGCCCTGAACGCGGCGGGTGCGGCGCTGTCCGGGCTGGTGCTGCTCACCGCGGCGGTCGCCAAGTTCACCGAGGGCGCCTGGGTGGTGGTGCTCGCCGTGCCGCTGCTGGTGCTGCTGTTCCGCCGGATCCACAGGCACTACGACCGGCTGCACCGCGCGCTGGCGCTGCACCCGCCGCCGTCGGCGCCGCCCGCCGAGGGCGACGAGCTGCCCCAGCAGGTACGCCATCTGGTGGTCGTGCCGGTGGCCCGGCTGAACCGGGCGTCGCTGCGCGCACTGGCGTACGCCACGTCGCTCGGGCGGCCGACGCTCGCCGTGCACCTCGCGCCGGAGGAGGCCGAGGCGGACCGGTTCCGGGACCAGTGGCGGGCCTGGGGCGACCACCTGCGGCTGGAGACGATCGTGTCGCCGTACCGGTCGGTGATCGGGCCGCTCGCGCACTACCTGGAGGCGCTGCACGCCGCGCACCCGGAGCTGACGCTCACCGTGATCGTGCCGGAGGTGGTGCTGCGCCGACGGCGGTACCGGTTGTTGCACAGCCGCGCCGAGCAGCGGCTGCGGGCGGCGTTGCGGGCGCTGCCCGGCGTGGTGGTCACCAGCGTCCCGGTGCACGTGTCGCGGTGACGCTCAGAGGTACCCGGCGAAGTGGTCGGCGACCAGCGCGGCGACCGCCTCGGCGTCCCGGCCCAGGTCCACCTCGATCACGCGTACCCCGAGCGTCCGGGCGCCGGCGACCGCGTCGGCGGCGACCAGCTCGTCGCGCGCGATCCGATGACGCCACGCCCGCTCCGGGTCGCTCACGCCGGGATGCCGGGCCGTCGCCCGCGGCAGCCGTTCCACCTGGTACGCGCGGAACTCCGGCGTCGGCACCAGCACCACCATCTGCCCTGTCGACTCGACGACCGGGGCGACCAGTTCGGGCCGCAGCCCCCAGCCCTCGGCGACCACCCGGCGGCCGCTCACCAGCGCGCTCAGGTCGTCGAGCACCCACTCGAAGCGGCGCGGAAACCCGGCGAGGGTCTCGGCTGCCATCCGCTCCGGGTCCGTCGTCACCCAGGTCGCCTCCGCGTCCGGGCCGTCCGGCGGCTCACCCCGTCGGATCCGGTCGGCGATCCGCCGGTCGTCGTGCCCTCGCGCGTCGTGGCGGTCGTAGAGGTACGCGGTCAGCCCGTACCGCAGTGCCAACGTGACCGCGAGTGTCGTCTTGCCGGCCCACTGCGCGCCGCCGATCCAGAGTGCGCGGCGGGCGGTGGCCAGGGGATCGAAGTCCACGCCCCGACACTGCGCCTCGCCAGCCTCAAGATCAAGTCTTGTTCTCGGCGTCCCCGCGTGATGAAGTGAGGGAGAAGGCGCAGCTCAGACGTCGCGTACCTCCAGCACCCGGGTGGCGGGCGCCGCGTCGCCCAGCTCGGCGCGCAGCGCGACGCGGTCCGGGTCGACCAGGAACGCGTCGAGCCCGGCGCGGGCGGCGAACCGGATGACGTGCACCTCGGTCTCCCCGTCGCCGGTGCGCAGCCGCCGTTCCAACTCGCCGCCGTGCCGGCCGAGCAGCGCCAGCACCCCGTCCTCGTAGCGCCGCCCGGCGTCCATGTCGGCGCTCAGGTCGACGAGCGCGACCAGCAGGACCTCTTGCTCTGTGGTCATATGTCCCCTCGGTGTCGTCAGGCGTCGAGCCCAACCGCCTGCGCGCTGGCGGTCCAGAGCCGCGCGGCGAGCGCCGGATCGGCCGCCTTGGGCCGGGGCCGGTGCGGCTTGCGGTCGGCGTAGTAGCCGCCGTCCGTCAGCCGGGACGGGTCCTGGCAGGCCAGCCACACGAGCGTCTCCGCGCCCTTCTCCGGGCTGCGGAACGGCAGCAGCCGCATGCCGAGCGCCACGATCCGGCTCTCGTTGCCGAAGCGGGTGCGCACCACGCCGGGGTGGAACGCGTGCGCCGGCACCTCCGGCCAGCGCCGCGCGGCCTCGGCGGTGAACAGGATGTTCGCCTGCTTGCTGGTGCCGTACGCCCGGAACGGCCGGTACGAGCGCAGCGCGGAATTGAGGTCGTCCGGGTCGAGCACGCCGCTGCGGTGCGCGTCCGAGGCGGTGACCACCATCCGCCCGATCCGGTCGGCCAGCAGGTTGCTGAGCAGGAACGGGGCGAGGTGGTTGGCCTGAATGCTCAGCTCGAAACCGTCGACCGTCGTGATCGGTTCCAGCACGATCGCGCCCGCGTTGTTGGCGAGCACGTCGATCCGGTCGTACCGCTCGCGCAGCCGTTCGGCGAGCCCGCGTACGTCGTCGAGCACGGCGAAGTCGGCGCGGAACAGCTCCGGCTGCTCACCGCAGCACTCGCGGACCCGCTCGCCCGCGGCGCGCAGCCGGGCCGGGTCGCGGCCGACCAGCACGACCTGGTCACCACGGCGAGCCAGCTCCTCCGCGGCGGCCAGGCCGATGCCGGAGCTCGCCCCGGTCAGCACCACGATCCGACGGTCAGTGAGATCTTCCACAGGTCCATTCACCCCGGTCACGGCACGAGGTTACCGTGGCGTCACCACGCCCTTTGGGATCGTTAAGTTCTCGAAATCCACCGCTGCGCCGGCACCGCGCCGGACGCTGGAAGGAGCGCATCCATGACCGCTGTCGGTCGTCCCCGCCGATCCTGCCTGGCGGTACCCGGCTCCAGCGTCAAAATGCTCGGCAAGGCCCAGGGCCTCCCCGCCGACCAGGTCTTCCTCGACCTGGAGGACGCGGTCGCCCCGCTGGCCAAGCCGGACGCGCGCAAGAACATCGTGGCCGCGCTGAACGAGGGCGACTGGACGGGCAAGACCCGCGTGGTCCGGGTGAACGACCTGACCACGCCGTGGACCTACCGGGACGTCATCGAGGTGGTCGAGGGCGCCGGGGCGAACCTGGACTGCATCATGCTGCCGAAGGTGCAGAACGCCGAGCAGGTGCACTGGCTGGACCTGCTGCTCACCCAGATCGAGAAGACGCTCGGCCTGGAGGTGGGCCGGATCGGCATCGAGGCGCAGATCGAGAACGCGGCCGGGCTGGTGAACGTGGACGCCATCGCCGGGGCCTCGCCCCGGGTCGAGACGATCATCTTCGGCCCGGCCGACTTCATGGCCTCGATCAACATGAAGTCGCTGGTGGTCGGCGCGCTGATCCCGGACTACCCGGGTGACCCGTACCACTACATCCTGATGCGCATCCTGATGGCCGCGCGGATGCACGACAAGCAGGCCATCGACGGCCCGTTCCTGCAGATCCGGGACGTGGACGCGTTCCGTGAGGTGGCGAAGCGCTCGGCGGCGCTGGGCTTCGACGGCAAGTGGGTGCTGCACCCCGGCCAGATCGACGCCGCCAACGAGGTCTACTCCCCGGCGCAGGCCGACTACGACCACGCCGAGCTGATCCTCGACGCGTACGACTACTACACCTCGGAGGCGGGCGGGAAGCTCGGCGCGGTGATGCTCGGCGACGAGATGATCGACGAGGCGTCCCGCAAGATGGCGCTGGTGATCGCCGCGAAGGGCCGTGCCGCGGGCATGTCCCGTACCTCCTCGTTCACCCCGCCCTCGGAGTGACCGGCCCGGGCCGCCCCGAGTTCGCGGGGCGGCCCGCCGGGTTCAGTAGGTCGTGCCGCTGTAGCCGGACGACTCCTGGTTGGCCGCCCAGACAATCAAGATCACGATGGCGGCGGTGGCCAGCACGGCCAGCGCGGTGGCGATCCAGCCGACGATGATGCCCGCGGTGGCGAAGCCCTCGCCGCCCTCACCGCGTTCCCTGATCTGCTTACGGGACACGTGACCGAGGATCGCGCCCACCACGCCGATGTAGCCACCGAGGCCGTAACCGCAGAGGCCGAGCGCGCCGATGATCGAAACGATCATCGCGGCGATGGCCAGGCCGTTCTGCTTCGGTCCGGCGGGGTACCCGTATCCGGGGTAACCCCCCGGGGGCGGGTACGCGCCCGGCTGCGGATAGGCGCCCGGCGGGTAACCGGCCGCCGCGTACGGGTCGGCGGACTTCATGCCGGCGTACGAGTCGGCGGGCGCGTACGGGTCCGCCGGGCTGGGCTGGGCCGGGATGGGGTTGCCGGCCATCGGCAGCAGCGGGTCGGCCGGTGGGCTCGACTGCGGCCCGGCCGCCGAGGGGTCCTGCCAGCCACCGGACGGTGGGGGATAGGTCATCTGATCATCTCCAGGTACGTGGTCGCGCTCAGGGTAGCCACCCGGCGCGCGACACGGGCGTCCCCTTTCGGCCACCGCGTTGCCCGTTCGGTCGGCACCGGGCAGGATCTTCGGCATGGCACTTGACGCGCGTGGGGGTCGGTCGCGACGGGACATGAGCCGGCCGGGGTCGGTGCGACGCCCGCGTGGCGGCGAGCCGGTCGGCGCCGCCGACTCCGAGCGGCCCGCGCCGCTGCCGGAACCGGCCACCATGCGCCTGGACGGCCGGGTCGCGCTGGTGACCGGCGCGGGCAGCCCCGACGGCATCGGGTACGCGACCGCGCGCCGGCTGTCCGACCTGGGCGCCCGGGTGGCGATCGTGTCCACCACGAGGCGCATCCACGATCGCGCGGGCGAGCTGGGTGTCACCGGTTTCGTCGCCGACCTCACCGACGAGTCGGAGGTGGGCGCGCTCGCCGACGCGGTCGCCGAGCAGCTCGGCGACGTCGAGGTGCTGGTGAACAACGCGGGGCTGGCCAGCCGGGCCAGCCCGGAGGTGCTGCGTCCGGTGGCCCAGTTGACGTACGACGAGTGGCGCGGCGAGATCGACCGCAACCTGACCACCGCGTTCCTGAGCAGCCGTGCGTTCATCGGCGGCATGGCCGAGCGGGGCTGGGGCCGGATCGTCAATCTGGCGGCCACCGCCGGGCCGGTGAACGCGCTGCCCACCGAGGCGGCCTACGCGGCGGCCAAGGCCGGCGTGGTCGGGCTGACCCGGGCGCTGGCGATGGAGATGATCGCCGACGGCGTGACGGTGAACGCGGTGGCGCCGGGCATCATCCACACCGCGGCATCCACCATGGCGGAGATCAAGCAGGGGCTCGGTACGCCGGTCGGGCGCCCCGGCACCCCGGACGAGGTGGCCGCGGCGATCGCGTTCCTCTGCTCACCGGCCGCCTCGTACATCACCGGGCAGATGCTCGTGGTCGACGGCGGCAACAGCGTCCGGGAGGCGCAGTTCCGCTGACCGTCAGTGGGTGCTGTTGTCGGAGTTGGCCCAGAACGCCAGGCCGATCCAGCCGCAGCAGATCAGCACGCCGAGCGCGGTGAAGATGTAACTGAGGACCAGCCCCCAGGTGGCGAGCTGGTCGCCGTCCTCGCCGGTCTGCCGGATCTGCCGCTTGGCCAGGTGGCCGCAGACGATGCCGGCGGGCGCGAAGACGAACGCGAAGACGAGCGACAGGATGGCGAGCACGTTCGTGCCACGGGGTCCTGGTCCCTGGCCGGGCGGGCCGTACTGGCCGTAGGGCGGCTGCGGCGCGTACGGCGGCTGCTGGCCGTACTGCTGGTGCTGCTGGCCGTACTGCGGCTGCCCGTACGGCTGGCCGTGCGACGGCGGCTCGTACGGCGAGGGTGGCTGCTCGTCACTCACGCGCGCCCCTTTCCCCAGGTCGACGGCCTTTTCTCTTGCGGACGCTACCCGCAGCGGTGAACCTTTTCACAGCGGTTGTGTGGACTGGTCACCTTGGCGCGGCCGGTCCCGGGGCCGATACTGACCGAGCGTTCAGTTACCCATGAGTAAGGCGCCGACCCCGGAGGCTGAGATGGCCCGACTCGCCCAGACACCCGGACTGACCGACGTGCAGCGGTCGATCCTGGAAACCGTCCGGGAGTTCGCCGACAAGGAGATCATCCCGCACGCGCAGCGGCTGGAGCACGCCGACGAGTACCCGAGCGACATCCTCGACGGCATGCGCGAGATGGGGCTGTTCGGCCTCACCATCGACGAGGAGTACGGCGGCCTGGGCGAGTCCCTGCTGACCTACGCGCTCGTGGTGGAGGAGCTGTCCCGGGGCTGGATGTCGATCTCCGGCATCGTCAACACCCACTTCATCGTGGCGTACCTGGTCTCGCAGCACGGCTCGGCCGACCAGAAGGCCCGGCTGCTGCCCCGGATGGCCACCGGCGAGGTGCGCGGCGCGTTCTCGATGTCCGAGCCCGAGTGCGGCTCGGACGTCTCGGCGATCAAGTCGAAGGCCGTCCGCGAGGGTGACAACTACGTCCTCAACGGCCAGAAGATGTGGCTGACGAACGGGGCGTACTCGTCGGTGGTGGCCACCCTGGTCAAGACCGACACCGGGGCCGACTCGGTCTACGGCAACATGAGCACCTTCCTGCTGGAGAAGGAGCCCGGCTTCGGCGAGACCGCGCCCGGCCTCACCATCCCCGGCAAGATCGACAAGATGGGCTACAAGGGCGTCGAGACCACCGAGATGGTGCTCGATGGCGTCACAGTGCCCGCCTCCGCCGTGCTCGGCGGCGAGGAGAAGGTCGGCCGGGGCTTCTACCAGATGATGGACGGCATCGAGGTCGGCCGGGTCAACGTGGCGGCCCGCGCCTGCGGCATCTCGATCCGGGCGTTCGAGCTGGCTGTCGCGTACGCCCAGCAGCGCCACACCTTCGGCCAGCCGCTCGCCAAGCACCAGGCCGTCGCGTTCAAGCTCGCCGAGATGGGCACGAAGATCGAGGCCGCGCACGCCCTCATGGTCAACGCGGCCCGGCTCAAGGACGCCGGCCAGCGCAACGACGTCGAGGCCGGCATGGCGAAGCTGCTCGCGTCCGAGTACTGCGCCGAGGTGGTCCAGGAGGCGTTCCGGATCCACGGCGGCTACGGCTACTCCAAGGAGTACGAGATCGAGCGCCTGATGCGCGAGGCGCCGTTCCTGCTGATCGGCGAGGGCACCTCGGAGATCCAGAAGACGATCATCTCGCGCGGCCTGCTCAAGCAGTACAAGCAGTAGGACTCATCGTTCCGCCACGCCGGGGGCCGGTTCCGGTGCGGTCACCGGCAACCCCACCGCCAGTGCCTCCGGCGTGGTCCGGAACCGCTCGATCGCGGCGATCAGCCGCTCGGCGCGAGCAGCCGGCGGGACCACAGCCCGTCGCGGTCGGGCACCGCCGCAGCCGCCATCGGGCCGGGATCGGACATGCCCGAAGGGTACGCGCCGTCAGCCGGCCGTTCCGCCTGGCGTACGGGTCAGTCCGGCGGCGGCCCGCTCGACGATGAGGCATCTGTCCTCGACGTAGTCGAGGCCGGCCTCCTCGGCGATCCGGCGTGCCTCGTCCGAGAAGATCCCGAGCTGCAACCACACCGCCGGGGCGCCGATCGCCACCGCCTGCCGGACCACGTCGACCGCGTCCCGGGCCGGGCGGAACACGTCGACCAGGTCGACCGGGTGCGGGATGTCGGCGAGCGTCGGGTACGCCTTCTCGCCGAACAACTCGTCCACCGTCGGGTTGACCGGGATGATCCGCCAGCCGTGCCGCTGCATCTCCAGCGGTACGCGGTGCGCGGCCTTGCCCGGGTCACGGGAGGCGCCCACGACGGCGATCACGGCGGAGTCGGCGAGGATCTGCTGAGCGGAACGCATCCCCCGACACTAGCCCCGCCGGTGCGGGTTCTCTCGGCGGCTAGAGCAGGGAGAGCTGTTCGGCGGCCGGGGCAGGCGGCGGAGTTTCGGGCAGTCGGCGGTTGTCGCCGGTCTCGCCCCGGTGCAGCCCGTGCCGGCGTGCCGCGATCCGCACCCGCGCGGTCACCTCCCGCTGGTACGCCTGCGGCGCGTACGAGCCGGCCTGGTAGAGCTGCCGGTAACGGGGCACCAGGTGCGGGAACTCCCGGGCCAGCCAGCGGGCGTACCACTCCCGGGCGCCGGGCCGCAGGTGCAGCGGCAGCGGCGTCACGCCGGCCGCGCCGGAGGCGGCGATCGCTGCGACAGTGGCGTCGATCGACTCCTCGTCGTCGCTGAGACCGGGCAGGATCGGCGCCATCAGCACACCCACCTCGAAGCCGGCGTCGGCGAGCTGACGGACCGCGTCCAGGCGGCGGCGCGGGCTCGGGGTGCCCGGCTCGGCCGCCCGCCAGAGCGCCTCGTCGACGAACCCCACGGAGTACGACAGCCCGACCCGGGTCACCTCGGCGGCCTGGCGCAGCAGTGGCAGGTCACGCAGCAGCAGCGTGCCCTTCGTCAGGATGGAGAACGGGTTCGCGAAGTCGCGCAGCGCCTCGATGATCTGTGGCATCAGGCGGTAGCGGCCCTCGGCCCGCTGGTAGCAGTCCACGTTGGTGCCCATGGCGACGTGCGCGCCGCGCCAGCGCGGAGCGGCCAGCTCCCGGCGTACCAGCTCGCCCGCGTTGACCTTGACGATGACCTTGCGGTCGAAGTCGGCACCGGCGTCCAGGTCGAGATAGGTGTGGGTGTTGCGGGCGAAGCAGTTGTGGCTGACCACACCGTTGGCGATGAAGTCGCCGGTGCCGGTGGTGATGTCCCACAGCGGAAGCTCCAGGCCCAGATCCTCGACGGCGGTCACCTGGAGCCGCGCCGCGCACTTGAGCGCCATGCCCTCGATCGAGCGCCGGGCGGTGACTGCCGGGTCGGTGAGGTGGAAGAAGCGCAGCCGCTCCGGCAGCCCGCCGGTCAGCCGGAGCTGACGCGCCGCACCCGGCGTACCCGGCACGTCGAGCGACCAGCGGAAGTCGAACCGGTCCAGCGCGGCGGCCGTGCGGGCCCGGCTCTCGTCGTCCGCGACGCTGATCCGGAACACGCCCCGGTGGCATGTGCCGGCGGCGTCGAACATGCCGGCCAGGTAGCCGAGCGCCCAGTCACCGGTGGTGTCGTCGGGTGGCGCGAACAACCCGGTGACGACCTCGGCCGGGCCGGATGTGCGTACCACAGTGGTCGTCGCCCGCCGGCCGACCCGGCCGGCTGTGGCCCGCTCGACGGTGACCCCGGCGTCGGCCAGGTAGCGCTCGGCACGATCCAGCGCCTCCGTCTCGGCGGTGGCCAGCCGGAAGCGGGCACCGAAGCCGGGCCGGTCGTGGTCGCGGATCAGGGCGTGCAGGTAGCCCCTGTGGTAGTCGGCCGAGCGTTTCGGCGCGACCGCGAACCGGCCGGTGCCCAGCAGGCGGTTGCGGGTGGTCAGGTGAGGACGGCGCCCGCCGCCCCGCATGGTTCCGGTGACGTGCTTCCAGCCGCGTTCGGTGAGGAACCGGTGGTCGCCGCTGGCGACGAGCGTGGTGCCGTCGGCCAGGGTGACCCGGTAGGCCCGCTTCACAGTGGACCACTTGTCGAGCACCGAGGTGACGACGTAGTGGCGGTAGGCGCCGCGCCGGCGGGTGCCGTAGATCCGGTCGCCGGGCTCCAGCTCGCTGATCGCCCTGGTGCGGCCGTCGGCCATCAGGATCGGTGTGTCGCCGCCCAGGCAGTAGACGCACGCGTGCGAGCAACCACGGTAGGGGTTGATCGTCCACTCGAACGGCACCCGCGACTGGCCGGGCACCCGGTTGATGATCGACTTGGCGTGCACCTCGTAGAACGTCATGCCGGCGAAGCCCGGGGTGTCGAACGTGCGGGCGACGGCGCCGGGCAGCGCCAGCGGCAGGGGTGGAGCCGCCGGCGCCGCCCGATCGGGAGTCCCCTCGTCCGGGGGAGCGGAGAGGTTGTCCCAGCGCATGGCGTTCATTCGAACATGTGTACGAACAAAGCGCAAGTGATGCTCCGGACACCGCGCGCCGCCGGGGCCCGGGGCGGGTGCAGGATGGAGGCATGGAGACGTCGACCTTCGTCTACGACGGCGACTGCGCCTTCTGCACCAGTTGCGCGCAGTTCATCGAGCGCCGCATCCCGACCGGCGCCCGGGTGGTGCCGTGGCAGTTCGCCGACCTGGCGGCGCTGGGCCTGACGGAGGCCGAGTGCGAGGAGGCGGTCCAGTGGGTGGGCGCCGACGGCTCCCGCGCCGCCGGTCCGGACGCCATCGCCCGGCTGCTCGGCGACAGCGGGCCGCTCTGGCGGTTCGCCGGGGCCGGGCTGCGCCTCGTGCCGGTCCGCGCGGCGGCCTGGCCCGCGTACCGCTGGGTGGCGCGCAACCGGCACCGGATGCCGGGCGGTACCGCCGCCTGCGCGTTGCCGCAGGAGGCCCGGGAGCGGCTGTACGGCCCGACCGGCCGCCCGGGTCCGACCGCCTGACCGGCGTGCCCGCGCTCAGGCGGTCGCCGGCGCGGAGGGGCCGGGGGCCGGCGTCACATCGGCGGTCGCCGGCGCGGGGGATGTCGGGGCGGCCGGCGGCGGGCGGCCGAGCAGGCGCCTGACGAACACCACGGGGCGGACCTTCTCCAGCGCCAGGAAGCTGGTCATCGCCGCCAGGTGCGGCGCGAACGAGATGGTGATCGTCGCGATGGTCACCAGGTGGAACGAGTAGAAGAAGCCGACGGTCATCGTCCGCCACCGGGCCGGCAGCACGAACACCAGCGGGCTGAGCAGCTCGAACGCCAGGATGCCGAACTGCGCCACGATCAGCAGGTGCGGCACCTGCGCGATCAGGTCGGCGAGGTCGGTGCCGCGCCGGATGATCGCCTTCGCCAGCACGGAACCGGTCGCCCAGTCCCAGCCGCCGAAGCGGAACTTGGCCCAGGCGGCGAGGAAGTACGTGCAGATGACCGCGATCTGGGTGACCCGCAGCGCCCAGCCGCCCGCCTCGGTACGGGTCGGGTCGCCGTGCCGGGCGCGCCCCGCGGTGGGCAGCACGGCCAGTGCCACCAGGAGCGCGAACCGGTCGTGGTCGACCTTGCCGTAGCTCATCGCCACGATCATCCACTCGAAGTACAGCGCGAAGACCGTCCAGCCGAGCAGCCGGTGCGCCCGGCCGGTGGCGGCCAGCAGCGCGGTGACCAGCAGTGCCCAGAACACCACGCCGACCAGGGCCGGGGTGGGGGTGGGCAGCGGGAGCAGCCGGCCGACGAGCAGCGGCTGGTAGAGGTCGCCGGGAACGTCGACCCGGGTGCGTACCCAGGGGGTGAAGACGACCAGGTCGGCGGCGACGAAGAGGTAGACCAGGGTGCGGAAGGCGGCGATCCGGCCGCGCGGGACCGCCTCGGTCAGCCAGCCGGTCATCGGCCGATCTCCCAGCGCACCGCTGTCTCGTCGGTCCACCTGCCGGTCGGGCGGCCACCCTGGATGTCGAACCAGCGGACGACGATCCGCACCTCGACCAGCTCGGGTGCGCCGGGGTGGCGTTCGGCGTACGCGTCGGCGACGGTGCGCAGCAGGCTCGGGTCCGTGGCGTACCGGCCCTGCTGACCCTCGATCTCGGCCCGGCGGATGCCGGTGGCCTCCTGGCCGAGCGCGACCACCGTCCCGGTGGTGTCGACGCCCTCGACCCGGGTGTCCGGGGCGGGCGCGTTCGGCGGGTCGGAGGTGGAGTACATCCGGAACGGCCCGAACGGGAAGTCGTCGTCGGTGCCGCGCACGGTGCCCAGGAGCAGCAGCGCCAGGCCGAGCAGGGTGGCGCCCACTCGGACCGCGCGCCCGTGGGCGGTCAAGGTCTCCATCGTGTGGTGACGTTACGGGAGTGAAGTGGCCGAAAGTGTCCCTCACTCGGCCATTCCTCACTACCCGTCCCGCCGGTCCGGCGGGCGCGAGGACGCCGCCGGCCGGCACCCCGGAGGGCGCCGGCCGGTGGCGTACGGAACGTCAGTGGTTGTGCTCGGCCAGCTTCTTGCGGACGTCGTCCATGTCCAGCGCCTGGACCTGCTCGATGAGGTTCTCCAGCGCCGACTCCGGCAGCGCGCCCGGCTGGGCGAAGACGATCACGCCGTCACGGATCGCCATGATCGTCGGGATGGAGCTGATGTTGAACTTCACCGCCAGCTCCTGCTGCGCCTCGGTGTCGACCTTGCCGAAGGCGATGTCCGGGTGCTTCTCCGAGGAGCGCTCGTAGACCGGGGCGAAGCGCTTGCACGGGCCGCACCAGTCCGCCCAGAAGTCGAGCAGGACGATCCCGTCGCGCCCGGTCACCTCGTCAAAGTTGGCCGTGGTCAGCTCAACCGTTGCCATTTGCTCTCTCCGATCACCGCGGATTGTCGTACGTCCGGTGGAACCAGGGTCAGTCCGTCCGAATTCCCGGCGCGCGGGTGACGAAACGCTGAGCGCCGGGACGGTGACCCTGAGCACATCGAACCCCATCTGTTCGCCCCGGCCGTGCGGAACGCAAATGCATGCCGCACTTGCGTGACGGGCGGTGATGGGAGCGTTTCCAAGGAGATCACGCTATGTGTCCGCTACGCGCCGGTAACTTCGGCCTTGACAAGCGTCTATGCAGCCTGCGGTGATCGCTTACCGACTGAGTGTCGGTTACTTTCAGTAGTGTTACGAAAAGATAAATGTGACCTCCGTCTCTGTCGGCGGAGGGTGGTCGTACGGCAGAATTCTTCGCATCAGAGCGTGGGCGGCGGGTGCCGGGGAGGGCCCCGCCGCTCATTGCGTCCGGACCTCGGTGACCCCCGGTGTGACATTTCCGCCGGGCGAGCGCCCCGCCCCTCGCCTTAACAAGCGATAAGGCATGCTGTGCCGAACTCCATCGCCGCCCGTGAAGGGGACAAGGATGCAGTTCGGCCGCTACTACGAGGAGTTCGAGGTCGGCGCGGTCTACCGGCACTGGCCGGGCAAGACGGTCACCGAGTACGACGACCACCTCTTCTGCCTGCTCACCATGAACCACCACCCGCTGCACATGGACGCGCACTACGCCGAGTCCGCCTCGCAGTTCAAGCGCAACGTGGTGGTCGGCAACTACATCTACTCGCTGCTGCTGGGCATGTCCGTGCCGGACGTCAGCGGCAAGGCGATCGCCAACCTGGAGATCGAGTCGCTGCGGCACGTCGCGCCCACGTTCCACGGCGACACCATCTACGGCGAGACGACGGTGCTGGACAAGCGGGAGTCGGCGTCGAAGCCCGACCGCGGCGTGGTGGCGGTCGAGACCCGCGGCTACAACCAGGACGGCACCCTCGTCTGCGTGTTCCGCCGCAAGGTCATGGTGCCGAAGAAGGAGTACGCGGCCGCCGCCGTCCCGGACGGCGTCGACCCGGAGCGTCCCAGCTTCCCCGAGCCGCGCTGACCTCACGTCCGTCCGGTCACCGGGCCTCGTTCCCCGTTCGGCGGGGACGGGGCCCGGACCTCGTCCGGGGGCATATGCTCGGGCTGGAGGTTCCCATGAGCCACTCCGTAGCCGGCGAACCGCCCTCCGCCGGTCGCCGCGCCGCACCGCTCACCACCGCCGCCTACTCCGCGGCGGAGTGGGACCTGCTGACCGACCTGCCGGGCCGCGTCCTCGTCGCCGCCGCCTCTCCCGGACCCGGACGCCCGCCGCGCGGTGTGGCCGCCGGTCTGGCCGGCCTGGACGCGGTCGCCGCCGGCCGGGCGTTCGACAGTGATCTCGTCCGCGCCGTGGTGGCCGCGATCTACGCCCGCCACGACGGGGCCACCGAGCGGGACGAGCGCCTGACCGACCTGGTCGACCTGCTGGCCGCAGCCCGGGCCGCGGTACGTGTGCTGCGCCGCCGGGCCGATCCGGCCGACTCGGCGGCGTACCGGCAGTGGGTGGAGTCCGTGGCGGCCCGGGTGTGCCGGGCCGGGGAGAGCGCCCCGAGTCCCGCCGACACGCGTTTCCTCGACCGGCTGGGCGGCGCGCTCGACCTGCGCTGACAGTGACGCCGCCGGGCCGTACCCTCGGCAACCGTGACCGACGACCAGCTCGACGTGGGTGTGGGGCCGTGGCCCGGTGACCCGCCGGACGACCCGCGCTACGACCCGGAGCTGCTCGCCGGCGGGGACCGGCGCAACGTGGTGGACCGCTACCGCTACTGGCGGCGCGAGGCGGTGGTGGCCGACCTGGACCGGCGCCGGCACGACTTCCACGTCGCGATCGAGAACTGGCAGCACGACTTCAACATCGGCACCGTGGTCCGCAACGCCAACGCCTTCCTCGCCGCCGAGGTGCACATCGTCGGGCGGCGGCGGTGGAACCGGCGGGGCGCCATGGTGACCGACCGCTACCAGCACGTCCGGCACCACGCCACGATCGAGGAGTTCGTCGCGTGGGCGCGCGGCGAGCGGCTGCCGGTGGTCGGGATCGACAACCTGCCCGGCTCCCGGCCGATGGAGACGGCGGTGCTGCCGCGCCGCTGCGTGCTCCTGTTCGGCCAGGAGGGGCCGGGGCTGTCGCCGGTGGCCCGGTCGGCCTGCGACGCGCTGTTCTCCATCGCCCAGTACGGTTCGACCCGGTCCATAAACGCGGGTGTGGCCAGCGGCATCGCCATGCACGCCTGGATCCGGTCGTACGCCGGGCCGCCGCCGGACTGAAACCCCGTGGGTCCACCACCGGACGGAAATCCCACGCGCCCCGCTTGACGCCTCGCGGGTCCGGGGCGACGGTGAGGGTGTGACTGTCGCGGTGAGTTGTCCGAAGTGCGCGGGGCCGGTGCGCGAGCCGGACCTGATGCACGCCGAGCACCGGTGCGTGCGCTGCGGCCCGGTCGCGCCGCTGCACGTGCCGGAGCACATCAGCGCCGAGATCATGGCCAGCGTGGTGGAGCGGGTGGCAGCCGATCCCGATCCGGCCGACCGGCTCCGGATGCCGCTGTGGTGTCCGTGGCCGCTCCCGCCGGGCTGGACGCTCACCGGCGTCGCCTGGGCGGGCGACGAGCGGGCGGGCGTACGGGCCACTCTGGTCGCCTGCGCCGGTCCGGCCCCCCTGGACGGTGGGCCGGCCGATCTCATCTTCGTCGCCGAGGAGCCCGGCGTCGGTCTCGGTTCCCGCTTCGCGGGACTGCCCGGACCCGATCCCGGTCCCCAGGTGGAGGAGGCGCTGACCGACCCCGGCCCTGGTCATCCCGAGCGTCTGCCGCACGCGAAGATCCGGGCGGGCGGTCATCCGACTCCACTGTGGCTCGTCCGTTCCGTAACGGATCGAAGCGCGTACGCCGGCGAGGCTCGGGGAATGTGGCTCCATGCGATAGCCTGGCCGGCGAGCGCGGGTCACCTCCTCGCGGAAGAGGTCGTGTTGCACGACCTCACCGAGTGGACACCGCCCGAACTCGTGTATGGCGCACCGTCTCCGTACCTGCACGGGCGGGCCTGACCGGCTCGCCACGGCGAGTCGGAGAGAGCGGACGCAGATATTCACGGTAAGACACCATGCTGATACTCTGGGTGCCGCTGCGGTAAACGGACCCGGCGCCGCGCGAGAGGATGGCCCGCTATGGTCAAGAAGGTCCTCACCTGGGCCGGCATCGCATTCTTGATCTTCTTCGTTGCGTACCGGCCCAACTCCGCCGCCGACGTCTTCAAGTCTCTCGGTGGCGGCATCATGGACATCGCGCAGGGGTTCGGCGACTTCTTCACCAACCTCGTCGCCTAGCCGCCGATGGGAAGCCCTTCCGGTCCACCCTTCGACCCGGACGACCCCGACCGGGCGCGACGGGAGCGTGACACCGAGCCGATCCCCCGGATCGACCCGGACGACCCGGCCGGTTACGGCCCCGGCCCGTACGCGGACGCGGACGACGTCGGTTACGGCAGCGCCTACGCCGCCGAGGGGCGGTCCGGCCGGGCCTGGGCGCGGGATCCGGACGGCTTCCCGGACCAGCCGATCTCCGAGGAGGAGCTGGCCGGGCTGCGGTCCGACGCCACCGGCATGGCACCCCGTCGGGTGCTGCCGCTGGAGGACGAGCCCAGTTCGCTCGTGGCGCGCTACCTCTTCCCCACCGAGCGCTACCGGGGCGAGTGGAAGCGGCACTGGATCCACCTCACCACCCCGATCATCGTCGGCGTCGCGGCCACGTTCGTGCTCGGCTACCTCTCCGGCTTCCTCGCCGGGCGGGACGTCGGCGCGTTGACCACCGTCGCGGTGCTGCTCTGGTTCGCCGTGATGGGCTGGGTCGCGTGGAAGGTCGCCGACTGGTGGTACGACCGGTTCATCCTGACCAACAAACGGGTGATGGTGGTCAACGGCATCATCACCCGGCAGGTCGCGATGATGCCGCTCACCCGGGTCACCGACATGAAGTACGAGCAGAGCCCGACCGGCCGCGCCCTCAACTACGGCACGTTCGTGCTGGAGTCCGCCGGCCAGGAACAGGCACTCCGGGTGATCAAGAATCTGCCCAACCCGAACGAGCTCTACCTGCGTGTGGTCGAGGAGATGTACGAGCCGCAGGCGGTCGAAGCGCGGTTGGGCAAGGAGGCCGACGAGGCCAAGGCCGACGACGGAGCCTGAAACTTTTCGTCCGAACATCGGATGAACTGCACACCTTCCGCCATCGACCCGACCGGCGTGGCCGTGGCATTCTGCCAGGCAGGACGGGGGGAGATGACTGTGGTGAGCAGAGACCCGCTGGAGGAGGAGTTCCGCGAATTCGTCGCGGCCCGGTCCGGCGCGCTGCTGCGCACCGCGTATCTGCTCGCCGGTGACTGGGCCACCGCCGAGGACCTGCTCCAGACCGCGCTCACGAAGACCTACCTGGCGTGGAAACGGCTCGGCGGGATCGACGCCATCGAGCCGTACGCCCGCCGGGTCATGGTCAACACGTCCACGAGCTGGTGGCGGCGCCGCTGGCACGGCGAGCGTCCCACCGAGGTGCTGCCGGAGCGCGCCGGCGTCGACGAGATCGAGCAGCAACTCGACCGGGACGCGCTCTGGCGGCACCTCCAGGCGCTGCCGGCCCGGCAACGGGCCGTGCTGGTGCTGCGCTTCTACGAGGACATGTCCGAGGCGCAGACCGCCGCGCTGCTGGAGATCTCCCCGGGCACCGTCAAGAGTCAGACCTCCAGGGCGCTCAACACGCTGCGCCGCCGGCTGGGCTCCGAGGCGGCCCTGAGCCTCCCCACGCCGGCCGACGCGCCCGCCGGGACTCCGTCCGCCCCGGCTCCGGCCGGCCGGTCCGGCCGCGCCGTCCATCCGACCACGGGTGCCGAGCCGGCCCGAGCACCGGCGCCCCGGTCCGCCGCCCGGGTGCCCCGGCCGGTCCAGTCCCCGGCCCCGGTCCGTCCCGCGCCGGTCCGCCCCGCCGTCCCGATCGCGGCGGAGAGCCGATGAGCGGCCCCCGGCACGACTGTGACAACCGGACGGGCAGCCCGGAGCGTCCATTCCCCGTGAGCGACGACGAGCTGGAGCGGGCGCTGCGGGAGACGCTGACCCGCCGCGTCGCCACGTCCCGCCCGCTGACCGCCGACCCGGCGGGGGAGGTCCTGCGCCGGGCGCGGCGCGTGGGCCGGCGGCGTACGCTCAGCGGCCTGGCGCTGGCCGGGGTCGCCACCGTGTCCATCACCTTCGGGGTGGTCCAGTTCACCGCGCCGGGCGGCGACGGCGGCACCCCCACCGTGGTGCTCGGCGATCCGCCCGTCCTCGCGCCCTCCCCGCTGTCCACCGAGCCGCCCTCGGTCACCCGCTACGGGCCGATCCGCGCCGAGCTCGACCTGCTCGTCGGTGACCGGCTGGACACCAGCGGCGGCGAACGGCGTCAACTGACCGGCGTGAGCGGCGTCGAACGGGCGCAGCGGATCCACGACGAGGAGGGCTGGCTGCTCACCTCGGCGGCCACCGCCGCCGGCCGTACCCTCTGGTGGGCTCCGGTCGACGGCACCGCGCCGCAGGTCATGCTGGCCGCCGCGGACGCGGTGGCCGTCTCGCCGGACGGACGCCAGGTCGCCTGGCGGGACGGCCCGGACGTGATCGCCGCCGGTGTGGTCGCCGGTCAGCTCATCGCGCCGGTCCGGACCGCCGCGCCGGAGGGCGCCGTGCCGGTCGGCTTCGCCGGCGACGCCGTGCTCATCCAGCAACCCGGTGGCGGGGGGATGAGCGTCTGGAACCGCGCGCTCGGCGGGCAGCCGGGGCCGGTGAACCAGGACGTACGCGTCGTCTACGGCACCCGCCCCGACGGCCGGGCGGTCGGCCTGGTCGCCGCCGGCCCGGACGGCCAGCCGTGCCTGGGTCTACTCGACCCGGCCCGGGACCTCGCCCCGGTGCGTGTCGCGTGCGGCCCGAGATTGGCCACCGACGGCCGTGGCGCCCTCTCCTTCGACGGCCGGTGGCTGCTCGCCAACGGCACGGCGCGCACCGCCCTCCTGATCGACCTGGCCGATCCGGCCAGCCCGGCTCTCCACCCGGCCGGCCCGGTGCTGGCCGGCGGGGTGGCGTGGACCCGGGCCGGTGTGGCGCTGCACGTGGACGCGAACGGCGGGTTGGTCCGGGTCAAGCCCGATCGGGTGCTGGCCGGTGACCGGCCCACGGGTTCACCTGTCGAAGGACTGGCGCCGCACGAGCGTCCGGTGGTGGTGGCCGGCGTCCCCACGGCGCCGGACGGGGCGTAGCGTCGGGCGGGTGAGCGTCCCCGCCCGCATCGACCTGCACACCCACTCCACCGCCAGCGACGGCACCCTGACCCCCGCCGAGCTGGTCCGGGCCGCCGCCGACGCGGGGCTGGACGTGGTGGCACTCACCGACCACGACACCACCGCCGGCTGGGCGCCCGCCGTCGCCGCCCTGCCGCCGGGCCTCACCCTGATCCGCGGCGCGGAGATCTCCTGCCGCTGGTTCGGCGCCGAACCGGCGGTCCCGCTGCACCTGCTCGCGTACCTGTTCGACCCGGCCGAGCCGGAACTGGCCGCCGAGCTGGCCCGGGTCCGCCGGGCCCGGGAGGAGCGCGGCGAGCGCATCGTCCGGCTGCTCCAGGCCGACGGGATCCGGGTGAGCTGGACGGAGATCCTGGCCGGAGCGGGCGGCGGCACCGTCGGCCGTCCGCACATCGCGCAGGCGCTGATCCGGGCCGGTCTGGTCGCCACCACCACCGAGGCGTTCGGGCCGGACTGGCTCGGCGAGCGGTACCGGCTGCCGAAGGACGACATCGAGGTGTTCCGGGCGGTGGCGCTGGTGCGGGCGGCCGGCGGCGTGCCTGTCTTCGCCCACCCGAGGGCCAGCCGGCGCGGCCGGATCGTGCCGGACGAGCTGATCGCGGACCTGGCGGCGGCCGGCCTGGCCGGGCTGGAGGCCGACCACGAGGACCACGACCCGGCCGAGCGGGCGCACGTCCGAGGGCTCGCCGCCGACCTGGGACTGCTGGTCACCGGCTCGTCCGACTTCCACGGCACGCACAAGACGGTACGGCTCGGCGCGTACACCACCGGCCCCGAGGCGTACGAGCGGATCGTCGCGCTGGCCCGCGGGGTGACCCCTGTCGCTTCAGGCTGAAGCGCTCCGACGGCACGGCTACCGTGTCCGCGTGGATCTCAAGCTCTTCGGCGAGGTCTTCGTGACCCTGCTGGTGATCGTCGACCCGCCCGGAATGATGCCCATCTTCCTCGCGCTGACCGGGCCGCTGCCCGCGCGCGACCGGAACCGGGCCGCCTGGCAGGCCGTGGCGCTGGCGCTCGGAGTCATCGTGATCTTCGCGGTGGCGGGGCAGACGATCCTGGCGTACCTGCACGTCGACCTGCCCGCGCTCCAGGCGGCGGGCGGCCTGCTGCTGATCCTGGTCGCGCTGGAGCTGCTGACCGGCAAGGCGGACGACCCGAGCAACCAGGTCACCTCCAACATCGCGTTGGTGCCGCTCGGCACGCCGCTGCTGGCCGGGCCGGGTGCCATCGTGGCGACCATGCTGTTCGTGCAGCAGGCCGGCGGCGCCGTCGACTACCTCGCCATCGGGCTCGCCATCGTCGCGGTGATGGTGACCGTCTGGGTGGTGCTGCGCTTCTCCGGCGGGATCGTCAAGGTGCTCCGACCCGGCGGCATCGAGGTGCTGACCCGGATCGCCGGCCTGCTGCTGGCCGCCATCGCCGTGCAGCTCATCGCCGACGCGATCGCCGCGTTCGTGACCCAGTACCTCAACAACGCCTGAGCGGGTCCGCCCGGTGTCGTACCCGGATGGCAGGATTCAAGCGTGCGACGACAGGCAGCAGCCAGCGGTTCCCGGGCTCCCCGGCCCCGAGCAGAGCAGTCCGAGCAGCTCGGCTTCGAGGGCATGCCGGAGCGCCTGTTCGTCTGCACGCCCAGCAAGCTCGGCGCCTACGCGGACTGTCCCCGCCGCTACCGCTACGCCTACGTGGACCGCCCCGCCCCGCCCAAGGGCCCGCCGTGGGCGCACAACTCGCTCGGCGCCAGCGTCCACACCGCGCTGAAGAACTGGTACGCGCTGGCCCCCGACCGCCGCCGCCCCGAGGTGCTCGGCACGCTGCTCAAGGGCACCTGGGTCCGCGAGGGCTACCGCGACGACGAGCAGGAGCGCGACGCCTTCCGGCGGGCGCTGACCTGGCTGGAGAGCTACGTGGCGGGCCTCGACCCGGCCGACGAGCCGGTCGGCGTGGAACGCGTTGTCGCGGTCAAGACCGCTGTGCTCGCGTTCAACGGCCGCACCGACCGAATCGACTCGCGCCCCGGCCCGGACGGGCGGCCCGAGCTGGTCATCGTCGACTACAAGACCGGCCGCACCGGGCTCGACGCCGACGACGCGCGCGGCTCGCAGGCGCTCGCGCTCTACGCGTATGCGGCCGAGCGGGTGTTCCGCAAGCCATGCCGCCGGGTCGAGCTGCACCACCTGCCCACCGGCACCGTGGCCGCGCACGAGCACACGCCGGAGTCCCTGCACCGGCAGCTCACCCGCGCCGAGGACACCGCCCGCGACATCATGACTGCCGAGCGCGCGGTGGCCGACGGCGCCGACCCCGACGAGTCGTTCCCCACCGAGCCGGGTCCGAGGTGCGGCTGGTGCGACTACCGGCGCACGTGCCCGGTCGGCGCGCAGACCCCGGGCAAGGAGCCCTGGTCGGCGGTCGAGCGGTTCGCCGACCCGGACTGACCGGGGCTCACCGTCAGGCCGCGGCCAGGCGGGCGGCGCGTTCCTTGGCGGCCTGCTGCAACGGCCCCTCCCGGTAGCGCCGCGGCACCGCGGCCAGCGCCAGGCGCAGCGCCCGCGCGCTCAGGTCCGCCGACAGGGCGGTGGTGGGCAGGCCCAGCCCGCCGTAGAGCCGCAACGCCCAGGGCGGCAGCATCCCCAGCGCGGTGGCGGCGATCCCGAAGTACGCCCAGCGCGGCGGGCCGAGGTTCAGGCCGACCCGCGCCGGCAGGCTGAGCTTCCACGGGATCGGCGGCGCGGTCAGGAACAGCGCGGTCTCGGCCGCCTCCCGGGTCATCCGCAACTGCGGGCGTACGTCCCGGTAGTAGTCGGCCACCTCGGCGGCGGTGCCCGGTACGTCGTCCGGGTCCAGCCCGACCAGGGCCGCCGACCGTCGCTGCTCGGTGTAGTAGCCGTCCACCTCGTCGTCGGTGAGCGCCAGACCGGCCCGCCGGGCGGTGCTCACGAACGACTCGACCTCGGTGACGTGCACCCAGCGCAGCAGCTCCGGATCGTCGACGCGGAACTCCGCACCGGTGAACGGGTCGGTGGCGCGCATCCGGGCGTGCCGCGTACGCAGCCGCCGCCCGGCCGCCTCCGCCTCGGCGGTGGTGCCGTAGATCGTCGTGCCCACGTACGTCGCCGTACGGACCAGCCGGCCCCACGCGTCGGTGCGGTAGTTGCTGTTCTGCGCCACGCCGGCCATCGCGCGGGGGTGCAGCGCCTGGAGGTAGAGGGAGCGCAGGCCGGCGACGATCAGGATCGGTTCCTCGTGCACCTTCCACGTGACCGATCCCGGACCGAAGAGGCCGAGGTCTTCGGTGTCCACCGATCAAGAGTGCCACGCCGGGCGTGGCACTCCGGTCAGTCGTCGGCCGAGCGGCGGGACTGGCAGGCCGGGCAGAGACCCCAGAAGGTCACTTCCGCCTCGTCCAGCACGAAGCCGTGCGCCACGTTCGGGTCCAGACAGGGGGCGCTGCCGACCGCGCAGTCCACGTCGGCGATCTCACCGCAGCCCCGGCACACCACGTGGTGGTGGTTGTCGCCGACCCGGGCCTCGTACCGCGCGGGGCTGCCGGCCGGCTCGATCCGGCGGGACAGGCCGGCCCGGGACAGGGCGCCCAGCACGTCGTAGACGGCCTGGGTGGAGACCGAGTCGATCCGCTGGCGGACCCGCCGGGTGATCTCGTCGACCTCCAGGTGACCGCCGGCGGAGAGCACGTCCAGCACGGCGAGACGCGGCCGGGTGACGCGTAGGCCCCTCGACCGGAGCAGCTCCTCACCTGTGGACACGCATCCATGACAGCACGGGCCGGGCGGGCCGACAAGCGAGCGTCGTTCACCCGTGGCCGGGGCCACAGGTGAACCGTTGCCGCCGCGCCCGCGTGTATCGAAACAGGCGGTGTCACGCCGTACGCTGGGCCCGCTAACCACCCACTCGCCGGAGGTGTCGCGGTGTTCAGGGAAATCAACGGTCTACCGCTCCACGTACTCGTCATCCACGCGGCGGTGGTGCTGGTGCCGCTGCTGGCACTGCTCGCCGTCGGGTACGGCGTGCTGCCCCGCTGGCGGCCCCGCCTCGGCTGGGCGGTCGCCGCGCTCGCCGTGGTCACCCCGATCGTGGCCTGGGTGGCGACCGAGTCCGGCGAGGCACTGGAGGAGGCCCTGCGCGCGAAGGGCTACCCGCCGGACCGGCTCCAGCAGATCCACGAGCACGCCGAGTACGGCGACACGCTGTTCTGGTTCGCGCTCGGGCTCGGCGTCGCGGCGCTGCTGCTCGTGCTGTCGACGAGCCGTTTCGTCGCGGACCGGAAGCTGCCCCGCTGGCTGCCGGTGGCGCTCACCGTCGTGGTGGCGGTGCTCGCGGTCTTCGCGATCGTGTACGTCTACCTGACCGGGGACAGTGGCGCCAAGATGGTCTGGGACGGCGTCGTCTGACCGCCGCGGGTCAGAACAGCACCCGCGAGCAGAGCAGGCAGGTGAGCAGCACCAGCACCACCGCGACGGCCGCCCCGATGCCGTAGGTGAGCCGCTGCGCCCGCTGCTCCGCCTGGTCCATCGCGGCCATGTCCTGCGGCGGCAGCCGGCGGGGCGGTGACGGCTGCACGTGTACCGGTGGCCGCCAGCCGGGCGGCGGAGGCGTACTCGGCGGCGGTCCCGCGTATCCCGAGGGCGGCTTGCCGCCGGGCGACCCCGGCCACGCTCCGCCGGCCACCGTCCAACCGCCTGCCGCCTCCGCTCGTGCCCATGGGCTCTCGGTGGCCGCCTCGCGTGACCACGGGCTGGCGCTGCCGGCCGCCTCCGGCTCGGGCGGCCCGAAGGCCCCGGCCGGCTCGGTGGTGCGGTCCGGGTCGCCGGCGCCGGAGGGGCGGGCTTCGGGGCCGGCCGAGTGGGCGTCCGGGCCGCTGCCGGGAACCGCCCGGGAGGCGTCCTCCCCGGCCGGTGCCGGTTGCTCCGGGCGTCGCCAGGTCTCGTCGTCGGGGCTGCCACCGCTCGGCGTCGTCACGCCGTCCGACGCTACCAACGCCCCGGCGGGTCGGCCGCCCGACGCGTCGATCACCGGCACCCTCGGTCGCGCCCGACGTTCCGAAGCCGTCCGGGGGCCACGGGTGGGCGCGGGCGTCACCGCCGGGCTCGGCCGTCCGGCCCGCCACGCTCCCGGGGATCGGGCCGGCGGCCGATTCGGCGGTATCGTTGCTGCTCGTGACCGACCCCGCCATCCGGGCACCGCGCGATGACGACGACCGCGTGGTCGACCTCAGCGACGACTTCGTGGTGCTGCCCGAACAGACGAGCGACGACACCGACCGCGGTTGGGGTGAGCGCCCCGGCGGCAACGACGACTGGCTGCTCGCCGAGCGCCCCCCGCACTGGGGCTGACCGCGTCGTGCCGGACTGATCGCCGGGGCTCGGGTCAGCCGCGTACCACCACTGCGAAGCGGCTGCCCTCCGGCAACCCGACCGCCCGCCGCGCCTGTGCCGGCGGCAGCGCCAGGTAGAGCGCCGACGAGCCGTCGACCGCCCCGGCGGCGCCCACCACGTCGAGCACCAACGCGCGCGGGGCCAGCAGCGCCGGGTCGGGCGCACCGCCCGCCGGCACGACGAGCAGGTCGACCCGGGCACCCGGGCGCAGCACCGCGAGTGCGGCCGGCTCGGCCAGCCGGATCGGCACGCCCACCGTGCCGGCCGGCAGGGCGCGGATGCCGCCGGAGGGCGGCGCCGACGCCGGGGCGGCCGGTGGGATTCGGGGCGGTGGGCAGGACTGCGGCGTCTGGAGCACCGCCGCCGCCAACCCGAGCAGCACCGCGACGAGCGTCACCCGCAGCAGGGTCCGGCGCCGGGGCAGCCCGCGCCAGCGGACCGGACGCAACGTCGCCTCGCCACCAGTCACCGCTGCCTCCCGCCGCCGGCCGACCATCCGATCCGCAGGCTAGGACCGGATCAGGTCGCTCGCCGTCCCACGGCCCGTCGCTGTGGATAACCCGCCGGCCTGTGGAAAACCGTTCCCGTGCGGGCCCGCCGTCACCAGGGACGGTGGCCGCTGCCGGACGGGCTGATGCGGCAACCTCGCCGAGCGGGCGAGCGCCTGCCGCGAACGGGAGACGGCCACACGGAACGTGGCCGCCCCCGAGAAGGGGACGGCCACGTGCCGGTACGAAGCAGGTCAGGAGGAGCTGGACGCCGCCGGCGCCTTGCCGGCCGTCGAGCCCGACCCGGAGCCGGACGACGAAGAAGACCCGGACGACGAGGACGACGAACCGGACGACGAGGACGAGGAGTCCGACGACGAGGAGGACGACTCGGTCTTGGCCGGCTTGCCCGACGAGGTCGAGGAGGCGTTGTCGGAACCGGACGAACGGGAGTCCGTGCGGTAGAAGCCGGAGCCCTTGAACACGATGCCCACCGAGTTGAAGAGCTTTCGCAGCCGCCCCTCACACGCCGGGCACTCGGTCAGCGGGTCGTCCGAGAAGGACTGCACCGCCTCGAGCTGGTGGCCGCACGCGGTGCAGGCGTACTGGTACGTGGGCACGTTCTCCTCCGGATCTTGGCACGGCCGGTTTGGCACTCGTGGTCTTCGAGTGCCAATGGTGCGTCATCACCCCCGGGTTCGTCCAGCGGAAGCGCCCGGGCCCACACCCGGTACCGCCACCAACCCGTCCGCCGGGGTGATCACGCAGTGCACCGGGCGGTCGTGCGGCAGGGCGGGCACCGCCTCGACCAGCTCGCCGTCGTGCAGCAGCGCCACTGTCGGCACGGTGGCGGGCACCCGGGCCAGCGCGCGGTCGTACGAGCCGCCGCCCCTGCCCAGCCGGATGCCCCGGCGGTCCACCGCGACGGCGGGCACCACCACCAGGCCGGCTCCGGCCACGGCGGAACGTCCCCGGGGTGGCGCGGTCGGCTCGCGCAGGCCCCGACCGGCGGCGCGCAGTGACTCCGGGCCGGTGTACGGGGCCCAGTCCAGGTCCAGGTCGTCGCGGAGCACCGGCAGCAGCAACTCGGCCTCGGGCGGCAGCGCGGCGCGCAGCACGTCCGGCAGGTCGTCCCCGCCGGGCTCGGAGGAGACCGGCACGTACGCGCTCATCCTGGCCGGCCGCAGCCGGCGTACCAGTGTCACCAGCTCGGACTGGACGGCCGCCGCCGCCACCGCGCGCTGGACCGCGGACATCGACCGGCGGGCGGCGAGTAGCGCGACGCGCATCTCCCGCTTCGCATCGTGCGCTTCATCCGAAAATTCCGGCACGCAACACTCCTGACGCAACGCTTGCCTAATGGTCGCTCTGTGTCAGCATCGCACCAAGAGGGCGGACCTTCCGGGGGGAAGATTGACGCTACGCGGGCGGTTGACGGCGGCTTTCCTCGCGGTGGTCCTCGGCCCCGTCCTGCTCGGCGCGTTCTTCGTCGGGGCCACGCTCAGCGCCGTCGACCGCAGCCGCGCCACCGAGCGGCTGGGCCTGGCGGCGGCCGGTGTGCGTACCTCGGTCGACGCGCTCTGCCAGCAACTACGCGCGGCGGCAGACGCGGTCGCCCTGGTCAGCGACCCCGCTCTCCGGCCCCGATCGGCCGACCAGGTGGTCGCGCGGGGCCTGGCCGCCGCCGTGCTGATCGCCGACGCCGCCGGCCGCACCACCTACGCCACACCGGGCGGGACGGCCGGGCGCTGGCAGGACTGCGCCGGCCCGCCGGCCACCCCCGTCGCCGCGCTGTCCGCCCAGGTCCGGCTCCGCGACCAGGCCGGCACCGACCTGGGCGCGGTCGCCGCCGCCCAGCCCGTCGACCGGGCGTTCGTGGCGCGGCTCGCCGCGGTGACCGGCGTCGGGGTCACCCTCCTCGACGACCCCGGCGGCATCACCCAGACGACCGAGGACCAGGGGGTACGCGCAGCGGTGCTGGCCGCCGCCGGAAAGGCCGACGGGAATCGGGTGACCGGGACCGGCGACGGCCGGTACGTGCGCCGGGTCGGGCCGTCTCCCGGTCAGCCGCTGCCACTGGTGCTGTCGGTGCCCGGCGAGCGCACGGCCGGTCTGTACGGGGCGCTGATCGCGGCCGGCGCGCTCGCCGCCCTGCTCGCCGTGCTCGCCGCCTGGCGGCTGGCCCGGGTCACCACCCGGCCGCTCGGCGAGCTGGCCGGTGCGGTCGACCGGGTGGCGCGCGGCGACCTGAGCGCCCGGGTGCCGGTGCGCAGCCGCGACGAGATCGGGCGGCTGGCCAGCGCGTTCAACCGGATGACCCGGGAGACCGGCAGCTACGTGGCGGCGTTGACAAGCAGCCGCGACCAGCTCCGCAACCACCTCGCGGTGCTCGGCGACACGCTCGCCAGCACGCACGACCTGCAACGCATCCTGCGGGTGATCCTGGACAGCGCGATCGGCGCCACCGGCGCCCGGGCCGGTGCGGTGCTGCTGGTCGACGGCGACGGCGTACTCGTCGGCCGGTGCGTGGAGGGACTGACCGGGCGCTGGCCCACTGCCGACCCGGCCGACCCGGCGACGCTACGGGTGCCGGTCGGCGCCGGGGTGCTCGGCGCGGTGGCCGCCACCGGCGAACCGCTGCGCGGACGGTGGACGCCACCTGACACACCGACCGGGGAGCCGTCCTGCGAGACGTACGTGGCCGTGCCGTTCGCCACCCCCGGCGCCACCGAGCCGCGCGGCCCGGACCGGCCCGGCCACCCGCCCGCCGACGGCGACCCGCCCGGCTCGCCCTGCGCGGCGCTCGGCGTGCTGGTGCTCTACGACCGGCTCGGCGGGCACGAGTTCCACGACGACGACGTGGTGACGCTGCGGACGTTCGCCGGGCACGCGGCGGTCGCCGTGGAGAACGTCCGGGTGCACGAGGAGGCGCAGCGGCTCTCCCTCACCGACCCGCTGACCGGGCTGTGGAACTACCGCTACCTGCGCGAGTCGATCCGCCGCGAGGTGGAACGGGCGAACCGCTTCGGCCGGATGCTCAGCGTGCTCGCGCTCGACCTGGACCGGTTCAAGAACGTCAACGACACCTGGGGGCACGCCGCCGGGGACGCCGTGCTGGTCGAGTTCGCCCGCCGCGTACGCGGCGTGATCCGCGAGGTGGACCTGGCGTTCCGGCAGGGCGGCGAGGAGTTCGTGGTGCTGCTGCCGGAGACCGACGCCCGGGGCGCGGCGATCGTCGCCGAGCGGCTCGGCGCGGTGGTACGCGACCAGCCGGTGGCGGTCGAGGGCAGTGGCGACGAGCCGGTGCGGGTGCCGGTGACCGTCTCCATCGGCATCGCCGTCTACCCGGACCACGCCGCCGACGGCCAGCAGGTGCTCGACGCCGCCGACGACGCGTTGTACGCGGCGAAGGCCGCCGGACGCGACGGCTACCGGCTCGCCCCGGCGCCCGATCCGGTGCCCACCCAGGAGATCCCGGTGGTGGCCGCCGGCCTCAGCCCGCCGGACGGGCTGCCCCGGGCCGGCTCGGCGGACCCGGCGGGCACCGTCAAGGGCGGCGCGTCTTCCGGTCCTCACCCGCCGCGGCAGAGCCGTGGCCGATAGTCTCGCGGCATGTCGGAGCACTCAGCGAACCCCTCAGCGGCCCCCGGTCGCTCCCGTGCGGTCAAGGCCGTGATCCCGGCCGCCGGCCTGGCCACCCGGTTCCTGCCGGCCACCAAGGCGGTTCCCAAGGAACTGCTGCCGGTCGTCGACCGGCCGGTGTTGCAGTACATCGTCGAGGAGGCCGCCCAGGCCGGCATCGACGACATCCTGCTGATCACCGGTCGCGGCAAGACCTCGATGGTGGACCACTTCGACCGCCGGCCCGACCTGGAGGAACGGCTCGCCAAGAAGCCCGAGCTGCTGGCCGAGGTCAAGCGCACCGAGGAGCTGGCCGCGATCTACACCGTCCGCCAGCCGGAACAGCTCGGTCTCGGCCACGCCGTCGGGTACGCCGAGTCGCACGTCGGTGACGCGCCCTTCGCGGTGCTGCTCGGCGACGAGTTCGTCAAGCCCTCCGAGCCGCTGCTGCCGGCCATGCTGGAACTCCAGGCCCGCACCGGCGGTGTGGTGCTCGCGTTCTTCGAGGTCGACCCGGCCGAGACCAGCCGCTACGGCATCGCGTCGGTCGAGCCCGCCGAGTCGGAATACTCCGACATCGCCGAGGTCGTCAAGGTCACCGGCATGGTGGAGAAGCCCAGCCCGGAGGAGGCCCCCAGCAACCTGGCGGTCCTCGGCCGGTACGTGCTCCCCGGGAAGATCTTCGACGCGATCCGGCGTACCGACCCGGGCAGCGGCGGCGAGATCCAGCTCACCGACGCGATGGAGCTGCTGCGTACCGAGGGGGTGCCGGTGCACGCGATCGTCTACCGGGGCACCCGCTACGACACCGGCATGCCGCTGGGCTACCTCCAGACCGTGGTGCAGATCGCCGCCGAGCGGGACGACCTGGGCGCCGAGTTCCGCAAGTGGCTCGTCGAGTTCGTCAACAACGGCGACGAGACGGTCACCGCCGCCGTCCTCAACGGCATCCGCGACGCGTCCGGCGGTGCCGATACATGACCGCGACGGCCGACGCCGAGGCGGCCGCGAACGAGTTGACGCCGCTCGCCGACTACCTGGGCAGTGTGCTGCGCAGGTTACGCGCGCTGCCTCCACTCGACCTCGACCTGACCCAGGCGTACGGCAACGTGCTCGCCGAGGACGTGGTCGCCCCGCACTCGTACCCCGCCTTCGACCAGGCGGCGGTGGACGGATACGCCGCGCGCTGGGAGGACATCTCCGGTGGGAGTCGGGGGCCGGGCTACGTCCCGGCCCCCTCCGGTATGCCCGGCGGCCGCAGCATCCGCCTCAACGTGGTGGGCGACCTGGGCGCGGCGAGCTGGCGGCCGGTGCGGCTCACCCCCGGCTCGTGCTTCTCGGTGGCGGCGGGCGCGCCGCTGCCGATCGGCGCGGACGTGGTCGTCCCGGTGGAGTGGACCGACCAGGGCATGGCCGCCGTGGAGATCTTCCGCGCCCCCAAGCGGGGGTACGGCCTGCGCCGCGCCGGGGAGGAACTGGTCGCCGGCACGCTGCTCGCCCGCGCCGGGGCGTACGTGTCCCCGGCTCTGGTCGCGGTGTTCGCCGCCACCGGCATCGGGCACGTCGTGGTGCGGCCCAGCCCGCGCGTGGTGATCGTGGCCACCGGCGACGAACTGGTGGACGTGGGCCGGGGCAGCCAGCCCGGTCAGGTGGTGGACACCAACTCGCACGCGCTGACCGCCGCGGCGGCGGAGGCGGGCGCGCTCGCGTACCGGGTGGGGATCTGCGACGACGACCCGGAGGCGCTGCGTGGCCTGCTGGAGGACCAGACACTGCGGGCCGACCTGATCATCACCACCGGCGGCACCGGCACCGGCCCCGGTGACATGGTGCGCCGCATCCTGTCCCGCCGCGACGGCGGCCGGGCCGGGCCGGTCGCCTTCACAGAGGTGGCCCTCTATCCCGGAACGGCCCTCGGGTTCGGTACGGTCGGCGCCGAGGAGGTGCCGGTGGTGTGTCTTCCCGGTGAGCCCGGTGCGGCGCTGATCGGCTTCGAGGTGCTGGCCCGCCCGGCCATCCAGCTGCTGGCCGGGGCCGAGCCGGTGTTCCGGCCGAGCGTCCGCGCGCACCTGCTGGAGACGGTCTCGTCCCCGGTGGGGCTGCGCGAGTTCCGGCCCGCGCACGTGGCCGAGCGGCGCGGCGGCGGCTACACGGTGCAGCCGCTCGCCGGTGGTCCGTACACGCTCTCCGGCCTGTCCGACGCGAACGGCCTGCTGGTGCTCGGCGAGCGGGTCACCACCGCCGCCGCCGGATCCACCGTGGATGTGTTGTTGTTGGACCGACGCCGGTGAGCGTGCGGTTCCGGCGGGCGCCGGGGTGGCCGGCGGTGCTGGTGGACGGTCCGGTGGTGCTGCGGCCGTATCGGCGTTCGGACGCCGCCGCCTGGTCGGAGATCCGGCGCGCGAACCGGGACTGGTTGGCCCCGTGGGAGTCCCATGTGCCCGGTGGCTGGTACGAGACGAACTCACCCGCCGCGTTTCGCCTGGTGCACGCCGACCAGCGCAGGTCCGCGCGTACCGGTGAGGGCATGCCGTTCGCCGTCTGCCTGCGTGAGGACGGCCGGGAGCGGCTGGTCGGTCACGTGAACGTGGGCAGCATCGTGCGGCGGGCGTTCTGCTCCGGCTACGTGGGCTACTGGGTGGACTCCCGGGTGGCCGGTCGCGGTGTGATCCCGACCGCTGTGGCGCTCGCCGTCGACCACGCGTTCGGGCCGGGCGGCCTGCACCGGATCGAGGTGAACATCCGGCCGGAGAACATGCCGTCCCGGCGGGTGGTGGAGAAGCTCGGCTTCCGCGAGGAGGCCTATCACGTGCGCTACATGCACATCGACGGTGCATGGCGCGACCACATCGGATACGCGATGACCGGTGAGGAAGTGGCTGCCGAGGGCGGCTTGCTGGCGCGGTGGCACCGCGTACGTGACAACCGCCGCTGAGGCGTACGCCCGGCGCGGCGCACTGTGAACCGGGTCGGCGGCCCGTAACCTCAAGTAACTGCAAGCTGTGGCAAGCGCTGCCAGCCCGCACGAAGTGCGCCGTAAACGAGGGTCTACGGAACAAGTTGCGGCAGTGTGGCGCTCGTCGCGAACATTGGTGACGGGAGGGGTGAGGGTGCCCACGTCGGTGCTCCTCGCCGTCCTCGCCGCCGCCGGTCTGCTCGCCCTCGCTCCGGCGCTGGTCCGCCGGTACGACGCCACCGAGCGGCAGGTGGCGGAGCGGGCGCAGTCGACGGCGCGGGTGCTCCAGCGCCAGCGTCGACGGCGCACCGTGCCCGGGCGTCGACCGCTGCACCCGCCGCGCTCCCTGGTAGTGACCCTTAGTGAAGACTCCGACACGGGAAGTCTTGCCCGCCCGGTTTCCGCGCCACCGCTGCGCCGCCGTTCCGGGCGGCTCCGGCCCGTCTCCGCCATCCCGGCCCAGTCCCGCCGACGGAACCCACCCCGGCGGCGGCACACCCCGGCGATCTACCGGCGGCGCCGGGTGCTCGCCGCGCTGCTGCTGCTCAACCTGGTGGAACTGGGCGGCGTGGTGCTCGTCGGACCCGGGTTCTGGATCAGCGTCTCGGTCACCGGCACACTGCTCGTCGCGTACGTCGTACACCTGCGGCAGCGCGCCCTGGCCGAGCGCCGGCGGCGGCGCGCGGACGCCCGCGAGGCGGCCTGGCTGGCCGCCCGCCAGGCCGAGGTGCGCCGCGAACAGGCCCGGCGCGCGGCGGCCCGGCGAGAGGCGCAGCGCCGGCTGGCCGCCCAGCGCGAGGCGGTCCGGCGTACGGCGATGGGGCTGGACCGCCCGGCGGACCTGCCGCCGGCGGCGAGCGGCGGCTCGGTGTCCTACCGGCGGGCAGGTGGCCTGCGCGGACGCCCCTACCAGTCCGGCCGAGGCGCCTGACCGCCTCGTTCGCGGCTTTGCTGGTGGCGATCTTGGAAGGTTTCGGCCCCTCCGGGGGCCTTTTCCTTCCAAGATCTACGGGGCGGCGGGGCGGTTCGCGTCGTGGGGGCGCGACCTGTTAGCCTTGTCGTCGGCCCGCCCGGTGAAAGCCGGGTGGGACCGACGCCGGTTCGCCGGCGGAGGGGCTGTGGCGCAGACCGGTAGCGCACCTCGTTCGCATCGAGGGGGTCAGGGGTTCAAATCCCCTCAGCTCCACCCAGTTCAAAGGCCGTTTCCCGTGATGGGAAGCGGCCTTTTTCGATCTTGTACAGCAGCGCAGTGCGGCAGTCATGCGAGCTGGGCCGTCAGGACGCGGCGCGATGGTCGAGCTTGACGGGTTCTGGATATATGATGTTTCCGTTCGGAACGGAACTAACCAATTACCCGAACCCAGTGATGGGGGGTGAGGCGTGCGAACCTCACGCAAAGCTTCGCTTGGTGCGCCGCCGGAGCGCGAGGTCGATGTCCTCCGCCGCGCCGTGGCCCTCGTGGAGGATCGCCTGCCGCCTGGGTGGTCGATCCGCATTGATGGTCAGGGGGTGGACCGGCGGATCGACGGTGTGGCCGAGTTAACCGCTCCTGATGGGACGCAAGCGGTCTTCTTCATTGAGGCAAAGCGCTCAGTCGTCACGAGCGATCTTCCTGCGGCCCTTGACCAGCTTCGCTCCTACAGCCTGCCTCACATCGATCGTCCGGTGCCTATGCTCGCCGCGCGGTACATCGGAGCTTCCGCTCGCGCATGGCTAGAAGAACGCAGGATTTCCTACGTTGACGCCACTGGGAACATGCACGTCCTGCTTGAACGTCCAGCGTTGTACCTGCGTGACAGGGGCGCTGATCGAGATCCCTGGCGTGGGCCAGGCAGGCCGCGCGGAACTTTGCAGGGGCCTCCAGCCGCCCGTGTTGTGCGTGCCTTGGTCGATATCGCTCAGCCCATGACCGTTCCGGACTTGATACGACTGTCTGGGGCGTCGACAGGTGCGACGTACCGAGTGGTTGAGTTCCTTGAGCGCGAAGCGCTTGTTGGACGTGATGGCCGCGGCCCGATAGTGGACGTCGAGTGGCGTCGAATCCTGGAGCGATGGAGCGATGATTACGGTTTTCAGCGCAGCAACACTGTCAACTCTTACTTGAGTCCGCGAGGGCTGCCGGCGTTGCAGGAAGGCCTGCGGAGAGCCCAAGGGTTGCGCTACGCATTGACTGGTTCTCTGGCGGCCCATCGCTTAGCACCGTATGCTCCCGCCAAGCTGGCGATGGTTTATGTAGACGATATGGACCAAGCCGCTGAAAGACTCAATCTGCGCGCCGTTGATACCGGCGCAAACGTACTTGTCGCTCAAGGCAAATATGACGTCGTGTTCGATCGACTGGTGCAGGATGATGGTCTACTTTATGTGGCTCCGAGCCAAGCTGCTGTCGATCTACTAACAGGTCCTGGGCGGACTCCTGCTGAGGGGCAAGAACTCCTAGATTGGATGGAGAAGCATGAGCGGGCTTGGCGACGCTGACCTGCTGGTAGCCGCACGTGGCGCGTTACTGGATGCACTGGAAGCCCTTCGCGAGCATGCCGACGCTGTGGTCGTAGTGGGAGCGCAAGCCGTATATCTGCACACGGGGGCCGCGCCGATCGCCTTAGCTGAGGCGACCAAGGATTGTGATCTTGCGCTCGACGCACGTGCGCTCCCGCAGGAGCCGTTGCTAGAGGAGGCCATGCGCGCAGCCGGCTTTCATCTCGATGTTCAAGCGCGCCAGCCTGGAGCATGGCTGAACCCCAAAGGCATTCCCGTTGACCTGATGGTTCCGGAAGCGCTTGCTGGTGGATCAAGTCGCCGCGCAGCGAAAATCCCACCTCACTCCAAAAGTGCCGCCAGGCGAGCGGTCGGATTGGAGGCTGCGGTCGTCGACAATGATGCGGTTGAAATACATGCACTCGCCCCGGGCGGCAGTCGGGCCTATGCGGCAAATGTTGCAGGCCCTGCCGCTTTGCTCGTGGCCAAGTTGCACAAGATCGGCGAGCGACAGGAAACGCCTAAGCGCCTGGTGGACAAGGATGCGCACGATATCTACCGTCTGCTCGTAGCCGTGCCAACTGGGCAGCTTGCTGCCAAGCTACGGGAGTTGCGGGCTGATGATCTAGCTGGACAAGTTACTGACCAAGCCCTGGGATTTGCTGCGGACCTATTCGCGGCAGGCCCCGAGGCGCTCGGATCGGTAATGGCGGGAAGAGCTGAGGAAGGTATCGGAGATCCTCCCGTCGTTTCGGCTGCTGCTTCTGCTTTGGTTGAGGATTTGCTGGCTTCGGTCGGCTGACTACGGACAGGGATCGAGCCGCCCACCAAGTCGCTTCAAGGCGGCATGGGCTGCCTCCGAGGTGGCAGCTCGTTGGTGGCCAGCTCGATGTCCTCACAGCGCAGGCCCAACACCTCACTTCGACGCAGTCCGAGCACGAGGATCATCACGTACGCGGCGTAGGGCGGGTCGCCGTCGGCGCGTGCCGACTCCAGGAACTGGCGGACTTCTCGACGGACCACGGCTTGCTTCTTATACAGGGGGCTTGGCTACCCGGAGCAGCGCTGCCGGGTTGCGGGTCAGCAGCTCGTCCCGCACGGCATTGTTCAAGGCGGCGCGCAGAGTCGTCCAAGCGTCTCGGGCGGTCCGTTCGGAGACGGCCCGTTGGCAGCAGTGGCTGGCGGCGCAGCGCTTCCGCTTGCCCGCCACCCCGTGCCGGTCGTCGCCGTTGACCCGTCCGCGTCAGTCGAACAGTCGGTCGAGCGCTTCCTGTTCGAGGTCGCGCCAGCGCTTGGCGTCCTTCAGCGCCTTGGCGACCTCCTTCTCGTCGAGGTGGTGGGCGCCCTCCTCCCTGATGCACGCGATGCTGAACGGCCCGCCGACCGACGGCGAGGTCCGCTCCAGCGCCTCCAGCACCCGTGCCACGCCCACCACGCCGTACTCGACGGTGCGCCTGGTCATCTGGAAGTGGGCAAGCAGCGCGCCGGCCTGCTGGGCCATCGGCGCGCCGGAGCCGATGGCGTGGAAGCCCACGTCCTCGTAGCGGCCGATGAGCCCGTTGGGGTTGATCTCCACGATCCACGGCCCGCCCTGGCTGTAGCCGGCCGCGAGCAGGTACGCCGACACCCCGCCGCCGCTGCCCTCGCCGGGTACGTCCGGGATGTAGTTCGCGTAGTGCTTCTTGAAGACGGGCAGGACGCGCTCCTGCAACTCGTCGCCGATGTCGGGCGCTTCGAGGATGGCGGTGGCCGAGTCCTGGAGGAGGGGGCGCAGGTCGTTGAGTACTCCCCGCGCGCCGCTGCCGCCCCAGGCGGCGCAGTCGCCCAGCGGGTGCAGCTTCTGGGCGGGGAAGCTCAGACCGCGGTCGCTCTCGGTGATCTGGGAGTCCGCGCCGATCACCACTCCGTCTTTGCAGACAACGGCGAGTACGACGGTCATAGGGTCCTCCTGAGCAGGGGTAAGGGGTAGGGCGCGAGGTACCCGGCAGGCCGCCTGCCTACACCCCGACGAGTGCTGGCCCACTCGGCACGAGCGAGCCCCCCGCGTCGACGGCGATCACCAACCCGCAGCAATTCCGCCCATAAAGCTGATGAGTGAGAGGCCCCAGCCAAGCCGAAAGCTGGGCTCGCCGAGCGAGTCGGTAGTGGTGACGGAGGTTAAGTGCAAGTGGCCGGATTTGCTGGCTTCTGCACGCGGGCGAGGGCGGGGGCACCGACGGAGCGGCCCCGACCAGCCCTCCAGGCCCCACGATTTCAAGATGTGGTCGGCAGGGAATCTGTAGACGGCGTCGCCGCTTTCGACGTCGGCAGGGCATTGCCTGTGCTCTCTACCCTTGACGAGGATCAGCTCGGTTACAGCGCCAGCAGCGACCGACCTTGATCGATGTCAGGTGCGTGTGTTGACTTTGAGTGAGGGTGGTTCCGGCATCTGATCAACGCCGGGCTTTCTCGGTGAGGGGCGGCAGGGTGGGGAACTCGCGCAAGATCCTTCTACTGGCCATCGCGGTCTCGACATGCCTGATAGGTTTTCTGATGTTGCTGCCCCTCCTGCTGGCCTTCCGCGCTGAGGCTTGGGGGATTCGGCCCGACACGGTAGATGCGATCTCGAAGTGGTACGGAGCCATCGCTGTCGCCCTCTCCGCCCTTGCTCTCGTCGGCGTAGCTGCCTCGCTCTACTACCAAGCCGTTCAGGCGCGAGTTAATCAGGCCTTGGCTCTTCGGACGATGCAGAAGGACTTGATGGAAATTGCATTGGCCGACCCCGAAACATACTCGATATGTTTTGGTGCGGTCCAGACTGTAGAGGGTAACCTTGTGTTTCAGCGAATGGCCTACTTTACTCTCCGCCTGAGGCATGCGGCCGACTTGCTGTCGATGGGCGAGATTACGGAGTGCGAGTTGCGCGGCGAGATTGTGCCATCCATTCTTTCCACGGAAATGGGCAGGCGCTACTGGGAGACGGCTAGACCTTACTGGGTGCGCAGTGGGCGAAAGGGACAAGAGCGCGTTCATCGGATCATGGATGAGGAGTACTTCCGCGTGGCGCGGAACGAAAAGGGGAGCGGAGATGCCCAAAGACCCATCCCGCCTGCCACTGCAGCTATGCACGCCTTTACCAGCAACGGTGACAGTAGCCCGCCGGGCAGCGGACATTCCCTGAGTTGATCTGCGGAAGTCAGACAACAGCCCGGGCCTGAGGGCTGCCGAACCACCTGGCCAGCGCATCCTCCAGCGTCTGCTGATCGTGGCCCACCCAGACCACGTGCCCGTCCGGCCGCGACAACACCGCCGGCACGTCCAGCTCGTCGCCGGTGCCGGCGACGAGCCCGACCCGGTCGGCCCAGCCGTCCACCGACAGCTTCCCGGTCCCGTCCAGCAACAACCCACGGCCGGTACGCATCAGCTCGTACAGGCGTGCGTCCCGCAGCGGTACGTCGCGCAGCCGCCGCCCGAGCAGCGGGTGACCCTCGCCGACGTCGTACCGGACGCCGATCGCCGTGACCTTCTCGATCAGGAAGCGGTTGACCTCGTCGAAGTCCATGAGCTGCGCCAGCATCTGCCGTACCGCCCGCGCTCCGGGCTCGTTCGTGGTCAGCAGCATCTGCGCGCGGGTGTTCGTCAGCACGTCGGCGGCGACCGGGCGCCGCTCGGACTCGTACGTGTCCAGCAGGCCCGCCGGCGCCCAGCCGTTCACCGTCGCCGCCAGCTTCCAGCCCAGGTTGAACGCGTCCTGGATGCCCAGGTTGAGCCCCTGCCCGCCCAGCGGCGGGTGGACGTGCGCGGCGTCGCCGGCCAGGAACACCCGTCCGACCCGGTAACGCTCGGCCAGGCGGGTCGCGTCGCCGAACCTCGACAACCAGCGGGGGGAGTGCACGCCGAAGTCGGTGCCCGCGTACGCGATGAGTTGCCGCTTGACGTCGTCGAGCGTCGGCGGTGTCGAGGCCACCTCGGCCGCCGGTACGACCACCCGGTATACGCCCGGCTTGCCGGACGGTCCGAGCCCGAACCGCTTCTCGGTGCGGCGTACCTCCGTCATGATCCTGGTGATCTCGTCCGGCGGCGCTGTCACCTCCATCTCGCCGAGCAGCGTGTCGATCGTCGACGGCTCGCCGGGAAAGCCGACGCCGAGCAGCTTGCGGACGGTGCTGCGCCCGCCGTCGCAGCCGACGACGAACCGCGCCCGCAGCGGTGGCTCGCCCTCGTCGTCGAGGTGGACCGTCACGCCGTCGTCGTCCTGCTCCAGCCCGGTCACCGCACGACCGCGCCGGATCTCGGCTCCGACCTCGGCGGCGTGGTCGGCGAGCAGCCGGTCGGTGAGCGTCTGCGGGATGCCGAGGACGTACGCGTGGGCGGTGTCCAGATCGGCTGGCGCGGGCTTGTCGATGCCGGCGAAGAACCCCCGGATGGGGTGCGTGCCACCGTGTTCCCGGAACCGCTCCAGCAGCCCGCGCTGGTCCATCACCTCGATGCTGCGGACGTGCAGCCCGAGCGAGCGCACGTACGGCGGCGGCTCGGCGTCCCGCTCCAGCACGAGCACGCCGACGCCCTGGAGGCGTAGTTCGCTCGCCAGCATCATGCCGGTCGGCCCACCGCCGACCACGATCACGTCGAACACGAGCCGACCATAGCCTCCGCGCCGGAACGCCAGGGCCCGAAGAAGGGGTAGGCGCCCAACTCGTTCGGACCGCCCGGCGAGCTTCGACAGCAGCCGGACCTGGGCAGCCCGGTCAGCCGCGACGGAACGTCCGGCGGTAGGTGTCCGGCGGCACGCCGACGGTGCGCTGGAAGTGGCGGCGCAGCGTCGTCGCCGTACCCATGCCTGATGCCTCGGCGACGGCGTCGATGCCGCCGTCGGTGTTCTCCAGCAGCTCCTGTGCCCGCCGGATGCGCTGCGTGGCCAGCCACTGCGACGGCGTGGCGCCGGTCGCGGCGGTGAAGTGGCGGACCAGGTTCCGGGTGCTCATGCCGGCCTGGCGGGCGAGTGCGGCGACTGTCAGCGGGCGGTCCAGCCGCGCCATCGCCCAGGGCAGCAGCGTGGCGATCGGGTGGTCCGCGCGGGCCGGGACCGGGTTCGTGACGTACTGGGCCTGGCCGCCCGCGCGGTGCGGCGGCACCACCAGGCGGCGGGCGACGGCGTTGGCGACCGCCGAGCCGTGGTCGCGGCGGATGAGGTGCAGGCACAGGTCGATGGCGGCGGCCTTACCGGCGGAGGCGAGCACATTGCCGTTGTCCACGTAGAGCACGTCCGGGTCGACCTGGACGCGCGGGTAGCGGGCGGCGAGCGCTTCGGTGTGCGCCCAGTGGGTGGTGGCGCGCAGCCCGTCGAGGATGCCGGCGGCGGCGAGCACGAACGCGCCGGTGCAGAGCGAGACCATCCGGGCGCCCGCCTCGTGCGCGGCGCGGACGGCGTCGACCAGGTCGGACGGCGGCTCGGCGTCGGTGTCCTCGATCGCCGGGACGATCACCGTGTGGGCGCGGGTGAGGTGGTCCAGCCCGTGGTCGGGCGTGACCGCGAACCGGCCGACGCTGACCGGGCCGGGACCGCAGACCACCAGGTCGTACCAGGGGTCGGCCAGGCCGGTCGGGTCGCGCACGAAGATCTCGCAGGCCGCCGCCAGCTCGAAGTGCAGCATCCCGTCGGTGGCGGCGAGCGCGATCAGGGCCATGTCCGAAACTGTACGGGCATTGGCGTTTACGACACTGGCCCGGCCCTCCGAACCCGGCGAGGATCATCCCAGTCGATCTTCGAGGGGGAACGTCATGCGGGTGGCGGTTTTCGGGGCGTACGGGCACACCGGGCGGTTCGTGATGGCGGAGCTGCGACGGCGGGGCTGCGAGCCGCTGCCGGTGGGACGCGACGCCGGGAGGCTGTCGGCAACGTTCCCGGAGGCGGAGCACCGGGTGGCGTCGGTGGACGACCCGGCCTCGCTGGACCGGGCGCTGGCCGGGGCGGCGGCGGTGGTCAACTGCGCCGGGCCGTTCGCCTCGACCGCCGGCCCGTTGATCGAGGCCGCGCTGCGGGCCGGGATCCCCTACGTCGACGTGGCGGCCGAGATCGAGGCGAACCGGGACACGTTCGCGCACCACGCCGAGCGCGCCGGGGCCGCCGGAGTCGCTGTGGTGCCCGCGATGGCGTTCTTCGGCGGGCTCGGTGACCTGCTGGTCACCACCGCGATGGGGGACTGGGCGGCGGCCGACGAGGCGCACGTCGCGTACGCGCTGAGCAGCTGGCACCCGACGGCCGGGACCGTCGCCTCCGGCGTCGTCTCGCGCGAGCGCCGCGACGGCCGGCGGGTCCGTTTCGCCGACGGGCGCCTGGTGTACGCCGACGGCGACCTGCCCCGCCTGGACTGGGAGTTCCCGGCGCCGCTCGGTGTGCGGCCGGTGCTCGGCGAGTTCACCATGGCCGACGTGGTGACGGTGCCGAGTCACCTGGACATTCCGGAGGTCTGCACGTACATGACCGTGAACGCGGCACTGGACCTGGCTGCCGGGGATGCCCCGGCGGCGGTGGACGAGCGCGGCCGGTCGGCGCAGACGTTCACCGTCGACGTGGTGGTGCGTGCGGGCGACGTCCGGCGGCGGGTGGTGGCCCACGGGCGGGACATCTACGCGATCAGCGCGCCGCTGGCGGTCGAGGCGGTCCACCGGATCCTGACCGGGCGGACCCGGGCGACCGGCGTCGCCTCGGCCGGCCGGATCTTCGACGCGCCGGACTTCCTGCACGGGCTGTCGGCGCACCTCACCGTCGAGACGCCGCCGTCCGCCTGACGCGCCGCGAGCCGACTGTATTCACGTCTGCCGATTGACAATGTTTGGAATCCAAACTTACTCTCGCGCTGGGCGGGGTCGCGCCCCGCCCGCTCCGTCCACGCGCCCACCCCACCGCGAAGGAACCACCATGTTCCGCTCTCCCCGTACCGCCCGATTGCGGGTCGGCCTCGTCGCGGCGACCGCCGCCACGCTGGTGACCGGCACCGCCGTGATGGCGACGAACGCCCAGGCGGCGGCCGGCTGCCGCGTCACCTACACGACCGCGAGCCAGTGGCCCGGCGGCTTCACCGCGAACGTCGACGTGACAAACCTCGGTGACCCGATAAACGGCTGGAACCTGCGCTGGACGTTCCCGTCCGGCCAGCGGGTCACCCAGGCGTGGAGCGCCACCGTCACCTCCTCCGGCGCCGACGTCACCGCCACGAACGTCGGCTACAACGGCTCCATCGCCACGAACGGCACCGTCTCGTTCGGCTTCAACGGCTCCTGGTCCGGCGCGAACACCGCGCCCACCGCGTTCTCGCTCAACGGTGTGGCATGCACCGGCGGCGTCGGCGGGACCACCCCGCCGCCGACCACCACGCCACCGCCGACCACGCCGCCCCCGACCACCCCGCCGCCCACCACGCCACCGCCCACGACCCCGCCGCCGGCCGGCAACGCCATGGCCGCTGTCGCCGCCATGCAGCCCGGCTGGAACCTCGGCAACTCCTTCGACGCGGTCGGCGCGGACGAGACCGCCTGGGGCAACCCGCGGGTCACCGAGGCGCTGCTCGACAACGTCCGGGCGCAGGGCTTCAACAGCATCCGCATCCCGGTGACCTGGAGCAACCACCACGGCGCCGCGCCGAACTACACGATCGACGCGGCCTGGCTGAGCCGGGTACGCGAGGTGGTCGGCTGGGCGCTCGCCGACGGCTTCTACGTGGTGCTGAACATCCACCACGACTCGTGGCAGTGGATCAACACGATGCCCACCGACCGCACGAACGTGCTGAACCGCTACAACGCGCTCTGGACGCAGATCGCCGCCGCGTTCAAGGACTCCTCGCCGAAGCTGACCTTCGAGAGCGTCAACGAGCCGCAGTTCACCGGCAGCTCCGGCGACGCGCAGAACGCCACGCTGCTGAACGAGCTGAACACCTCGTTCCACCGCATCGTGCGCCAGTCCGGCGGCGGCAACGCCACCCGGCTGCTCGTCCTGCCGACCCTGCACACCTCGGCCGAGCAGGCCCGGGTGGACGAGCTGGTCAGCACGTTCAACACGCTCAACGACCCGAACCTGATCGCCACCGTGCACTTCTACGGGTACTGGCCGTTCAGCGTGAACATCGCCGGTGGCACCCGGTTCGACGCCACCGTCCAGCAGGACCTGACCGACCAGTTCGACCGCGTCTACAACGCCTTCGTCAGCCGCAACATCCCGGTGATCATCGGTGAGTACGGGCTGCTCGGCTTCGACCGGCACACCGGCACCATCGAGCAGGGCGAGAAGCTGAAGTTCTTCGAGTTCCTCGGCCACTACGCGCGCAGCCGCAAGCTGACCACCCAGCTCTGGGACAACGGCCAGCACTTCGACCGGACGTCCTTCGTGTGGAAGGACCCCGAGCTGTTCGCCCAGATCAAGTCGAGCTGGACCACCCGCTCCGGCACCGCGTCCAGCGACCAGGTGTACGTGCCGCGTACCGGCTCGATCACCGCCAAGAGCCTGACGCTCAACCTGAACGGCACCACGTTCCAGGGGCTGCGCCAGGGCACCACCGATCTCGTCAACGGCGCCGACTACACGGTCTCCGGCACCACCCTGACGCTCACCGCGTCGGCGCTGACCCGGCTGGTCGGCTCCCGCGCGTACGGGGTGAACGCCAACCTCCAGGCCCGGTTCTCCGCGGGCGTGCCGTGGCGGATCAGCATCATCACGTACGACCCGCCGGTGCTGTCGAACGCGACCGGCACGACAGCCGCGTTCACGCTCCCGGCACAGTTCCGCGGCGACCAGCTGGCCACCATGGAGGCCAAGTACGCCGACGGCAGCAACGCCGGGCCGCAGAACTGGACCTCGTACAAGGAGTTCGATGTCACGTTCGCGCCGGACTACACAGGCAACACGATCGTGCTGAAGCCGGAGTTCTTCGCCGAGGTGAACGACGGCCGGCGGGTCACGCTGACCTTCCACTTCTGGAGCGGCACGAAGCTGACCTACTACGTCACCAAGTCCGGCAGCACCGTCACCGGCACGGTGAGCTGACCGCGACGGCACGGCTCGCGGCGGTGGGCGTCGACACCGCCGCGAGCCGCGCCGGCAACGCGTATCCGCCGGACCGATGATTTCCGGGGCCGGCGCCGGTCGACAGAGGCATGAAGACGCTCACTCTCCAGACGCCCGAGGTCGACCTGGTCTACGACGTCCACGCTCCGACCGCGGCCGAGGCCGGGCACCGTCCCCTTTTCATGATCGGCCAGCCGATGTGCGCCGACGGCTTCACCACGCTCGCGTCGTACTTCCCGGACCGCACGGTCATCACGTACGACCCGCGCGGGCTCGGCCGCAGCGTCCGCAAGGACGGCCGGACCGACTCGCTGCCCGAGGTGCAGGCCCGGGACGTCCGCGACATCGTCGACGCCCTCGGCGCGGGCCCGGTCGACATGTTCGCCAGCAGCGGCGGCGCGGTGACGGCGCTCGCCCTGGTGGCCGCGTACCCGAACGTGGTGGCCACGCTCGTGGCGCACGAGCCGCCGCTGGTCGCCCTGCTCCCGGACGCCGAGGCGGCCGGACGGGCCATGGCCGCCTGCCAGGAGGCGTACCGGAGGAACGGCTGGGGCGCCGGCATGGCGGCGTTCATCGTCATGACGTCGTGGCGGGGCGAGTTCACAGACGACTACTTCGCCCAGCCCGCGCCGGACCCCGCCGCGTTCGGGATGCCGGCCGAGGACGACGGCAGCCGGGACGACCCGCTGCTGTCCGACCGGTCCGCGGCGGTCACCGTCTTCCGGCCGGACGCCGACGGGCTGCGCGCCGCGCCGACCCGGGTGGTGATCGCGGTGGGCGAGGAGTCGGCGGAGACGATCACCGCGCGGACGTCGGTGGCCACCGCCGAGCTGCTCGGCGGGCAGCCCGCCGTCTTCCCGAGCCACCACGGCGGGTTCCTCGGCGAGGGGATGGGCCACGCCGGGCAGCCGGAGGCGTTCGCACGCCGGCTGCGGGAGATCCTCGACGCCTGACCGGGCTCAGGCCCGGCGTGCCTCGGTGACCATCACCGGGTAGGGCCCGGCCGGTGTGCCGGGCCCGGCCTGGTCGGCGGGGACCACGTTCTCCATCCGCAGCCGCAGCGTGGCCGGGTCGGCGGAGTCGAGGACGATTCGCCACTCCCAGCCGTCGGCGTACCCGGCGGTCAACTCGACAGCAGGCGCCCCGGCCGCCGTGCCGGTGAGCGTCATCGGGGACGGCTGCTGGTGCCAGGAGTCGCCCCACCAGGCGACGAGCGCGCCCGGCCGGTCGCCGGCCGCGATCACCAGCAGGCCGTCCTGCGGCCCGTCGTCGGGGTGGGCCCACGAGTACGCCACAGTGGTCAGGTGACCACCGGCGGCGGTCGCGACGGAGACGGTGGCCGGCGACTCGGCGAGCGGGTCGGCGGGCATCAGCCGGAAGCCGTTGGTGCCGGCCCAGGAGCCGGCGGCATCGGTGAGAACCATCGCCCCAGGATAGGAACCACCCCCGACACCGCCCGGCTCGCCGGTCGTCGACCCGGCCCGGCGGCTACCCGTGCGGCAGGGCCGTGAGCAGGTCCTCGGCGTGCCGCAGCGTGCCGGCCAGCCGGGCACGCGACTCGTCGTCCAGCGGGACCGACCGGGCCTTCCCTACCAGTTCCCGGGCGGCCTCCGGCTCCCCGAGTTGCAGCGCCAGCTCGGCGCGGTAGACAAGCGCCTCCACGTGGACGGCCGGGTCGTCGGCGGCGTCCGGGCGGGCGAGCGCGCCGTCGAGGATCCGCGCGGCCTGCCCGGGGTTCCCGCGCGAGTCGCCCTGCACCACGGCGTTGCCCAGCGTGCGGGCGAGCCCGCCCCGATCGCCGGTCTCCGCCTGGGTGGCCCGGCCGACGAACCGGATCCAGTTGCCGCCCGGGTCGACGATGCTGAACCCGGAATGCCCCTCCTGGTTGCGGCGGGGCCGGGGCCGGGTCATCCGGGGTACGCCTGCGACGAGCATCTTGCCGTACGCGGCGCGCAGGCCGTCGGCGAAGGCGCCGTGGATGGCGACCAGGTCGTCCACCACCACCAGGCAGGAACCGTACGAGTCGGCCGGATCGAACCCGACCATCCCGAAGAAGTGCAGGTGGAGATCCTCCCGGCGCAGTGTCAGGTACGGGTTCGGGCGCTCCTGCCGGTACGTCACCTCGAAGCCGAGGGCCTGGTAGAAGGGCGCCACGTCGTCCAGGGAGCGGCAGGGCAACAGCGGGATCGTCGTCTCGTTCGCCATGCACCGAGCCTGGCGACCGCGAGCCGTCATGCGCACATGGAAATGCCCGAACGGCTACTGTCGCCGCCCGAACGGGCACGAGGGCCGGTCCGCTGTGGACCGGCCCTCGTGGGGGGTTCCGCCCCGGGTCAGGGCTTCCAGGACCCGGCGGTACGGAAGCGGTGCTTGTACTCGACGACGCCGTCGCGGTCCTTCACGTCGAAGATGAGCTGCCCGCTGCGCTTGGAACCCGCGGGCAGGTTGACGCCCGCGGGCATCAGCTTGCCGCAGCCGGAGAAGGCGCCGGCGACGCCGTTCTCCTCGGTGCCGTCCGCGGCGACCCAGGTGAAGTAGAACGGGTTGATCGAGCCGGTGCCCTTGGTGATCTCGGCGGTCACGTCGGCGATCAGGAACATGCCGTTCTTCGGGCCGGGCATGACCTCGCTGCACGCGGCGTCCCGGGTCCGGAAGTTGCCGACGGTGATCGCGATGCTGCCCTCGGCGTCGTTGACGGTCAGCCTGGCGCCGGCCGGCATGTTGGACGCGACGCCGCCGGTGGTGCCCGGTTGCGGCGTGCCGGTGGGAGCGTCCGTCGGGGTGCCACCGGTCGGAGGGCTTGCCGTCGGCTGTCCGTAGGTGATGTCTGGCGTGGGCGGCGGGGCGGCGGCCTCCCGGTCGTTCTTCGCCCCACTGTAGATGGCGAAGAGGCCGCCGCCGCAGCACAGCAGCACGAGGATCACCGCGATGACGCCGACCGTGATCCAGACGTTCCTGTTCGACTTCTTCGCCGGCGGCCCGAACGGCTGCCCGGGCGGATACGCCCCGCCGCCCGGCGGCGGGTAACCGCCCGGGGGCGGATACCCGCCCGGCTGCTGGTACGCCCCACCCGGAGCCTGGTACTCGCCGCCCGAGGGCTGGTACTCGAACCCCGGCGGCTGGTACGCCCCGCCCGGCGGCGGGTAGGGCGCGCCCGATGTCGGCGGTGCCGGTGGGTACGCCTCGCCGGGGGCGGGCGCGGGCGGGTACTGCGCGCCCGGACCCGGCTGCGGCGGATGGGGCGCCCCGGAGACGGGCGGCTGCGGGGGACCCGACATGGGCGGCTGCGGCGCGTCCGAGGGCGGCGGGGGATAGGCCGGAGCGGGCGGCGGCGCGTACGGGCTGTCCGGCGCCGGCGCCGGCGGCATCGGGGCGGGAGGGAACGCCTGCGTCGGCGGTTCCGGCGGCTGCTGGTTCGGGTCCGGTGACCCGGACGGAGGCTCAGGGTGGCTCACCGTGCTCCTTGGGGCGCCTTCGGGGTGTCCAGTCGGGTCGACGGTATAGGCCGGACGCAAACCGGCCGACAGGGCGTCATCGATGTGGCAGGACGGCCGCGGTACGGACCAGGTCGTCGTCCACGGTGAACCGGCCGGTCACCGCTGACGGCGGATCGGGCACCGGTGCGGCGGCGAGCCGGGCCGGCGCGATCTCGGCGTGGAACGTGCCGGTCGCCGGATCGAGGACGACCCGTGCGTCGGCGAAGCCCAGCCACGTCCCGACGAGCGGGTGCCAGACCTTGTAGACGGTCTCCTTCGCGCTGAAGACCACCGTCGGCCAGGGCGTGCCGGCCGGCAGCCGGGCCAGCTCCACCTCCTCGTCGGGGCGGCACACCTTCCGGCGTACCCCCGGGGGCAGGGGCCGGTGCCGTTCCGCGTCGATGCCGACGGCGCGCACGTCGGCGGCCCGGGCGACGGCGGCCGCGCAGTAGTCGCGGGTGTGGGTGATCGCGCCGACGACGCCGGACGGCCAGACCGGGGCCCGGTCGGCGCCGGCGGGCACCGGCGTGGCGGTCAGGCCGAGCGCGGCGAGCGCCCGCCGGGCGCAGACCCGCCCGGCGGTGAAGTCGCGGCGGCGGCCCGGCACCACACGCTCGCCCAGCGTGGCAAGTTCGGCCGGGAGCAGGTCACCGGACCAGTCGGCGGGGCCGGCCACCGCCACGGCGACCTCGGCCGGAAGCAGATCACGCACGGGAGGTGGATGACGGGGACACGCGGTGAACGTACCGTAACGCTTGGGCGTGCCTCGGCGCTGAAGGAACGTTGCGGGGAGGTAAGCGGTCCATCACCACCATTCCTGACTCGGAAGGAGCGGCCGATGACGCCTGGCGCGGAGACTTCGGGGAGTGCCGACGGCGAGCACGTGCCGGTGACCCCCGGCTGGACCTGCGGCTCGTGCGGTGACGACTGGCCCTGCGCCACGAAACGTCACCACCTGCTGCGCGAGTACCAGGTGGACCGGGCGTCGCTGAGCGTCTATCTCGGATCCTGCCTGGCCGCGGCGACGCAGGATCTGCGCTCCGTTCCGGTCACCGCGCTCCAGCACCGGTTCATCGGCTGGGTGCCGCGCGGCCCGCGTACCGCTGAGGCGTGAGCGCGGCCGGTGGCCGCCGCGTCGGGTTCGCGGCGGCCACCGGCCGCGGTCTCAGGGGTCGCGGTCCTGAGGGGTCGCGGTCCTCACGGGCGGCGGGGCCGCCGGGTGAGGCCGAAGCCGACCACGCCGGCCACGGCGGCGAGGACGCCGCCCACGCTCGTCCACACCCAGCGCGATCCCGCGTCCGGGAGCCAGCCGGTCAGGTCGAGGTCCTCGTCGTCGGCCACCGCCTCGGGCGTCGGTTCGGCGGCCAGCACCGTGCCGGCCCTGGTGTTCGGCACCAGCGGCGCGGCCAGCTCGCCGTCGTCGCCCGACGCGCCGCCCTCGTCGGTCGCGCCGACGAGCATCTCCACCTCGATCGGCAGACCGAGGTCGGGTTCGGGCAGCTCGGTGACGGAGAGCCGGACGTAGTAGGTGCCGGGCAGCGGGTCGCCCGACCAGGGTTCGGCCCACGGCCGTACCCGGCGCAGCGTGCAGCCCAGCGCGACACTCGTCGCCGACGCGCCGGCGGTGGGGGTCTGCGCGCCCGCGGTGCACGCCTGCCGGCGGCGCAGCCCGTCGAAGACGTCCACGGTCCAGGTGGAACCGCCGCTACGCGGCTTCGGGAACGTGACGGTGGCGGTGATCTCGTGCACCTGCCCGGCGTCGGCGCGGAACGACCAGTACAGGTGGTCGCCGGTCGACGCGCCCACCCGCACCGGCTGGCCGGCGGTGACGGTCGTGGCGGTGAGGAACGAGGTGCCGGCCTTCGTCACAGTGGTCGCGCCCGGTGACGGGCTGGGCGCGGCCAGGGCCGCCGCCGGGGTGAGGGCGAGGCCGGCGGCGGTCGTGGCCGCCGCGGCGCGGATCAGCGTACGCATACTCAGTTCGTCCTCCACGTGTGCACCCACCAGCGGGTGAGCAGCCCGGCGACCAGCCCGGTGAGCAGTCCGGCCAGCGTGAGCAGGAGCAGCAGCACCCAGCCGCGGCCGAGGTCCGGCCCGTCCGGCGCGGGGGAGGCGGCCACCACGTCGATGGTCAGCTCCACCGGCATGCCGGGCCGGGCCTGGGTGCCGGGCTTGGCCGCGAACGAGTTGCTGACCACCAGGCAGACGGTCCGTACGGCCTGCTCCGCGCCGGGCGTCGGTTCGGCGCTCGGGCCGTCCTCCTCCTCGGCGGCCGACCAGCGCAGCCCGGCGGAGACCACGTCGGTACGGCCGCTGCCGGCGTCGACACCCCTGACGAGTTCCCGCCCGTCCGGCGCGGTGGCGCGGAGCAGCACGCCGTAGTCCGGGTTGACCGGCCGGTCCAGCGCGACGCTCACCGAGGCGCGCAGCTCCTGCCCCTGACGCACCGGCACCCGGTACCAGCGGTGCTCGGAGAACGCCTCCCGGTCGCTGTAGACGCCGGGCGCGAGCAGCGGGGCACCCTCGCAGGCCGTGCCGCCACCCACCACCGCCGGGGCGGCGGTGTACGTGTCCCGGGCCCGGTCGACGAGCTGCTTGATCCGGCCGGTCAGCTCGTCGGCGCTCTGCGCGGCCGTGTAGGTGCCCCCGGTCGCGCCGGCGATGCAGAGCAACTGCTTGCGTACCTTCTCGTCCGGCGCCAGGCCGAGCGTGTCGACCACCAGCCGGGTGCCCTGGGCGGCCAGTTCGCGGGCCACCTCGCACGGGTCCGGCGGGGCGCAGGTGTCCTCGCCGTCGGTGATCAGCACGATCCGGCGGGCGGTGCTGCCGGTGCCCAGGTCCTGCGCGGCGGAGCGCAGCGCCAGTCCGACTGGTGTGAAACCGGTCGGACGCAAGCCGGCGACCGCTGCCTTGGCCTGGGTACGGTCCACCGGGCCGACCGGCACGATCTGCTGGGTGTCCAGGCAGCCCTGCTTCTTGTCCTTGCCGCGGTAGGTGGCGCCGAGCACCCGGATGCCGAGCTGTGTCTCGTCCGGCAGGGCGTCGACCACCTCGTTGAACGCCTGCTGCGCGACGGAGATCCGGCTGCGTCCGTCGATGTCGCGGGCCCGCATCGACCCGCTGACGTCCAGGACCAGCTCGACCTTCGGTGGTTCGGCGACGGGTTCGGTGGTCTCGTCGTCGGCCCCGGCGGGGCTCGGCCCGATCAGCGCGGCCGCCGCCAGCAGTCCGATGAGGACAGCCGTCGATCGTCTCTTGTTGATCACCGGGCGAAGTGTAGTGAGATCCACTTTGGAAGATCATTCGGGTCGGAGGTGCCCGGCGGGGCCGCTTCCCGGCCCCCGGCGGACCGTCACGCCCGCTCGCGGGGACCCACCGTCAGCTGCACCATGTAACCCTTTCGGCCGGTGGTGCACTCGTCGGAAATCTGACCGCCCCGCACCCGTTGTGCCGTCGCCGGAGTGTGGCTAAGCTCTGTCTTGCGCGCCCCAATCGCCCGCTTCCCCCGTGGCAGGCGATCGGGGCGCGCTTTTCTGTGCGCCCGCCGCCCCGCGTCAGATCCAGCGGCCGTCCAGCCACATCCGGGCCGACCAGTCCGCGTACGGCAGCACCCGGCCCACGAAGATCGGGTAGAAGTAGGCGAAACAGAGCGCCACGAGCAACACGTACGCGCCCGCGATGATCCCGCCCACCAGCCGCCGGTCGTGCGCCTGCTGCGGATCCGGTGGCGCGGCCGTGCCGGTGACCGGCGCCGGGGTGGCGATCGCGCCGAGCACGTAGACCACGGCGAGCACCAGGAACGGCACCGCCGGGGCGGCGTAGAAGGAGAACATCGTCCGCCCGTCGAGGGCGAACCAGAACCAGGGCAGCAGGCCGGCGGCGACGCTGAGCAGGATCGCGCCCGCACGCCAGTCCCGCCGGGCCAGGCCGAGCCAGGCGGTCGCGGCCAGCGCCGGCAGGAACGACCACCACAGCAACGGCGTGCCCAGCAGCAGCACCTCCGAGGCGCAGCTCGGTGCGCCGCAACTGCCGTCCCCGGACCAGTGGAACGCCACCGGTCGGCCGAGCAGCAGCCACTGCCAGGGCCAGGACTGGTACTTGTGCGGGTCGTCGAGCTGGGTGTGGAAGCCGTACGCGGCCTTGTGGTATTCCCACAGGTTGATCAGCGCGCCGACGAAGGGGGTGTCGCTCAGCTCCGGGTTGTTCGGGTAGCGCTCCGCCAGGCGGTAGTAGCCGTCCTGGCCGAGCAGCCAGCCCGACCAGGTCGCCACGTAGGTCACCAGCATCAGCACGCCGGCGGCGAGCAGCCACGGCAGTTCGTCGAGCACGGCGTCGCGCCACGGCCGGCGTACCCCGGACGAGCGGCGGACACCGACCTCCCAGAGCAGCACCAGCAACGCGAACGCCGGGACGAAGTAGACCGCGCTCCACTTCACCGAGCAGGCGCAGCCGAGCAGCACACCGGCCGCCAGCCGCCACCACGGCCAGTCCCGCCAGCCCGACGACGGCCGTCCGGCCCGGCCCGGCTGTGTCGGGTCGAGCCCGGCCTCCAGCGCCCGGGCCCAGCGCCGCCGCCGGGCGTCCCGGTCGAGCACCAGCGCGCCGAACGCGGCGAGCACGAACAGCAGCAGGAAGATGTCGAGGATGGCCGTGCGGGACAGCACCAGGTGGTAGCCGTCGAGGGCGAGCAGCAGGCCGGCCGCGCAGCCGAGCACCGTGGAGCGGAACACCCGCCGCCCGATGCGGACCAGCAGCAGCACCGACAGCGTGCCGGCCACCGCCGCGCCGAAGCGCCAGCCGAACTCCGGCGAGGTGGTGATCAGGTGGCCCGGCACCGAGACGCCACTGTCGGCGTCCTGGTAGCCGAAGGCCCACTCGCCGATGCCGATCATCCACTTGCCCAGCGGCGGATGAACCACGTACGAGGGGCCGTTGTCCTTGTAGTTCCACTCGAAGCCGCGGTCGATCAGCCCGTACGCGTCCTTGGCGTAGTAGGTCTCGTCGAAGATCTTGCCGGGCGGGAAACTGAGCCCCACGAAGCGCAGGATCGCCGCGATGGCCACCACCACGCCTGTCGCCAGCCACGCCTGACCCCGGCCGATGCGGTCGTCGACGGTGGCGAGCCGGCGCCGCACGGCGGCGGGGATCCCGCCCCCGGCGCCGTCGTCCCGGTCGGTGGTGGAAGGGTCCGGGTTCGCGCTCTGTGCTGTCGACGCACTCGTCACCCGGCGATCGTAGGCTGCGAGGGTGCCCGGTGGCGTCCATCGTCTCCGAAATTGGTACGACCATCGATGAGGGAGCGCACGTCGTGGGGGAAATGTCCGAGGTAGGACGGCTCGTGTTGCTCGGCGCGCCGCTCGGCAACCCGGCCGACGCGTCCGCCCGGTTCCGCGAGGTGCTGGCCGCCGCCGACGTGGTCGCCGCCGAGGACACCCGGCGGCTCACCCGGCTGGCCCGCGACCTGGACGTGACGGTGCCCGGCCGGATCGTCTCGTACTTCGAGGGCAACGAGGAGCGGCGTACGCCCGAGCTGGCCGAGGTGCTCGCCGCCGGCTACACGGTCGCGCTGGTCACCGACGGCGGCATGCCGAGCGTCTCCGATCCCGGCTACCGCCTGGTCCGGGCCGCGCTGGACGCCGGCGTGCCGGTCACCGCCGCGCCCGGACCGAGCGCCGTCACCACCGCGCTGGCGCTCTCCGGGCTGCCCTGCGACAGGTTCTGCTTCGAGGGCTTCCTGCCGCGTACCCCCGGCGCCCGCCGTTCCCGGCTGCGCGCGCTCGCCGCCGAGGACCGCACGCTCGTGTTCTTCGAGGCGCCGCACCGCATCTCCGGCGCGCTCGCCGACCTGGCCGAGGCGTTCGGCCCGGACCGGCCCGCCGCGCTGTGCCGCGAGCTGACCAAGACGTACGAGGAGGTGGTCCGCCGGCCGCTCGGCGAGCTGGCCGAGTGGGCCGCCGAGGGCGACCCGCGCGGCGAGATCACGCTCGTCGTGGCGGGCGCCCCGGCCACGCCGGCGGTCCGGCCGGACGACGAGACGCTGCGCGCGGCGGTGGCCGAACGCGAGGCGGGCGGGCTGTCCCGCCGGGACGCGATCACCGAGGTCGCCACCGCGTACGGGCTGCGGCGGCGCGAGGTGTACGCGGTCGTGCACCAGTGAAAGGAAGGGCCCCCTGTTAACGCCTGCGGTAGAGGAAGGGCCCCCTTCTAACACCTCATCTCACCAGGCGGCGGCCAGGAACCCGACCGTGATCAACGCCGGCCCGGCCAGCGCCAGGCCGACCGCCCAGCGCCGCTGCCGTTCGTCGGCGAGCCGGGCTGCCCCGGTCCACCTGGCGATGCCGGCGGCGCAGCCGGCCACCAGGGCCAGCCCCAGCAGCCAGCGCAGGTGCCGTCCGGCGCCGGTGTCCGCATAGGCGGTGGACCCGCCCGGCCCGGTCATCCGCGCGCGCAGCGAACTGCCGGTGCCGGTGCGTCCGGCCGGTACGCCGCTGACCCGTACCCCATGGGCCTGGAACCGGTCGCCGTCGGCGGAGAAGATGCCCCGGCAGCGCTGGGTGAGCCCGCCGCCCGCGCACTGCGTGATCATCACGGTGCCGCCTGTCGAGTGACCCACCGCCAGCCAGAACGGCCCGGCGCTCACCCAGGCGAAGAACGCGGCGAGCAGGCTCAGCGTCAGCAGTACGGCCAGCCCGGCGGGCGGGCTCGGCGGCGCGACCGGGCGGGCGCGCTCCCGTCGCGCCGGGTGCCGGGCGGGATGCGGGCGCGGCTCGTCGCGCAGCGGCGTGCCGTCCCAGTGCACCTCCTCGATCGGCGCCCAGCCGCCGGACGGCGCGGACGCGCGCTGCCAGCGCGGCTGGCGTACCGGCACGCGGTTCGGCACCGCGTCCACCGGCGCTCCGGTGGTCGGCTCCACCTCCACCGGCGGGTCCGCCGGGTCGAGCCGTGGCTGCGGGGCGACGGGTCCGCCGGGCGGCGCGGGCCGTGCCGCACGCCGGGGGGCGGCGGCGGACGGCTCGGGCGCCGCTGGTCTGCTGGTCACGATGTTCATTTCACACCGGTACGTCGGGCTTGTCGGGCAGCTCACGCCGCGTGTCGGCGACAAATCGGACGTACGGTCGGAGCGCGCACCCCATTGGTTCGCGGCGCACCCACGTCAATCACTAGGCTTGCTGCTCATGAGTCACGTTCTCGCCGCGGTCGCCTGGCCCTACGCCAACGGCCCGCGCCACATCGGCCACGTATCCGGATTCGGCGTTCCCTCCGACGTCTTCGCCCGGTACATGCGGATGGCCGGTCACGACGTGCTCATGGTCTCCGGCACCGACGAACACGGCACCCCGATCCAGGTGCAGGCCGACGCGGAGGGGGTCACCCCGCGCGAGCTGGCCGACCGCTACAACCGGGTGATCGCCGAGGACCTGCGGGCGCTGGGCCTGTCGTACGACCTGTTCACCCGCACCACCACGCGCAACCACTACGCGGTGGTGCAGGAGCTGTTCACCGGCCTGCACCGCAACGGCTACATCGTCCCGAAGGTCACCACCGGGGCGATCTCCCCCTCCACCGGCCGGACGCTGCCCGACCGCTACATCGAGGGCACCTGCCCGATCTGCGGCTACGACAGCGCGCGCGGCGACCAGTGCGACAACTGCGGCAACCAGCTCGACCCGATCGACCTGATCGACCCCAAGTCGAAGATCAACGGGGAGACGCCGGAGTTCGTCGAGACCGAGCACTTCTTCCTCGACCTGCCCGCGCTGGCCGACGCGCTGCGGCAGTGGCTGGACACCCGCGACGGCTGGCGCCCGAACGTGCTGCGGTTCTCCCGCAACCTGCTCGACGACCTCCAGCCGCGAGCCATCACCCGCGACCTGGAGTGGGGTGTGCCGATCCCGCTCGACGACTGGCGCGACCGCCCGGACAAGCGGATCTACGTGTGGTTCGACGCGGTCATCGGCTACCTGTCCGCCTCCATCGAGTGGGCCCGCCGCACCGGTGACCCGGAGGCGTGGCGCAAGTGGTGGTCCGCCGACGCGGAGGGGAAGGACGCCCTTTCCTACTACTTCATGGGCAAGGACAACATCGTCTTCCACTCGGTGATCTGGCCGGCGCTGCTCGGCGGCTACTCCGGCGAGGGCGCCCGCGACGGCGAGCCGGGCGAGCTGGGCCGGCTCAACCTGCCCACCGAGGTCGTCTCCAGCGAATACCTGACCATGGAGGGCCGGAAGTTCTCCTCCTCCCGCAAGGTGGTCATCTACGTACGGGACTTCCTGGAGCGCTACGACGCCGATGCCCTGCGCTACTTCATCGCGGTGGCCGGGCCGGAGAGCAACGACACCGACTTCACCTGGGCCGAGTTCCTGCGCCGCAACAACGACGAGCTGGTCGCCGGCTGGGGCAACCTGGTCAACCGGTCGGTGTCGATGGCGGCGAAGAACTTCGGCGCGATCCCGCCGGTCGACCCGGCCGGGCTCACCGAGGCCGACCAGGCGCTGCTGGACACCGCGAAGGCGGGCTTCGCCACCGTCGGCGACCTGATCGCGCGGCACCGGCAGAAGCAGGCAATCGGCGAGGCCATGAAGGTCGTCGCCGAGGCCAACAAGTACCTCTCCGAGCAGGCGCCCTGGAAGCTCAAGGGCGAGGACGACAAGCCCCGGATGGGCACCATCCTGCACGTCGCGCTCCAGGTGGTCAGCGACGCCAACACGCTGCTCACCCCGTTCCTGCCGCACTCCGCGCAGAAGATCCACGAGCTGCTCGGCGGCACCGGCACGCACGCCCCGATGCCGGTGATCGAGGAGGTCGACGACCTCGACGGCGGGCCGTCGTACCCGGTGCTGACCGGCGACTACACGGTCGGGGCGCGCTGGGAGTCCGTACCCCTGGAGGTGGGCCGGCCGCTCGCGGCGCCGAAGCCGGTGTTCCGCAAGCTCGACCCGTCGATCGTCGAGGAGGAGCTGGCCCGCCTGGCCGGCTGAGCACACGCGCGGCAGCGGCCCGGGTGTTCCCCGGGCCGCTGCCGTCTCGCCGGTCAGGCGTGGGCCATGCGCGGCTTGCCGATGAACTCCAGCACCGCCTCGTTGACCTCGCCGGCGTGCGTCCACGGGAGGCCGTGCGGCGCGTCCGGCAGCGTGACCAGCCGGGCGTCGGGCAGCATGTCCACCAGCCGCTGGCCGGTCGCGGCGAACGGCAGCACCGCGTCCTTGGTGCCCTGGATGATCAGCACCGGCACGTCGATGTTCGGCAGGTCGGGGCGGAAGTCGGTGAGCCAGGCGTCCACCGAGTCGTGGGTGCCCTTCGCCGACGCCTGCGTGCCGATCTGCCAGTGGGCGTGGTACGCCTCGTTGCTGACCGCCCGGTCCCGCTTCCCGCCGGAATCGAAGAACGCGTCGCAGAACGCGGTCAGGTAGGCGAACCGGTCCGCCAGGATGGCCTGCTGGAAGCCGTCGAACACGCTCTGCTCCACGCCCTGCGGATCGTCGGCGGTCTTCGGCAGGTACGGCGCCAACGGCGAGATCAGCACCGCCCGGTCCACCCGGTCCGACCCGTACGCCCCCAGGTAGCGGGTCACCTCACCGGTGCCCATGGAGTGTCCGACCAGGATCGCGTTGCGCAGGTCCAGCTCCGTCATCAGCACGTCCAGGTCGGCCGCGAACGTGTCGTAGTCGTAGCCCATGGCCGGCTGGGCGGAGTTGCCGAATCCACGCCTGTCGTACGTGATCACCCGGTATCCGGCGTTCAGCAGGTTGCCGCTCACCTTCTCCCAGGTCGCCCCGTTGAACGGGAAACCGTGGATCAGCACGATCGGCTGGCCGGAACCGTGATCCTCGTAGTACAGGTCGACGGGTGCGGAGTTCTCCGTACCGACGGTGACGAAAGGCATGTCGGGATTCCCCCTCGCGCGGGTTTCTCGGATGCCCACGCCTTCCCGACCCGCACCCGTCTATGCGTGCCGGGCCGGATAGGGCAGGTCCACCACCCGGTCGTCGGTCAGCTCGCCGCCGGGCGCCCAGACCTCGTACACGCCGCGTTCCAGACACTGCGCGCCGGTCGCGGCCACCGCGTCCGGATCCGGGCGGCGCAGCCGCAACCGCAGCCAGCCGCCCTCCTCCCGCAGCACCAGGCACTGCGCTCCGCGCCAGGCCGCCGTGCGCACCCGGCGGGCCGCCGCGTCCACCGGGTACCGGGCCGCACGGGTCATCGCCAGCACCCGGAACCCGCCCGGCTGGTCCGCGACCGCCTCGTACTCCGAACCCGCGTACGTGCCGACGAGCCGGGTCGAGCGCGGCGCCTCGCCGGTCGGCACGTACTCCTGGTCGGCGGCCAGACCGGGCACCGCCGCGAGCAGGTGCCGCCACTGCGGGCCGGCCAGGCGCAGCCAGCCCCGCTGCTCCGCCTGGTAGGTGTAGAGCACCACCTCCACCCCCTCGGCCGGGTAGGCGAGCAGCGTGGCGTTCGCCGGCATCGGCAGGTCGGCGAACTCCCGGGTGACGAACTCCGGCACGAGCTGCCCGTTACTCGGCACGAACCCGGTGCCGAGCACCGGCGGCCCGAGCCGGTCCCGGGGCGGCAACGCCATGAGCCCCCGGTGCGCCTCACCCACCGGCACGTCGTAGTCGGCCGGGTCGGCGGCCCGCCAGCGCAGCGCGTACGCCACGTCGCCGCCCTCGGAGTCGCCGCGCAGCACCGCCATCCCGGCCGGCGTCCGCAGGTGCGCCACGTCGTGCTCCCGGTAGCAGAAGCCGTGCGGCAGCCAGCCCCGCACGTATCCGGCGAGCTGCCGGGCGGAGAGCACCTTCACCATCCGGGTACCGGGCCGGATCACCGCCGAGGCGCGCACCGCCGCGAGCGTCGGGTCGGCCGCCGCGCCCGGCTGCTGGCTGAGCTGGTGTACGTACTCCCACCCCCGGTCCCGGTGCACCGGCATCAGCAGCGGCGCGTCCGTCTCGTCGGCCGTCCCGGGGCCCCCGTGCACCGCGTCGACCTCTGTCGCGTGCACGAACCGGCGCCACGGATAGCCGTTGCCGGGCCGGGGACACCACTCGAACCCGGGCGCCTCGTCGGCGCTGAACAACTCGTACGCCGCGCCCCGGGCGATCTCCTCGGCCGGGTGCGCGCGCCCGGCGTACGTCACGCGCAACCCGGCCCGGTCGGAGGCGGGCCCGCCGGCCTGGTCGGTGACGGTCACTCCAGGACGCTAAGCCCGCCACATGTGGGCGACGTGAACGGCCGGTGGCGGTCCGGGAACGCCGCCCCGGGCCGGTGTGTGATGCTGGCCGCGATGAGCGAGCAGACCGAGACCCGCAAGCAGCGCGCCGCCCGCCGGGCGGGGGAGTTCCCGCCCGTCCCCGAGCCGCTGCCCGTACCCGTGCCGGACAGCCACACCCACCTCGACATCACCGTCGGCGAGTTCGGCACGCCGCCCGGCGGCTCCGGCGACGACCCGCTGGCCGCCGCGATCGAGGCCGCCACCCGGGCCGGCGTGGACCGGCTCGTCCAGGTTGGGGTGGACGTCGACTCGTCCCGGTGGAGCGCCGACGTCGCCGACCGGTACGCGGCGGTGCTCGCCACCGTGGCGCTGCACCCGAACGAGGCGCCCCGGTTGGCCGACCTGGACGAGGCGCTGCGCCAGATCGAGACGCTCGCCGGCCGGGACCGGGTCCGGGGCGTCGGCGAGACCGGGATGGACTTCTTCCGTACCGGCGAGGAGGGGCGAGCCGCGCAGGAGGAGAGCTTCCGGGCGCACATCGCCATCGCCAAGCGGCACGGCAAGGCGCTCGTCATCCACGACCGGGACGCGCACGCCGACGTGCTGCGCATCGTCGACGACGAGGGCGCCCCGGAGGCGGTGGTCATGCACTGCTTCTCCGGCGACGCCGACTTCGCCCGCGAGTGCGTCCGGCGCGGCTTCCTGCTCAGCTTCGCCGGCACCGTCACGTTCGGCAGCGCCGCCGCGCTGCGCGAGGCCGCAGCCGTCACCCCGCCGGCGCAGATGCTCGTGGAGACCGACGCGCCCTACCTCACCCCGATGCCGTACCGGGGGCGGCCCAACGCGTCGTACCTGATCCCGCTGACCGTCCGCTTCCTCGCCGAGACCACCGGCACCGACGTGGAGGCCCTCTGCGCCGCCCTCTCCACGAACGGTGAGCGCGCGTTCGGCCCGTGGCGTTAAGAAGGGGCCCCTCCATATCGCGAGGCGTTAAGAAGGGGCCCTTCCTTCCCCGCGGGCGGGGGCGCTTACGCTACGGGGCGTGACCGGTCTCCTCGGCCCGGCGGAGATCCGGGAACTCGCCGCGCGCCTCGGCGTCACGCCGACCAAGAAGCTCGGCCAGAACTTCGTGCACGACCCGAACACGGTGCGCCGGATCGTCACCACCGCCGGGCTGACCCCCGACGACGTGGCGCTGGAGGTCGGCCCCGGGCTCGGCTCGCTCACGCTCGCCCTGCTCCCGGTCGCCGCGCACGTGCACGCGGTCGAACTCGACCCGGCGCTGGCCGCCGCGCTGCCGGAGACCGCCGCGCGCTTCGCCGGTACGGCCGCCGAGCGCCTCACCGTCCACCCGGCCGACGCGCTGCGGGTCACCGCCGCCGACCTGGCCGGCCCGGCGCCGACAGCGCTGGTGGCGAACCTGCCCTACAACGTCGCCGTGCCGGTCGTGCTGCACCTGCTCGCCGAGCTGCCCACGCTGCGCCACGGCCTGGTGATGGTGCAGAAGGAGGTAGCCGACCGGCTCGTCGCCGGTCCCGGCTCCAAGGTGTACGGCATCCCGTCGGTCAAACTCGCCTGGTACGCCCGCTCCCGGGCGGCCGGCAAGGTCCCGCCGAACGTGTTCTGGCCGGTGCCCAACGTCGACTCCGGCCTGGTGGCGTTCACCAGGCGTGAACCGCCCCGGCCGGACGTACCCCGGCGGGCGGTCTTCGCCGTCGTCGATGCCGCGTTCGCGCAGCGCCGCAAGACGCTGCGGGCCGCCCTGGCCGGCTGGGCGGGCGGCGCCGACCGAGCCGCCGCCGCGCTCACCGCCGCCGGCGTGGACCCCGGTGCGCGGGGCGAATCGCTTACCGTCGAGCAGTTCGCCGCCGTCGCCGCGTCGGCCCCGGACGCCCCCGGCGGCGAGCAGTAGGCTGGCGCCGTTGCCCGACCCCTCGCCGAGGAGCTGACAGTGCCGAAGCCGCTCGACATCCGCCCACGTCCGGTGGGGTCCGCCCGGTGACCGAGGCATGGCGACCGGAGGACGAGGACGGGCAGCGGCGCGGGTCCAGCGGCCCGGTCAAGGTGCGGGTGCCCGCCAAGGTCAACCTGCATCTCGGGGTCGGACCGCTGCGGCGTGACGGCTACCACGAGCTGAACACCGTCTACCACGCGATCTCCATCTACGACGAGCTGACCGCCCGCCGCGGCGACACGCTCACCCTCACCATGGAGGGCGAGGGCGCCGGCGAGCTGGCCCTGGACGACACCAACCTGGCGCTGCGCGCCGCGCACGCGCTGGCCGGCTACGCGGGCGTCGCCCCGCACGCCCGGCTGCACCTGCGCAAGCAGATCCCGCTCGCGGGCGGGCTGGCCGGTGGCAGCGCCGACGCCGCCGCCGCGCTGGTCGCCTGCGACACGCTCTGGGGCACCGGGCTGTCCCGTGACGAACTCGCCGGCATCGCCGCCGACCTCGGCTCCGACGTCCCGTTCCTGATCCACGGCGGCACCGCGCTCGGCACCGGCCGGGGCGAGGCGGTCAGCCCGGTGCTGGCCCGCCCCACCTCCTGGCACTGGGTGGTGGCGATCGCCGACGGCGGCCTGTCCACCCCGGCCGCCTACCGGGAACTGGACCGGCTGCGCGACACCGGCGCCGCCGGCACGCCGCTGGGCAGCACCGACGCGCTGCTCGCCGCGCTGCGCCAGCGCGACCCGAGGGTGCTCGCCGCCACGCTCGGCAACGACCTCCAGGACGCCGCGCTGACCATGCGCCCGGCGCTGGCCGAGACACTCAAGGCCGGCGAGGCGGCGGGCGCGCTGGCCGGCATCGTCTCCGGCTCCGGCCCCACCTGCGTCTTCCTCGCCACCGGCGAGTCCGACGCGGTCCGGATCGCCGCCGAGATCACCGCCGCCGGGGTGTGCCGGGAGGCCCGCGTCGCGCACGGCCCGGTCGCCGGCGCCCGCGTGGTCTGACGCCCCGTACCCTTGACCCAGGCGTCCCGGGCCCCCGGGACGCCTGAGTCGTGAGGGGTGGGTCAGTGGCCAACATCGTCAACCTGGACCGGGTGTCCAAGGGGTACGGCGCCGCGGGGCCGCTGCTCACCGACGTCTCGCTCGGCCTCGACGACGCCGACCGGGTCGGTGTGGTCGGCCTCAACGGCGCCGGCAAGTCGACGCTGCTGCGGCTGCTCACCCGCACCGAGGAACCCGACGACGGCCGCGTCACCCACCGCCGTGACCTGCGCGTCGCCTGGCTGCCGCAGCGCCTGGACCTGGCCCCCGAACTCACCGTGCGGGACGTGGTGCTCGGCACCGCCTGGCTCGGCGAGAGCATGGGCGCCGAGCACGAGTGGGCCGGCGACGCGGGCGTCCGCGCCATCCTCGACGGCCTCGGCATGCCCCACCTCGGCCTGGACACGCCGGTCGGCCCGATGTCCGGCGGGGAACGCCGCCGCGTGGCGCTCGCCGCGCTGCTGGTCCGCGACGCCGACCTGCTCGTCCTCGACGAGCCCACCAACCACCTCGACGTGGGTGGCGTCGACTGGCTGGCCCGGCACCTGGTCACCCGCAAGGGCGCGCTCGTCGTGGTCACCCACGACCGCTGGTTCCTCGACGCCGTCTGCACCACCACCTGGGAGGTCGCCGACCAGACCGTCCGGGCGTACGAGGGCGGCTTCGCCGCGTGGACGCTGGCCCGCGTGGAGCGGCAACGCGTCGCCGCCGCCACCGAGGCCCGCCGGCAGAACCTGCTCCGCAAGGAGATCGCCTGGCTGCGCCGGGGCGCTCCGGCACGCACCTCCAAGCCGAAGTTCCGCATCGACGCGGCGAACGCGCTCATCGCCGACGTGCCGGAACCCCGCGACACCATGTCGCTGCAACGGCTCGCCACCGCCCGGCTCGGCAAGCAGGTGTACGACCTCGAACACGTCCGGCTGCACGCCGGCCCGAAGGAGATCCTGCACGACACCACCTGGCAGGTCGGTCCCGGCGACCGGGTGGCGATCCTCGGCCGCAACGGCGCCGGCAAGACCACACTGCTGCGGATGCTCGCCGGGGTGACCGGCCCCGACGGTGGGCGCTTCGCCGCCGGGCAGACCGTCCGGCCGGCGTTCCTGTCCCAGGAACTCGCCGAACTCCCCGGCCACCTGCGCGTGCTGGAAGCCGTCGAGGAGGTGGCCCGGCGCGTGCAGTTCGGCGACCGGGAGATCAGCGCCGCCCAGCTCGCCGAGATCTTCGGCTTCGACGACAAGCGGCTCTGGACCCCGGTCAGTGACCTGTCCGGCGGTGAGCGCCGCCGCCTGCAGATGCTGCGGCTGCTCGCCGGGGAACCCAACGTGCTGCTGCTCGACGAGCCCACGAACGACCTGGACACCGACACGCTCGCCGCGCTGGAGGACCTGCTCGACTCGTGGCCCGGCACGATCGTGGTGGCCAGCCACGACCGCTACCTGATCGAGCGGGTCACCGACGTCGCGTACGGCATGTTCGGTGACGGCCGGCTGGTGCACCTGCCCGGCGGCGTCGACGAGTACCTGGCGCGCGCCGCCGTGGCCGGCGGCCCGGCGCCCGCCGACCTCACCCCGGCCACGGCGGCGCCGGCGCGCGAGGGCATGTCAGCGGCCGAGGTACGCGTCGCGAAGAAGGAACTGAACCGGCTGGAACGGCAGATCGCCAAGCTCGAACAGAAGGAGGCGGGCCTGCACGAGCAGCTCGCCGCGAACGCCACCGACTACGCCCGGGTCGCCGAGCTGGACGCCCAGCTCAAGGAGGTGCGGGCGGAGCGGGACCGCACCGAGGAGACCTGGCTGGCCCTGGCCGAGGAGCTGCCGGGCGGCTGACCTGCCGCCGGGGTGGGGGGTGTGCGGCGTCACTGACCGGCGTACGGGACAATCACCGGTGGAACCCTCGTCCGAACGGTCTTTTGGAGACGCAGAGATGGCCCACACCCCCGTCAACCACCCCGCGCGGCCGATCTACCGGGCGATCGGCGGGATCGTTGGTCTGTACTTCGTCGTCTTCGGCGGCCTCGGCATCATCGCCAGCGCCGGCAACGACTTCCTCGCCCAGGACGACACCAAGGTCCTCGGCCAGGGCACCAACATGGCGTTCTCGCTGCTGTCGGTGCTGGTCGGCGTCGTGATCCTGGCCGGCACCGCGATCGGCCGCAACCTCGACGTGGCGATCAACCAGTGGCTGGCCTACACGCTGATGGTGATCGGCCTGGCCGCGCTGGCGTTCCTGCAGACCGACGCCAACATCTTCAACTTCTCGATCATGACCGACGTCGTGGTCCTGACCCTGTCGCTGGTGCTCCTGATGGTCGGCATGTACGGCAAGGTCGGCTCCGACGACGAGCACGAGGCCTGGCAGAAGGCCCGCCTGGTGCTCTGACCCCGTCGTACCGAAGGCCCGGCGCAGCGCGCCGGGCCTTCGGGGTTTTCCGGACGTGAGCGGACGACCCGGGCGACAATTGCCCCGAATCAGTCACAGGGCTGGAGGGCATCATGGCGCACTTCCCGGTGAACCACCCCGCGCGGCCGCTCTACCGGGTGCTGTCCGGGCTCATCGGCCTCTACATCCTGGTCTTCGGCGTCTTCGGCGTCTTCCAGACCTGGGGCGAGGGACTGTTCGGCCGGGACAGCGACTGGGCGCTCGGCCTGCGTACCAACCTGGCATTCTCGCTGGTCTCGGTGGTCTTCGGCGCGGTCCTGCTGGTCGGCGCCTCCCGCCGCGGCAACCTCGGCCACTACATGAACCTCACCGCCGGCGTGGTCTTCCTGGTCACCGGCGTCCTGATGATGTCGGTGCTGCAGACCCCGGCGAACTTCCTGAACTTCTCCATGTCGACCGTCATCGTGTCGCTGCTGTTCGGGCTGGTCCTGCTCGCCACCGGCCTCTACGACAAGGTCGGCACGTCGGAGCACGCCGAGGAGGAACGGCAGCGCCGCTACCACCCGGTCGCCGAGGGGCCTCGATGACTACCGCCGGCCGTGGAGCGCGCGAAGCGCGTCGAGTGCGACAGCTGTGAGAACGCCACGGCCGACACCGGCGCGGCCGAGCAGCTCCATCCCCCGGGTGACGGCGACGAAGTAGACCGCCAGCGACTGCACGTTCGCGTCCTCCGGGAGATCCCCGTTCTCCCGCGCGTGTTCCAGGCACTGCGCGTAGACCCCGGCGAGCTGTTCGATGCCGGCCTTGGTGACCGTCGAGAGCGCGTCGTCCTCGCCGGTCGACTCGACAAGCGCGCGTGTGGTGAGCGAGACGCGTCGATCACCGCTGCTGAACTCGATCGCCATGCGGAGCATGTGACCCCGGATTCGTTCCAGCGGCGAGGCGCCCTCGTGCCCGAGCGCTTCCGAGACGGCGCGCGTCGCCTCCTCCCGGTCCTCGGAGAGCGCCCGGAGGAACAGTTCCCGCTTGCCGCCGAACGCGTTGTACAGGCTCTGCTTGCCCAGGCCGGTCGCCCGCACCAGGTCGTCGAGGGTCGCGGCGGCGAGGCCGTGCACGGCGAACACCTCGCTGGCGCTGCTCACGACATCGCTCTCGAGGAACTTGCGGGGGCGAGGCACGTGGGCAAGCCTACGTTATTGACCATACGGTCAAAAACTTGCTAGCGTGGTGGAGCACGCATCGACGGGAACTGCTCCCCTCGGCGGCACGACGATCAAGGACGGGCAGAATGAAGAGCAACGAAGAGATCGTTCGCGAGGCGTACCGGCTGGCGGAGGGGGACGTCCTCGACGGGCCCGGTTTTCGCGCCCTGTTCACCGAGGACGGCACCTTCAACGACGTGCCCAACTCGATGACCTTCCGCGGGGACCAGATCCCGCGGGCGCTGACGGGCTTCGCCGGGGTCTTTCCCGACGTCCACCGCGAGCTGCTCGACGTGCACGCGCTCGGCGACGTGGTCGCCGTAGCACTGCGCATTCAGGGCACACACCTCGGCGCGTTTCCCACCCCGGTCGGTGAGATCCCGCCGACCGGCAACCGGATCGACGTGCCGACGGCCGACCTCTGGTATCTCCGTGACGGAAAAATCGAAAGGTTCGACTGCTACAACGCGGCGAACGTGCTGCTCGCCCAGATCGGGGCCGGCCCCGACTTCACCTCGGCGATCGAGGCCGCCAGGACGGCCGCCGCAGGGGCGTAGCTCAACTCCGGATCGGGCCCGGCTGCGAATCCAGGTGCGACAACCCGTTCCAGGCCAGGTTCACCAGGTGTGCCGCCACCGTCTCCTTGCGCGGCTTGCGCACCTCCAGCCACCAGCGGCCGGTCAGCGCCACCATGCCCACCAGCGCCTGCGAGTAGAGCTCCGCCAGCTTCGGGTCGTAGCCCCGGATGGAGAACTCGCCCGCCAGGATGTGCTCCACCTGGTGCGCCACGTCGTTCATCACGCTGCTGAAGTTGCCCGTCGCGGACATCAGCGGTGATTCGCGGACCAGCACCCGGAAGCCGCTGGTCTCCTCCTCGATGTAGGTCAGCAACGTCAACGCGGCCTGCTCCAGCAACTCCCTCGGATGACCCGCGGTCAGCGCCGTGGTGATCCGGTCCAGCAGCGAGCGGACCTCCCGGTCCACCACCACCGCGTAGAGCCCCTCCTTGCCGCCGAAGTGCTCGTAGACCACCGGCTTGGAGACCTTCGCGCGCGCCGCCACCTCCTCGATCGAGGTCGCGTCGAAGCCACGCTCGGCGAAGATCTGCCGGGCGATCACGATCAACTGCTCGCGCCGCTGCGTCGCGGACATGCGCACCCGGGAGGGCTTGGTCGCCGGCACGGGCCGCCGGCGGGCGCGGTCGTTGCCGGAAACGTCGGTCACCCGTCCATCCTGCCAGGTGCGGCGCTCGCGGTCAGACCGGCCGCTGTCGTACGCCCGTTCTAATCTGCGGCCGTGGTCGCTGAGGAGTCCAATCCCCGTTCACGCCCTTATCGGGGCTGGAAGCCGGAACTGCACGCGCAGGCGCTTGCTCTGCGGCGAGCCGGCTGCCCGGTGGGGGAGATCGCCAGGGCGCTCGACGTCTCGAAGTCCACGGCATATCTGTGGATTCGGCATCTGCCACTGGACCCGGAACTGGTGCGCCGGCGCCGGCGGATCGCCCAGCGGGCGCGGGCTGACGCTCAGTGGAGCGCACATCGGGCGGCGCGAGACGCAGTCCGGGCTGAGGTGGTGGCGGCGTCGGCGGAGTGGGTGCGGCAGATCGATCGGCGCGAGCTGATGCTGATCGGTGCGGCGATCTACTGGTGCGAAGGCGGCAAGGCGAAGCCGTGGCGTCCGAACGACTGCCGGATCAAGTTCGTCAACAGTGATCCACTGCTGGTGATGCTCTTTCTGCGCTTCCTGGACGTCGTCGAGGTGCCGGCAGAGGAACCGGAGGTTCCGGGTGAGCATCCACGAGACGGCGGACGACGCGGCCGCGGTGCGCTGGTGGGCGGCTCGGGTGGGCGTGCCGGCGGAGAGCTTTCAGCCCACCACGATCAAGAGGCATCGACCGCTGACCACGCGCAAGAACAGGGGCGTCGACTACCACGGCTGCCTGACCGTGCAGGTCGTCGGCGGGGTCCGGCTCTGCTGGAGGATCGAAGGGATCATGAAAGGAATGAGCGATGAAGATCCACCTCGTGACCGGTAAGGTGTAGGCAGCCGGCGGGTGGATTGCTGTTTGCCCGTTTTCGACCATCCCGGGTCGTCTAATGGCAGGACGTCAGGTTTTGGTCCTGATTATAGGGGTTCGAATCCTCTCCCGGGAGCTTCTGCTGTTTGCCCTCCGTCGCGTGGTTAGCATGACCGCGAGACTGTCGCCGTCCCGACGGGAGCACGTCGTGTCCCAGCCCCACCTCCGCACCGTTGTCGTGCTCGCCGCCGGTGAGGGCAAGCGGATGAAGTCGTCCCTGCCCAAGGTGCTGCACCCGCTGCTCGGCCGTACCCTGCTCGGTCACGTCCTGGCCGCGGCCGGCCCGCTCGGCGCGGACCGCACCGTGGTCGTGGTCGGCCACGGCGCCGACCGGGTACGGGAGCACCTGACCGAGGTCGCCCCGGCCGCCACCCCGGTGCTCCAGGAGCAGCAGCTCGGCACCGGGCACGCGGTACGCATCGCGCTGGACGCGGTGCCGGACGCGACCGGCACGGTCGTGGTGATCAACGGGGACGTGCCGCTGCTGCGGCCGGAGACGGTCCAGGCGCTCGTCGAGGCGCACGAGGAGGCCGCCGCCGCGGCGACGGTGCTGGCCGCCGAGGTGCCGGACCCGACCGGCCTGGGCCGGATCGTGCGGGACGTGCAGGGGCGGCTGGAGCAGATCGTCGAGGAGCGCGACGCCACCCCCCAGCAGCGCGCCCTGCGGGAGATCAACGCGGGCATCTACGCGTTCGACGCGGCCCGGCTGCGGGAGGCGCTGGGCAAGCTCTCCACCGACAACGACCAGGGCGAGGAGTACCTGACCGACGTCTTCGCGCTGCTGCGTGACGCCGGTGAGCCGGTGGCCGTGCACTGCGCCGCCGACCACGTGGAGACGCTCGGCTGCAACGACCGGGTCGAGCTGGCTGCGCTGCGCCGGCTGCTGCGGGACAGGATCAACGAGGGCTGGATGCGTACCGGGGTCAGCATCCTCGACCCGCACACCACCTGGATCGACGTGACGGTGACCGTCGAGCGGGACGCGGTGATCGACCAGAACACGCAGCTCCAGGGTGCCACAGCGGTCGGCCAGGGCGCGCTCGTCGGCCCGGACACCACGCTCGTGGACACGGTGGTGGGCGCGGGGGCGAGCATCGTGCGCAGCCACGCGCTCGGCGCCGAGGTGGGCCCGCAGGCGAGCGTCGGCCCGTACGCGTACCTGCGGCCGGAGTCACGGCTGGGCCGCAAGGCGAAGGTCGGCACGTTCGTGGAGACCAAGAAGGCGTCGATCGGTGACGGCTCGAAGGTGCCGCACCTGTCGTACGTGGGTGACGCGACGATCGGCGACCACAGCAACATCGGCGCGGCGACCGTCTTCGTCAACTACGACGGGGTGCGCAAGCACCACACCACCATCGGCAGCCACGCCCGTACCGGAGCGGACAACATGTTCGTGGCGCCGGTGCGGGTCGGCGACGGCGCGTACACCGCTGCCGGTTCGGTGATCACCGGGGACGTGCCGCCGGGCGCGATGGCGGTGGCGCGTGGCCAGCAGCGCAACGTGGAGGGCTGGGTGCTGCGCAAGCGGGCCGGCACGGACGCCGCCGAGGCGGCGCGGCGGGCCGGTGAGAGTGTGCCGGACACGGGCGGCGCCGCAAGCGAAGGTGACTGAACCCACGGGGATCGGCGGGCTGTGGGTGGATCGCTGAACCGGGGGCATACTGCAACCGAACAGTCCCCGGCCCCACCGCCGCCGGGCACCACCGACATACGGGAGCAGACGGGCCCATGGGCAGCATCGTCGCCGAAAACCGCAAGAGCCTGATGCTCTTCTCCGGGAGGGGTTTTCCGGAGCTGGCCAAGGAGATCGGTGAGGTGCTCGGCGTCGCGCCGACGCCGGCCGACGCGTACGACTTCGCCAACGGCGAGATCTTCGTACGGTACAAGGATTCGGTCCGTGGTTCGGACGCCTTCGTGGTGCAGTCCGTGACGCACGGCGTGAACACCTGGGTCATGGAGACCCTGATCATGGTCGACGCGCTGAAGCGCGGCTCGGCCAAGCGGATCACCGTGGTGCTGCCGTTCTACCCGTACGCGCGGCAGGACAAGAAGCACCGTGGCCGGGAGCCGATCTCGGCGCGGCTGATCGCGGATCTGCTGAAGACCGCCGGCGCGAACCGGATCCTGACCGTCGACCTGCACACCGCGCAGATCCAGGGCTTCTTCGACGGCCCGGTGGACCACCTGTTCGCGATGGACGTGCTGGCCGAGTACGTGGAGCACAAGTACGCGGGCCGGCCGATGACGGTGGTCGCGCCGGACTCGGGCCGGGTCCGCGTGGCGGAGCGCTGGACCGACCGGCTGGGCGGCTGCCCACTGGCGTTCATCCACAAGACCCGCGACCCGCTCAAGCCGAACCAGGTGGTGGCGAACCGGGTGGTCGGTGAGGTCGAGGGCCGGGTGTGCCTGATCGTGGACGACATGATCGACACCGGTGGCACGATCACCAAGGCGGCGGACATCCTCAAGGAGCAGGGCGCGGCGGAGATCGTGGTCGCCTCGACCCACGCGCTGCTGTCCGACCCGGCCACGGAGCGGCTGAAGAACAGCCCGATCAGCGAGGTCGTGGTGACGAACACGCTGCCGCTGCCGTCGGAGAAGCAGCTGGACAAGCTGACCGTGCTGTCGATCGCCCCGCTGCTGGCGCGGGCGATCCGGGAGGTCTTCGACGACGGTTCGGTGACCACCCTGTTCGGTGGCCTGAGCTGACCGTTCCGGTCCGGTCGCCGGTGCTCCGGCGGCCGGGCCGATGCCCTGCGGAACCGGCGGGGCGGTGATATGGGGGACTGCCGGAGAGCCGGGAATTCCCTCGGGTAGACTGGTGCGGTTGCCACGGCGAGGGTGCCCGGCGGGCTGCTGACAAGCACCGCACGGAGGCGCCGTCATCGACGCGGTGCTCCGGGCGGTCGTTCATGACCCTAGCCCCAGCGAGCCCCTCGCCCCAGCACCGCCAGACGACAAGCCGCCGCAGCGAAGCATCAGGAGTTTCCCCGTGTCCGAGGTAAAGATCAGCGCCGAGCCCCGTACCGAGTTCGGCAAGGGTGGTGCCCGTCGTACCCGCCGGGCCGGCAAGGTGCCCGCCGTGCTGTACGGCCACGGCGAGAAGCCCAAGCACATCGCGCTTCCGGCGCGCGAGTTCGCCGCCGCGATCCGCAAGGGCGGCGCGAACCAGCTCTTCGCGATCGAGGTCAGCGACGGCACGCAGGTGCTGGCGCTGCCGAAGGCGATCCAGCGTGACCCGATCAAGGACACCTTCGAGCACGTGGACCTGCTGCTGGTCCGCCGGGGCGAGAAGGTCACCGTCGAGGTCCCGGTCCAGCTGACCGGTGAGGCCGCGAAGGACACCCTGATCGTGCACGACCACGACACGCTGTCGGTGACCGCCGACGCGACCAAGGTGCCGGACCACCTGGAGGCGTCGATCGAGGGCGCCGAGCCGGGCACCACGATCACCGCCGCCGACGTCGAGCTGCCGTCCGGCGTCGAGCTGGCCACCGACGACAGCACCGCTGTCGCCTCGGTGACCGCCGCTCCGACCGCCGAGCAGCTCGAGGCCACCCTCCCCGAGGTCGAGGAGGCCACCGAGGAGGCCGAGGCCGAGGCCGGCGAGGAGACCGCCGAGGGTGCCGAGGGTGCTCCGGCCGCCGAGGGCGAGGAGGCCCCGGCCGAGGCGAAGACCGAGGCCTGACCGGTCCGCAAGGCTGTGCGACAGGCGTCCCCGTTCCCGGGGGCGCCTGTCGGCGTATCGGGACGGCTGGTCGGAAGCGAGCGGGAAGGGGCGTCGGGTGACGGACGAGGCGGGACCGTGGCTGGTGGTCGGCCTGGGCAACCCCGGCCGGGAGTACGCGAACAACCGGCACAACGTCGGGTTCATGGTGGCCGACCTGCTGGCGGCCCGGGTGGGCGCGAAGTTCGGGCGGCACAAGCGCGCGATGGCCGAGGCCGCCGAGGGGCGGCTGGGGTTCGGCGGCCCGAAGCTGGTGCTGCTCAAGCCGTTGACGTACATGAACCTCTCCGGCGGCCCGGTGGCCGGGCTGGCGCAGTTCCACAAGATCCCGCCGGCGCACGTGATCGCTGTGCACGACGAGCTGGACATCCCGTACGGGCAGGTGCGGGTGAAGTGCGGCGGCGGCGAGGGCGGGCACAACGGCCTGCGCTCGATGTCGAAGTCGCTCGGCACCAAGGACTACGTGCGGGTGCGGTTCGGCATCGGCCGGCCGCCGGGCCGGCAGGACCCGGCTGACTACGTACTCTCGGATTTCTCCCCGCCGGAGCGCAAGGAGCTGGAGTTCCTGGTGGACCGCGCGGCGGACGTGGTCGAGTCGGTGGTTCTCAAGGGCGTGGAGCCGACGCAGAACCTCTACCACGGGGGCTGACCGGCGGCCGGTAGTCTGCGCCTCGGTTGACGGGAGCGAAGGTCGGCGACGGGAGCATCATGGGCAGTCCTCCGATGATCGACGGCGGGTTCGCCCGGTGGCTGGCGTCCCGGGCCGGTCAGGCGCTGACGGAACTGCGCGCGGAGATGGGCTTCGCCGACGCGGGCGCGCTCCGGTCGGCCGGTGACAAGGTGTCGCACGACCTGATCCGGACCGAACTGGCGAAGTGGCGGCCGGCGGACGCGGTGCTGTCGGAGGAGGACGAGGGCTCGCGGCTGGCCCGGACGGCCGAGCTGACCGACGCGGCGCTGTCGCGCCTGAACGCGGACCGCGTCTGGATCGTCGACCCGCTGGACGGCACCCGGGAGTACGCGGAGGAGGGGCGCGCGGACTGGGCGGTGCACGTGGCGCTCTGGTCGCGTAACGCGTCGGCGTCGCACGGCCTGGTGGCGGGCGCGGTGGCGCTGCCGGCGCAGCACCGGGTGCTGGGCACGGACCACCCGCCGGCGTATCCGCCGATGACAGTGGAGGCGGCCACCGGGGGCGGCGCGCGGGTCATCCGGTTGGCGGCCAGCCGTAGCCGTCCGCCGGTTTTCCTGACCGACCTGGCAGAGGACGTCGGCGCTCATCTGGTTCCGATGGGCTCGGCGGGCGCGAAGATCGCCGCCGTTGTCACCGGCGAGGTCGACGCGTACATCCACGCGGGCGGTCAGTACGAGTGGGATTCGGCCGCTCCGGTCGCTGTGGCGACGGCCACCGGTCTGCATGCTTCCCGGATCGACGGTTCTGCGCTGAAATACAACGGGGCCGACCCGCGCCTACCGGATCTGCTGGTCTGCCGCAAGGATCTCGCGAGTCGGTTGCTTGCAGCGTTGCAGCGGCATTCCGGGTAACCTGAGCGTTCTTCCTCACGACTCCGACCTGAAAGGTCTGGAATCCGATGTACGGATCCGAGCGAATCGAGTTCGTGTCATGACGTCCCCCGCCGCGTACCAGGTGTCGCATCTCGACGCGCTCGAGGCGGAGAGCATCTTCGTGATGCGCGAGGTCGTCGCCGAGATGGAACGGCCGGTGCTGCTGTTCTCCGGCGGCAAGGACTCGATCGTGATGCTCCGGTTGGCCCAGAAGGCGTTCGCGCCCGCCAACATTCCCTTCCCGGTGATGCACGTGGACACCGGGCACAACTTCCCCGAGGTGCTCGACTACCGCGACCAGCGGGTGGCCGAGCTGGGCCTGCAGCTCATCGTGGCGAGCGTGCCGGAGGCGCTGAACAAGGGCCTGGTCCGCGAGTCCGCCGACGGCATGCGCAACCGGATCCAGACGCCGGTGCTGCTGGAAGCGGTGGAGAAGCACCGCTTCGACGCGCTGTTCGGCGGCGCCCGGCGCGACGAGGAGAAGGCGCGGGCCAAGGAGCGGGTGTTCAGCTTCCGCGACGAGTTCGGCCAGTGGGACCCGAAGAACCAGCGTCCGGAGCTGTGGGCGCTCTACAACGGCCGGCACCACCCGGGCGAGTCGATCCGGGTGTTCCCCCTGTCGAACTGGACCGAGCTGGACGTCTGGCACTACATCGCGCGGGAGCGGATCCCGCTGCCGTCGATCTACTACTCGCACGAGCGCGAGGTGATCGAGCGCGACGGCATGCTCTACGCGGTGAACGAGTTCTTCCGGGCCCGCGCCGGTGAGCAGCCGTTCAAGGCCCAGGTGCGGTACCGGACCGTGGGTGACGCCTCCTGCACCGCGGCGGTCCGCTCGGACGCCGACACGGTGGAGAAGGTGATCGAGGAGGTGGCCGCCACGCGGATCACCGAGCGCGGCGCGACCCGCGGTGACGACCGGGTCAGCGAGGCCGCCATGGAGGACCGCAAGCGAGAGGGCTACTTCTGATGAGCGTCGAGACCCTGGCCCCGGCCGAGAGCGAGACCGCGCGGCCGATGGACCTGCTGCGGTTCGCCACCGCGGGCAGCGTCGACGACGGCAAGTCGACGCTGATCGGCCGTCTGCTCTACGACACCAAGTCGCTGTTCAGTGACCAGCTCGCCGCCGTCGAGGCGGTCAGCGCGGCCCGGGGCGACGAGTACACGAACCTGGCGCTGCTCACCGACGGCCTGCGTGCCGAGCGGGAGCAGGGCATCACGATCGACGTGGCGTACCGCTACTTCGCCACGCCGCGCCGGAAGTTCATCATCGCCGACACCCCGGGGCACATCCAGTACACCCGGAACATGGTCACCGGCGCCTCCACCGCCGACCTGGCGCTGATCCTGGTGGACGCGCGCAAGGGCCTGGTGGAGCAGTCCCGCCGGCACGCGTTCCTCTGCTCGCTGCTGCGGGTGCCGCACCTGGTCCTGTGCGTCAACAAGATGGACCTGGTGGACTGGTCGCAGGAGGTCTACGAGCGGATCGCGGACGAGTTCACCGCGTTCGCCGCGAAGCTCGACGTGCCGGACCTGACTGTGGTGCCGGTCTCCGCGCTGCAGGGCGACAACATCGTCACCCGGTCGGAGAACATGCCGTGGTACGAGGGCCCGTCGCTGCTGCACCACCTGGAGCGGGTGCACATCGCCTCGGACCGCAACCTGGTCGACGTGCGGTTCCCGGTGCAGTACGTGATCCGGCCGCAGTCCACCACCGTCACCGACTACCGGGGGTACGCCGGTCAGGTGGCCTCGGGCGTGCTCAAGCCGGGCGACGAGGTGATGGTGCTGCCGTCGGGCTTCACCAGCCGGATCGCGGCGGTGGAGACCGCCGACGGCCCGGTGGACGAGGCGTTCCCGCCGATGTCGGTGACGGTCCGGCTGACCGACGAGCTGGACATCTCCCGCGGCGACATGATCTGCCGGCCGAACAACGCCCCGATGGCCGTGCAGGACATCGAGGCGATGATCTGCTGGATGGACGAGACGCGGCCGTTGCAGGTCGGCGGCAAGTACGCGATCAAGCACACGACCCGCTCGGCGCGGGCGATCGTGCGCGGGCTGCACTACCGGCTGGACATCAACTCGCTGCACCGCGACGAGACCGCCGGTGAGCTGAAGCTCAACGAGATCGGCCGGGTCCGGCTGCGGACCACTGTTCCGCTGCTGGCCGACGAGTACCGGCGTAACCGCACCACCGGCGGCTTCGTGATCATCGACGAGTCGACGAACCGTACGGTCGGCGCCGGCATGATCGTCGAGGCCGGCTGACCCTGGGTTGTAAGGAAGGGCCCCTTGTTAACAGTGCGCTGTTAACAAGGGGCCCTTCCTCTACCGCAGGCGTTAATAAGGGGCCCTTCCTTACACCTCACCCGAGGCGGGTGACGCCGCCGGCCGGGAGGACGGTCAGCGTGCCGGGGGCGGTGAAGCCGCGCTCGGCGTACGCCTCGGTGACGGCGGCGGCCACCGCTTCGGCGGCGCCGGCGTCGACCAGGGCGAGCACGCAACCGCCGAAGCCGCCGCCGGTCATCCGCGCGCCGTACGCCCCGGCGGACAGCGCCGCCTCGACCGCTGTGTCGACCTCCGGCACGGTGATCTCGAAGTCGTCGCGCATGGAGACGTGCGAGGCGGTCAGCAGCGGGCCGGTGTCGCGGACCCGGCCGGCGCGCAGCAGCGCGACCGTGTCGAGCACCCGCTGGTTCTCGGTCACCACGTGCCGGACCCGGCGGCGGGTCTCGTCGTCGTCGAGGCGGGCCAGGGCGGCGTCGAGGCCGGCCACGTCGACGTCGCGCAGCGCGGTCACCCCGAGCGTCTCGGCGGCCCGCTCGCAGCTGCGGCGCCGCGCGGCGTACTCGCCGTCGGCGTGCCGGTGCGGCGCCCGGCTGTCGATCACCAGCACGGCCAGCCCGGCGTCGTCCAGGTCGAACGGGATCTGCTCGATCTCCTCGGTGCGGCAGTCGAGGAACAGCGCGTGCCCGGCCCGGCCGCGGATCACGGCGGACTGGTCCATGATCCCGGTGGGCGCGCCGACGTAGTCGTTCTCGGCCCGCTGGGCGAGCCGGGGCCACCGCTCGGCCGGCAGGTCGAGGTCGCCGAGGTCGACAAGGGCGGCCAGCACCGCCGACTCGATCGCGGCCGAAGAGGAGAGCCCGGAGCCGACCGGCACGTCGGAGGCGACGGCGAGCCGCGCGCCCGGCACGTCGTGGCCGTCGGCGCGCAGCGCCCACACCACCCCGGCCACGTAGGCGGCCCACCCGTCGACCCGGCCGGGCTCGTCGGCCTCCGCCGCGTCGAACTCGACCGGCCGCTCGTCCAGCTCCGACCAGACGGTCCAGCGGCCGTCGGGGGCGGGCGCGGCGGCGACGACGGTACGCAGCGGCAGCGCGAAGGGCAGCACGAAGCCGTCGTTGTAGTCGGTGTGCTCGCCGATCAGGTTGACCCGCCCGGGAGCCGCCCAGCGGCCCGCCGGTTCGGCGCCGTACCGCTGCCGGAAGCCGGCCGTGGCGCGGTCGGCGACGTTCATGAGGGCTGCCCCGCGACGTGTGCCCGGTAGAACTCCCAGGCGTCGCCGACCATGTCGTGCAGGGTCGGCTTGGCCGGCGTCCAGCCCAGCTCGTCGCGGGCGAGCGACGAGGACGCGACCAGCTCGGCCGGGTCGCCCTCGCGGCGGGGAGCCACCTCGACCGGCACCGGGTGCCCGGTGACCTCGCGGACCACGTCGACCACCTGCCGGTTGGTGAAGCCGTTGCCGTTGCCCAGGTTGTAGATCCGGTGCCGGCCCGGGGTGGCCGCGTCCAGCGCGAGCAGGTGGGCGCGGGCCAGGTCCTCGACGTGGATGTAGTCGCGGACGCAGGTGCCGTCGACTGTGGGGTAGTCGTCGCCGAAGAGCTGGAGCTTCTCCCGCCGCCCGGCGGCCACGTCGAGCGCGATCGGGATGAGGTGCGTCTCCGGGTCGTGCCGTTCGCCGATGGCCAGCCCGTCGCGCAGGTACGCCCCGGCGACGTTGAAGTAGCGCAGTGAGACGGCGGCCAGGTCGTGCGCGATCGCCTCGGAGGTGAGCGCCATGTCGACGGCCAGCTTGGTCGCGCCGTAGGTGCTGGTGGGGGCCTTGACGGCGGTCTCCGGGATGGGCAGCTCGGTGGGGTTGCCGTAGACGGCGGCGGTGGAGGAGAAGACCATCCGGGGCACCCGGGCGGCGCGGACCGCGTCGATGAGCGCGATCGAGCCGACCGTGTTGTTGTGCCAGTACAGCTCGGGGCGGATCATCGACTCGCCGGCGGCGATCAGGGCGGCGAAGTGCAGCACGCCGTCGAACCCGGCGTCGGGGGTGAGCACCTGGGCGGCCTCGTGCACCGGCAGGTCGACGTGGGTGGCGTCGGGGGCGAGGGCCTCCCGGTGACCGGTGCGCAGGTCGTCCAGCACGGTCACCCGGTGTCCGTGGTCGAGCAGCATCCGGGTCACCACGCTGCCGATGTAGCCGGCGCCGCCGGTGACGAGCAGTTTCACGTCGGTCCTCCTGCCTGGGCCGCGTCCCGCGGCGGCCGTCCCGCGCTCACCCTACGGCCGGGGGCGGGGTCGCGGCTGTCATGTTGAGCGCGCCTCCATTCCATCATAATCCTTCACGATTGAACAGATTCGAACATTCGGCCACCCGTACGGTGGCCGCTGTCTACCATCCATCTCATGCGGGAGGGTGGTGGTCCCGGGCCCCGGCGGCGACCGTCGGGGCGGCCCCGACGCGAACCCGGCCCGCTGGCCCGTACCGTGGCGCGTCTCGTGGTGCGCGGCGCCGACGGCGCGACCCGCCTGGTGACCGCCCTGCTCGGGGCCAGCCCCACCGCCGGGCGGGAGCGGATCAGCGAGGCCGAACTGCGTGACCTGGTCGCGGCCAACACGCTGCTCGACCCGGACGAACGGCGGATCATCGACGAGGTGCTGGTGGCCGGCGCCCGCCTCGTCCGCGAGGTGATGGTGCCCCGCACCGAGGTGGTCTTCCTCAGCGCGGCGCTGCCGCTGGCGCAGGCGCAGCGGCTGGTCCGGACCGACCCGCACACCCGCTACCCGGTGGTCGACGGCACCCACGACGACGTGGTCGGCCTGGTGCGCCTGCACGACGTGCTGCTGCGGCCGGAACCGGACCGGTCGCTGCTCGTCGGCGACCTGATCCGGGAGGTCAAGCGCCTGCCGGACAGCAAACGCGTGCTCGCGGCGCTCACCGAGATGCGCCGGGAGGGCCACCACTTGGCCGTTGTCGTCGACGAGTACGGCGGCACCGCCGGCATCGTCACCTGCGAGGACCTCGTGGAGGAGTTGGTCGGGGAGATCCGGGACGACGAGCACGGCCCGCTCGAACCGGAGCCCGCCGGCCTGCCCGCGGTCGTCGACGGCCGGCTCAACCTGGCCGACTTCGTCGAGCGCACCGGGGTGCCGCTGCCCGCCGGGCCCTACGAGACGGTGGGCGGGTACGTGATGGCCGCCCTGGGCCGGCTGCCGGTAGCCGGCGACGAGGTGCCGGTGGCTGTCGACCCGGCCACCGGATCGGTGGTCGCCGATCCGGCGGGCTGGCTGCTGCGCGTGCTCACCCTCGACGGCCGGCGGGTGTCCCGCCTGGCGGTCTCCGCCGCGCGGCTGCCCGAGCCCCGCCGCGAGCTCAACGGCCCGCTTCCGTCCGTACCCGCCCGATCCACCGGCCCGTCATGACGGACGCCGGGGCTTGCTGACAGAATTGCCGCCATGTCCGACGTACCCGCCCGCCCGCGCGTCTTCTCCGGCATCCAGCCGACGGCCGACTCGTTCCACCTCGGCAACTACCTGGGCGCGCTGCGGCACTGGGTCGCGTTGCAGGACAGCCACGACGCCTACTACTGCGTGGTCGACCTGCACGCGATCACCGCCGGGCACGACCCGTTGGTGCTCAAGCGCCGCAGCCGGGTGGCCGCCGCGCAGTTGTTCGCGCTCGGCCTCGACCCGGAACGCAGCACGCTGTTCGTGCAGTCGCAGGTGCCCGAGCACTCGCAACTGGCCTGGGTGCTGGGCTGCATCACCGGGTTCGGCGAGGCCGGCCGGATGACCCAGTTCAAGGACAAGTCGCAGAAGCAGGGCAGCGAGCGGGCCAGCGTCGGCCTGTTCACGTACCCGATCCTCCAGGCCGCCGACATCCTGCTCTACCAGGCGAACGCGGTGCCGGTCGGCGAGGACCAGCGGCAGCACCTGGAACTCTCCCGCGACCTGGCGCAGCGGTTCAACTCGCTGTTCGGCAGCACCTTCACGGTGCCCGCCCCGCACATCGTGAAGGACACCGCAAAGATCACCGACCTGCAGGACCCGACGGCCAAGATGTCGAAGTCGTCGTCCTCCCCGGCCGGCATCATCGACCTGCTGGAGGATCCGGCCCGCTCGGCCAAGAAGATCCGCTCGGCGGTCACCGACACCGGCCGTGAGATCGTCTTCGACGCCGAGGGCAAGCCGGGGATCACCAACCTGCTCACCATCTACTCCGCGCTGTCCGGCCGCTCCATCGACGACCTGGTCGCCGCGTACGACGGCAAGGGCTACGGCGACCTGAAGAAGGACCTCGCCGAGGTGGTGCGGGAGTTCGTCACGCCGATCCAGGAACGCACGAACGCCTACCTGAACGACCCGGCCCAGCTCGACAAGCTGCTGGCGCGGGGCGCGGAGAAGGCCCGGTCGGTGGCCGCCGGGACGCTGCGGGACGCGTACGAGCGGGTCGGTTTCTTCCCGCCGGTGCGGTTCGAGTAACGGCCCGGAGGGGCGGAGACGGGTGACGCAGCCGGTGGCCGGAGGGATGGCGCGCGACGTGGCGGGCAGTGACACGGCGCCGGGCGGCGCGGACACGATCCAGATCGGGATCGCTGTCGACGTCCCCGAGCCCTGGGGCGGGATGCTCACCCGCCGCCGGGTCGAGGCCGGCGATCCACTCGCCGTCCCCGCGCACGTCACCCTCCTCGGGCCCACCGAGATCCCGGTACGCGCGCTGCCCGCCGTCGAGGAGCACCTGGCCGGGGTCGCCGCCACGCACCTGCCGTTCACGCTGCACCTGCGCGGCACCGGCACGTTCCGCCCGGTCACCCAGGTGGTCTTCGTGGCGGTGGCGGCCGGGATCAGCGAGTGCGAACTGCTCGCCGCCGCCATCAACTCGGCCCCCGAACTGCGGCGCGAGCTGCGCTTCCCGTACCACCCGCACGTCACGGTGGCGCAGGACGTGCCGCCCGAGGTGCTCGACAAGGCGTACGAGGACCTGGCCGACTTCTCCGCGTTGTTCCAGGTGGAGGCGTTCACGCTGTTCTCGCACAGCGGCGCGACCCGGTGGCAGCCCCGCCGCGACTTCCGGCTCGGCGGCCGGAGCTGAACATCCGACCGGCCGGGGCCCCTCCACCACGGGCGGAGATCGGCGAGGATGACGGGGTGAACGTCTTCGGCCGGATCGAGGCGGCGGTGGGGCGCCGCATCGACGCGGCCCGGGGCCGGTCGTCGGCCTTCGACCACGTCTGGCGGGCCGGGACGCTCTACGCCGACCTGCTCGCCGGGCGGCTCGCCGCCGCCATCGCGTACTACGGCTTCTTCGCCGTGTTCGCGCTCGCGCTCGTCGCTTACTGGGTCTTCGGCGCGGTGCTGCGGGACAACGAGGAGGTCAGCCGCGGCGCGGCGCACTTCCTGGAGGAGAACCTGCCGTTTCTCGACCCGGCCCAGATCGCCGAGAGCAGCGGCACGGTGGGCGTGGTCGGCCTGGTCATCCTGGTCTTCACCGGCATCGGCTGGGTGGAGGCGATCCGCTCCTCGCAGCGGCTGATGTACGGCTTCAACCAGCAGCCCGGCAACCTGGTGGTGCGCCGCCTCGTCGACCTGGGCGTGCTGGTCGCGGTCTTCGTGCTGCTGTTCGTCTCGGTCGCCGCGGTGGACGCGCTGGAGTCGCTGCTGCGCTTCCTGCTGCGCAGCACCGGCTCGGTGGGCCTGACCACGATCAGCGCGGTGCTGAGCGTGCTCGTCAACGCCGTGCTCGCCGCCGCGCTGCTGCTCGCCGTGCCCCGGCTGCGGATGAGCCGCCGCCGGCTGCGCCCGGCGATCCTGACCATCGCCGTCGGGATCACCCTGCTGAACACAGTGGGGCGCTACTACGTGGTACGCACCGAACGGAACCCCGCGTACACCGTGGTCGCCACCGCAGTGGGCCTGCTGCTCTACCTCTACCTGCTCAACCAGCTGGTGCTCTTCGGCGCGGCGCTCGCCGCCACCAGCCCGTACGGCCGGGTGGTGGACCTGGCCGAGGGCGGTGCCCGGGAGGTGGACGTGGAGGCGGACGTGCTCGACGAGGAGACCGAACCGGGCACGCCGGGAGGGGCGGGATGAGCGCACGGATCCGGATCGACGCCGAGTCGGCGGTGCCGCCGTACGAGCAGGTGCGGGCGCAGTTCGCGGCGCGCATCGGCGACGGGCGGCTGCCGGTGGGCACCCGGCTGCCGGCGGTGCGGCAGCTCGCCACCGACCTGGGGCTGGCGGTCAACACGGTGGCGCGGGCGTACCGGGAGCTGGAGGGCGCCGGGCTGGTCGAGACACGCGGGCGGCACGGCACAGTGGTCGCGCCCGGCCGGGACGACGCCACCGACCGGCTGCAGCGGGCCGCGGCCGGGTACGCCGCCGAGGCGCGTCGCCTGGGCGTTCCCCGCCGGACGGCGCTCGCCCTGGTGCAGGCCGCCCTCGACGCCGCCGGACAGGACTGAGCGGAGCGGATGTGAACGAGACGACCGCGCGCGAGGGCGATCCCGCCACCGATGGCGTCACGAGGCCGCCCGGCGGACGGCTCCGGACCGTCGTGCCCGTGCTGGCGCTGGCGTCGGTACTGGCCGGGGCGGCGGGCTTCGTGCTGTGGGGCGAGCGGGGCGCTGTCCCGGACCGTCCCGCGGCGCCGGTCGGCGCCGGTCGGCGCCGCAGGCGAACGGGGGGAGTCCCCGACCGTCCCGACCGCTGCCGTTCCCACCGCCTCGGGGCCGGCACAGGCGTTCACCGGCGCCACACCGGACGCGTGGGTCCGGCGGTGGCCGGGGCCGGTGACGGTGGACGGCGCGATGCGCTTCGTCGAGGTGACGCTGCCGGGGACGCGGGACCAGCTGTCGGCGGGGGTCGGTCAGCCGACGAGGGACCGCCGGGACGAGGTGGGGCACGTCGTCTGCCGCGTCAAGCTGCACGACGGCCTGACCCGGCCGTTGCGGCGGGCGCTGGCCCGCGACGGCTGCCTCGGCCCGGTGCTCAAGACCGGCGAGCGCGCGGCGTTGCGCGACTGGCTGACCGGCGTCGACCTTTCCCCACCGCACTACCAGGCCAAGCGGTCGCCCCGCTTCGAGCTGCTGGTGAACCGCAACAGCGAGCCCAATCTGATCCTGGCCCTGAACGCGCGCTGACCCGGGCCGGTCGGCGTACGTCGAGGCGAATGACCCCCATGTCCGGGGCGGGAGCGGCCATGATGTGCCTGTGGGCGCACTCGTGACACTGGACCTGCCGGACGACTCGCCGATCCGGGGCCTGCCGTGGATCATCACGTTCGGCCCGCTGGGTGCCGAGGACGACTGGGAGCCGGTGGTCTGCGGCCCGTACGAGCGACCGCACGCGCTGGCGCTGGCCGAGGCGGTGGTGGCCGAGGAGCAGCTGATGGCGGTGGTGGAGCCGCTGCTGCCGGCGTTGACGCCGGAGGAGATCCGGGGCGAGATCGCCGCCGCGCAGATCGCCGCCGAGGACGAGGCGGCCGAGGCCGACCAGGCGGATCTCTACGGCGACTTCGAGGACGTCATCGACGAGGAGCTGGAACGCGCAGCCGAACGCGAGCCGGAGCCCGAGCCGGCGAAGGCACCCGACCGGGAGGAGGTCCGGGCCGGGTTCGCCCGGATCGCCGCGCTGCTCACCGCGAAGGGCGACTGAGGACGCTCGGCGCCGGCCCGATGGACGCCGGCCCCCCGGGAGCGGACTCCCGAGGGGCCGGGGCCACCTCACCCCCCACCACAAGGGGTCGGCAGCCCAGCCGCCCGTCGGCGCGGGGCACAACGGACGGCCAGGTCGATGGCGGGTTACCCGGCTGGACGCCGTTCGAACCACGCAGCCGCGTCCACCGGCAGGACGTGTCCGTCGCCCCGCTCGGTGAGCTCGGCGCTCGCGACCAGCGGGCGGCCGTGGCCGCTCACCGTCACGTCGGCGCCGCTGATGTTGACCACACAGGTCACCTCGGCGTCCCCGGCGGCGCGGCGGAACGCCAGTACGCCGGGCTCGGTCTCCAGCCAGGTGATCCCGTCCAGGCCGGCCAGCGCCGGGTGCTCGTGCCGGGTGCGCAGCGCGGTCCGGTACAGCTCCAGCGTCGAGCCGGGCACCCCGGTCTGGGCGGCCACCGACAGCGACCGCCAGGTCGCCGGCGCCGGCAGCCAGCTCAGCTCGCTGCCGTCGGGCCCGAAGCCGTACGGGGGCAGGTCGCCGCCCCACGGGATGGGTACCCGGCAGCCGTCCCGGCTCTCCCCGGTACGCCGGAACGCCGGGTCCTGCCGCAGCTCGTCGGGGAGGTCCAGCACCTCCGGCAGGCCCAGCTCCTCGCCCTGGTAGACGTACGCGCAGCCGGGCAGCGCGAACATCAGCAGCGCGGCGGCGCGGGCACGGCGCAGGCCGACCTCGCCGTCGCCGTACCGGGTGACGTGCCGCTGCCGGTCGTGGTTGGAGAGCACCCAGGTGGTGGGCGCGCCGACGATCGTCGCCTCGGCCAGCGCGGTGTCGATCACCTTGCGGAACGAGTCGGCCGACCAGGTGGCGTCGAGGAAGTCGAAGCTGAACGCCTGGTGCAGCTCGTCCGGGCCGATGTAGCGGGCCAGCCGCTGCGGGGTCTCGGCCCACGCCTCGGCGACCGCCATCCGGCCGCCCGGGTAGCTGTCCAGGATCGGGCGCCAGTCGCGGTAGATGTCGTGCACCTCGTCCTGGTCGAAGTACGGCAGCCGGCCCTTGCCCAGCAGCTCGGACTGGCGCTGGCCGGTGGTCATCGAGTTGAAGCCGACGTCCGGCAGGCCCTCGGCCTTGATCATCCCGTGGGCCACGTCGATCCGGAAGCCGTCCACGCCCCGGTCCAGCCAGAAGCGGAGCACGTCCTCGAATTCGGCCCGCACCTCCGGGTGGCGCCAGTTCAGGTCCGGCTGCGCCGGGTCGAACAGGTGCAGGTACCACTGGCCGTCGACCACGCGCGTCCAGGCCGGGCCGCCGAAGATGCTCTCCCAGTCGTTCGGCGGCAGCTCGCCCTGCTCGCCCTTGCCGTCGGCGAACAGGTAGCGCTCGCGCTCCGGCGAACCCGGTCCGGCGGCGAGCGCGGCGGTGAACCACGGGTGCGCGCTCGAGGTGTGGTTCGGCACCATGTCGACGATGATCCGCAGACCGAGCGCGTGGGCGTCGGCGATCATCTCGTCGAAGTCGGTCAGGTTGCCGAACAGCGGGTCGACGTCGCGGTAGTCGGCCACGTCGTAGCCGGCGTCGACCTGCGGCGAGGTGTAGAACGGCGTCAGCCAGAGCGCGTCCACGCCGAGGTCGCGCAGGTACGGCAGGCGCTGCCGGATGCCCTGGAGATCACCCACACCGTCGGAGTTCGCGTCAGCGAAGCTGCGGACGTACACCTGGTAGACGACAGCGGACCGCCACCAGTCGTCGTCGGCGGTGCGTGGGGTGGTGCTGGGGGCGGAGGTCATCGCTGTCGATCCCGTTCTGTGGCGGCTTCTGGTGCGGCGCAGGGTGTCAGAGCAGAATGCCGCCACGGCCCTGCAAGAGTCAAGCATTTCTTGCGCAAGAAATGACGGCCATCACCCACGGGCTGGCGCCACCGCCCGCCGCCCCGTCTCCCGCATCCCGAGACGCCCCACCTCTCGCGCCCCGCTCTCGGCTCTCCCGCTCCGAGGGGGTGATCAAGGGGTTTGTGTCCGGGATGGAGAGACTCGGCCGCGAACTCCTTGATCAACCGCAGGAGGGGGGTGCGGCGGCGGGGAGGGGAGAGGAGAGGGGTGTCAGGCGGGGATGGGGAGGGAGGGGGAAGGGGTGGCGGGGCGCTGGCGGGCCGGCGGGCTCGCGGGCTTGGCCACCGCTGTCGAGCCGCGCACCACCAGCTCGGGGCGGAACAGGTATTCGGAGTTGGGGGAGGGGTGACCGTTGATCTCGTCGACCAGGGCGCGGACCGCGGCGACCGCCATGGCGGCGACCGGCTGGCGCACCGTGGTCAGCGGCGGGTCGGTGAAGGCCATGAGCGGGGAGTCGTCGTACCCGACCACGGAGATGTCGCCGGGCACCGACAGCCCGCGCTGGCGGGCGGCCCGGATCGCGCCGAGCGCCATCAGGTCCGAGCCGCAGACGAGTCCGGTCACGCCACGCTCGATGAGCCGGCCGGCGGCGGCCTCGCCACCCTCGACGCCGAACAGCGACAGCTCGGTCAGCTCGGACAGCTCGTCGGAGGTGATGTCGGTCAGGCGCCCCATCGCGGCCTTGTAGCCGGCGACCTTGCGCTGCACCGGCACGAACCGGTCCGGGCCGGTGATCAGGCCGATCCGGCGGTGCCCGAGCGCGACCAGGTGGGCGACCGCCAGTTCGGCGGACTCCCTGTCGTCGCAGGAGACGAACGGCGCGGGGATCCCCGGCGCGTACCCGTTGATCATGACGATCGGCAGCGGCCGGGCCAGCAGCGTGCGGTAGCGGTCGTGGTCCGCCGCGGTGTCGGCGTGCAGGCCGGAGACGAAGACGATGCCGGAGACCTGCCGGTCCAGCAGCATCTCCACGTACTCGTCCTCGCGGACGCCGCCCGGCGTCTGCGTGCAGAGCACCGGTGTGTAGCCGGTGGGGGCGAGCGCGGACTCGATGATCTGGGCGAACGCCGGGAAGATCGGGTTGTCCAGCTCCGGCACGACCAGGCCGACAAGTCCGGCGCTGCGCTTGCGCAGCCGGGCCGGTCGCTCGTAGCCGAGCACATCGAGGGCGGTCAGGACGGCCTGCCGGGTCTCGGGGGCCACACCGGGGCGGTCGTTGAGCACCCGCGACACCGTGGCCTCGCTGACTTCAGCCTGTTGGGCGATGTCGGATAGTCGAGCGCGCATGTGCGGCACTTTAGCCCAACGGCAAAGTCTTGCGTACACTTCTGCAAGCCCTTCCATTCTCTGCAACCTCTTGCTAACGTCCCCGCAACATGCGAGAGCAGCGGCGCAGCATCTCGGCGCCGGTCAGCAAGAAATTTCAGAGGTTTCCACTGGCGGGCCGCCCTTCCCCCGGCGGGCCGCCATGACGACAGGAGTACCGATGCGCATCCGTACCGCGGGTGTGGTCGCCGTCCTCGGCCTGGCGCTCGCCGCCTCCGGCTGTGGTGACAGCGGCAGCGACGACAAGCCGGCCGCCGGCGAGTCCGCCAAGGCGACCGGCGGCAAGCTGGTGATCTGGGCCGACGACAAGCGCACGGCCGCGCTCAAGCCGTTCGCCGAGGAGTTCGGCAAGGAGAACGGCGTGACCGTCGAGGTCCAGGCCGTCTCCAAGGACCTGCAGACCAACTTCGTCACCGCCTCGCAGCAGGGCAGCGGCCCGGACGTCGTGGTCGGCGCGCACGACTGGATCGGCAACCTGGTCCAGAACGGCGCCATCGACCCGGTGCAGCTCCCGGCCGAGCAGAAGTCCGGCTTCAACGAGACCGCGATCAAGGCGGTCACGTTCAACGGCCAGCTCTACGGCGTGCCCTACGCCACCGAGAACGTCGCGCTGATCCGTAACACCGAGCTGGCCCCCGAGGCGCCGAAGACGATCGAGGACCTGGTCGCCGCCGGCAAGAAGCTCAAGGCCGAGAAGAAGGCCAGCGAGATCCTGTGCCTGCAGTCCGGCCAGAACGGCGACGCGTACCACATCTACCCGCTCTACACCTCGGGCGGCGGCTACCTGTTCGGCACCGCGGCGAACGGCGACTACGACCCGAAGGACCTGGGCGTGGGCAAGCCGGAGTCGATCGCTGCCTTCCAGAAGATCGCCAAGCTGGGTGAGAAGGGCGAGGGTGCGCTGAAGCGCTCCATCACCGGCGAGAACTCCATCGCCACCTTCACCGGCAAGAAGTGCGCGTTCCTGGTCTCCGGCCCGTGGGCCGTGGCCGACGCCAAGAAGGCCAACATCTCCTACGACATCTCCCCGGTCCCCGGCTTCGCCGGTGGCAAGGAGGCCCAGCCGTTCGTGGGCGTCCAGGCGTTCTACGTGGCCGCCAAGGGCAAGAACAAGGCCCTGGCCCAGGAGTTCGTCACCAACTACGTGACCAAGCCCGAGCTGGCCGTCGCGCTGTACAAGGCCGAGCCGCGCCCGCCGGCGCTGACCGCCGCCTTCGACCAGGTCAAGGGCGAGGACCCGGACCTGGCCAAGTTCTCCGAGGCCGGCAAGAACGGCCAGGTGCTCCCGGCGATCCCGGCCATGGCCGCGATCTGGGACCCGTTCGGCAAGGCGGAGGCCGCCATCATCGGCGGCGCCGACCCGGCCAAGACGATCACGGCCGCCGGCAAGACCATCCAGGGTCAGATCAAGTAATGAGCGCGCCGCTGTCCGGCCCGGGGTCTGCACCGCAGGCCCCGGGCCGGGAGCCCGTACGCCGTGGGCTCCCGCGCACGTCCCGTACCGCGCGGCAACACGCGCCGATCACCGCGACCGGCCTCGTCGTCAAGGTGATCCTGCTCGGCCTGGTGGCCGGGATCGCGATCTGGGCGGCCTTCCCGCTCATCGAGGCCGAGCACTGGATCGCGCTGGGCGTCCTGGCGGTCACCACCGCCGGCCTGTTCTACCTCTACCTGAGCCGCCGGCACATCCCGGCCAAGTACCTGGTCCCCGGCACCCTCTTCCTGATCGCCTTCCAGGTCTTCCCGGTGCTCTACACCGCGAGCACCGCGTTCACGAACTTCGGCGACGGCCACCGGGGCAGCAAGGACGACGCGATCGTCGCCGTGCAGACCTCCTCGGTGAAGCAGGTGCCCGGCTCGACCGAGTACAACCTCACCGTCGCCACCACCGGCGACCCGGCGACCGGTGACCTGGTGTTCCTGCTCGGCGACCCGAAGACCAAGGAGGTCTTCGCCGGCGACGCGGGCGGGCTGCGCAAGCTCGACGCCGCCGACGTCGAGGTGAGCAGCCTCAGCGGCAAGATCACCGCCGCGGACGGCTACACCCTGCTGAACATCGGACAGGCCAGCGCCCGCAGCGAGGCGGTCACCGCGCTCGTCGTGCCCACCGACGAGGGCGCCATCCGCTCCAACGGCCTGACCCGGGCGTACGAGGGCAAGGCCATCCGGGCGTACGACGCCGGATGCGACTGCGTCAAGGACAGCGAGACCGGCAAGACGTGGACCGCGGACGAGAGGTCCGGCTCCTTCGTCGCCGCCGACGGTGAGCGCCTCGCCCAGGGCTGGAAGGTCGACGTCGGGCTGAAGAACTTCAGCGCCGTGCTCACCGACCCGAACATCTCCGGCCCGTTCTTCGGCACGCTGGCCTGGAACTTCGCGTTCGCGATCGGCTCCACCGGGCTGACCTTCCTGCTCGGCATGGCCATCGCGCTCGCGCTGCACTCACCCCGGATGCGCGGCACCAACCTCTACCGGATGGTGCTGATCCTGCCGTACGCCATGCCGTCGTTCGCCATGCTGTTGATCTGGCGGGACATGTTCAACACGGACTTCGGCCTGCTCAACAACCTGTTCGGGCTGAACGTCGACTGGTTCGGCGGCAACTGGTCCGCCCGGATCGCCGTGCTGCTGGTGCAGTTGTGGCTCGGCTACCCGTACATGTTCCTGGTGGCCACCGGCGCGTTGCAGGCCATCCCCCGGGAGCTGACCGAGGCGACCTCGGTCGACGGCGCGTCGCCCTGGCAGTCGTTCCGGGCGGTCACCCTGCCGCTGCTGCTGGTGGCGCTGTCGCCGCTGCTGATCGCGTCGTTCGCGTACAACTTCAACAACGTCAACGCGATCCTGTTCACCACCGAGGGCGGCCCGTTCGCGCCGGACAACCCGACGAACGGCGCCACCGACCTGCTGATCACCTACACGTACCGGCTCGCGTTCGGCGCGCAGGGCGCCGAGTTCGGCCTGGCCGCCACCGTCTCGATCTTCATCTTCGCGATCGTGGCGACGGTGTCGGCGATCAGCTTCCGGCGGACCCGCAAGCAGGAGGAGGTGTACTCGTGACCACCATCGCGGAGACGCCCACACCCACTGGCACCCGCACGCCGGCCCGCCGCTCGCGCAGCCGCTGGTTCGCCCAGGTGGGCTGGCGGCACCTGGTCGGAGTGGTGGCTGTGGCGTTCAGCCTCTTCCCGATCCTGTTCGTGATCTCGGCGGCGTTCAACCCGCTCGGCACGCTCTCCTCCACCGAGCTGCTGCCGACCGGGGCGTCGCTGGAGAACTTCACCAACCTGTTCGACAACACCGCGTTCGGCCACTGGTTCCTCAACTCGCTGCTGCTCGCGGGCGTGGCCAGCTTCGCGTCGATCTTCCTGTCGTCGCTCGCGGCGTACGCGTTCTCCCGGATGCGTTTCGCCGGGCGCCGGGTCGGCCTGCTGGCACTGCTGCTGATCCAGATGTTCCCGCAGTTCCTGGCGATCGTGGCGATCTTCTTGATCTTCACCACGCTCACCGACCTCTACCCGGCGATCGGGTTCAACACCCCGTGGGGCCTGTTCCTGCTCTACATGGGTGGCGCGCTGGGTGCGAACACCTGGCTGATGAAGGGCTTCTTCGACACGCTGCCGAAGGAGCTGGACGAGTCGGCCACCATGGACGGCGCGTCGCACGTGCAGGTCTTCTTCCGGATCATGCTGCCGCTGGTGGCGCCGATCCTGGCGGTGACCGGCCTGCTCGCGTTCATCGGGTCGATCAACGAGTTCATCATCGCCAACGTGTTCCTCACCGAACCCGAGTCGAAGACCCTCGCGGTCGGCATGTTCGGCCTGGTCGCGGGCGAGCGCAACAACAACTTCGGGATGTTCGCGGCGGGCACGCTGCTCACCGCGATCCCCACGGTGCTGGTGTTCCAGCTGCTCCAGCGCTACATCGTCTCCGGGCTTACCTCCGGAGCGGTAAAGGGCTGAGCCTCCTCGGCTCACGCTGCGGCAAGGGCGTCGTGTCGGCGTACACCGGAGCGGTTCTCGGGCGGACCGCCGCGGTCGGGTGAAACCGGCCGCGGCGGGTGCCCGCCCCTCTCCCTGTCGGTACGACGCGAAAGGCAGCACCATGTCCCTTCAGCCGCACCACGACGGTTCCGCCACCTACGTCCCGGAGCAGGAGCCCGCGCTCGGGCAGACGGTGCCGGTCCTCGTCCGGGTCCCGGCCGGCACCGGCGTCTCCCAGGTGCACGTGCGCACCACAGGCGACGGCGAACCGCGCTTCGCCGAGGCACGGATCGACCGCACCGACGGCGGCGACGTGTGGTGGCGGGCCGACGTCGAGGTCCGCAACCCGGTCAGCAACTACCGCTTCCTGCTCGACGGCGAACGCGGCACCCGCTGGCTGAACGCCGCCGGCCTGGCCGGGCACGACGTGCCCGACAACGGCGACTTCAAGCTGGTCAGCTACGCTCCGCCGCCGGCCTGGGCCCGCGACGCGGTGATCTACCAGATCTTCCCGGACCGGTTCGCCCGCTCGGCCGCCGCCGACGGCCGGACCGTGCCGGACTGGGCCATCGGATGCGACTGGGACACCCCTGTCATCGGACGCGGCCCGGAGACGCCCCGGCAGTTCTACGGCGGCGACCTCGACGGGATCACCGAGCGCCTGGACCACCTGGACCGGCTCGGCGTCAACACCGTCTACCTCACGCCGGTCTTCCCGGCCCGTTCCAACCACAGGTACGACGCGTCGAGCTTCGACACCGTCGACCCGCTGCTCGGCGGCGACGCGGCGCTGGCCCGGCTCGCCGACGCGGTGCGCGCCCGGGGCTGGCGGCTGCTCGGCGACATCACCAGCAACCACACCGGCGACGCCCACGACTGGTTCACCGCAGCCGTCTCCGACGTGCACGCGCCGGAACGCGACCTGTACTACTTCGACCTGGCCGGCGGCGACTACGAGTCGTGGAACGGGGTGAAGTCGCTTCCCAAGCTCAACTGGGGCAGCGCGGAGCTGCGCCGACGGTTCGCCACCGCCGAGGACTCGCTGCTGCGCCGCTGGCTGCGCCCGCCGTACGGGCTGGACGGCTGGCGTGTCGACGTGGCGAACATGACCGGCCGGCGCGGCGCGGACGCGTACACCCACGAGGTGGCGCGGCTGCTGCGCGAAGTGGTCGCCGAAACCCGGCCGGACGGCCTGCTGCTGGCCGAGCACGGCCACGACCACACCGGTGACCTGGACCGCGACGGCTGGCACGGGACGATGAACTACGCCGGCTTCACCGACCCGGTCTGGTCCTGGCTGCGACACGGCGACGACCCGGTGCCGAACTTCCTCGGCACCCCGGGCGGGGTCCGGCGGCGCGACGCGGACGCGGTGCTCGCCACCATGAACACCTACCGGTCGCTGGTGTCGTGGCGGTCGTACACGCACTCGTGGCAGCTGCTCGGCTCGCACGACTCGGCCCGGATCCGCACTGTGGTCGGCGACGCGGCCCGGCAGGAGGTGGCGGCCGGACTGCTCGCCACGATGCCCGGCACGCCTGTGGTCTTCGCCGGGGACGAGCTGGGCCTGACCGGTACGAACGGGGAGGGCTCGCGTACCCCGATGCCGTGGCACCGGCCCCAGAGCTGGGACCGGCGCACGTTCGACGCGTACCGGTCGTTGCTGACGCTGCGCCGCGACGAGCCGGCGCTGCGGCACGGCGGCCTGCGGTGGGTGCACACGGACGCGGACACGCTCGTCTTCCTGCGCGAGGCGCCCGGGTCGACGGTGCTGGTGCTGGCGAGACGCGCCCCCGGCACCCCGGTCCGCCTGGCCGGCCTGCCCGCCGCCGAGAACGTCTACGGCGACGCCCCCGCCCTCCACCCCGACGCCGAGGGCGCGGTGACCCTCCCCGCCGACGGCCCCACCTTCCAGGTCTGGCGCCTGCACCAGCCCTGACCTCTCGCGATCTTGCGGTTGCGGCCCTTGCGGCGCGGCTTTCGTCCCGTTGTGTCGGGGCGGTAACCGCAAGATCGCGGGGGAGGTGGTCACGGTATGACGGCAGCTCGGCCGGGTCATTACTACAAAGCGTCGTTGATGAGGGAGGATGGGGCGCGTGGAAGCTCTTCGACTGATTCTTCTCTACGTCCATCTGATCGGTTTCGCGCTGTTGCTCGGCGGTGGGATCGCCCAGTACGTCAGCGGCCGGCTGCGCATCAACGCGGCCATGCTCTGGGGCGCGATCATCCAGGTCCTCACCGGCATCGGGCTGTCCGCCCCGCTGCGTGACGGCGACGAGCCGGCGCCGGCAAAACTTGTTACCAAGTTGGTGCTCGCGCTGGTCATCTTCGTCATGGTCTTCTTCTCCCGGAAGCGGGAGACCGTCAACCGTGGCCACTTCCTCGCGATCGTCGGGTTGACGCTGGTCAACGCCGCCGTCGCAGTGTTCTGGCGTTAGTCCGCCAGGCGTCGGGGAAGCTCGGGAAAACGGACGTTCGCGACACCACCGCGCACGCCCGCCGGCCGGATAAGTGACCTGCCCCACGCAAGGGTTACACCGGGGTAACGGACGCTCAACAGTCGTGCACGATTGTCGGCCGGTGGGTGGGCGCGGGCGTACGCTCCCGTCCGTAACGTGGGACGCCGGCCGCACATCGCAGGTCGGCGAAGGGCTGCGCACCGTGCACGACGCGGTGTGCAAGGGGAAGGAGACGTCTTGCGCTCTGTGCGTGGGATGCGGATTGCCTCCGTCATTGCGGCGGGTGGACTCGTGCTGGGCGCTGCCGCGTGTGGTGAGGCTCCGGACGACGACAACAACGCCGGTGGCGACGGCGGCAAGAAGTTCAGCGCCTGCATGGTGACTGACGTCGGCGGCGTCGACGACAAGTCCTTCAACGCCTCGGCCTGGAAGGGCCTGCAGGAGGCGCAGAAGGAGAACGACAAGATCGACATCAAGTACGTCCAGTCGAAGGCCGAGGCGGACTACGAGGTCAACCTGACCGGGTTCGTCAACCAGAAGTGCGACTTCATCCTGGCCGTCGGTGGCCTGATGTCGGACGCCACCAAGGCGGCGGCGGAGAAGAACCCGAACCAGCAGTTCGCCATCGTCGACGCCAACCCGGGTGTGACGAACGTCTTCCCGATGCAGTTCGACACCGCGCAGGCCGCGTTCCAGGCCGGCTACCTGGCCGCCGGGATGAGCAAGACCGGCAAGGTCGGCACCTACGGTGGCCTGCCGATCCCGCCGGTCACCATCTTCATGGACGGCTTCGCCGACGGCGTGGCGTACTACAACAAGGCCAAGAGCAAGAACGTCCAGGTTCTCGGCTGGGACAAGGCCGCCCAGAAGGGCTCCTTCGCCAACTCGTTCGAGAAGCAGGACGAGGGCAAGAAGGTCTCCGACGCGCTCGTCGCGCAGGGTGCCGACATCGTCATGCCGGTCGCCGGCGGCGCCGGTCTGGGCACCACCTCCGCGGCCAAGGCCTCGGGCGGCAAGTACTCGACCGTCTGGGTGGACATCGACGGCTGCGAGAGCACCCCGGACTGCTCGGCGATCCTGACCACCGTCGTCAAGAACATCCCGGACGCCGTCAAGGAGGCCGCGCTGAAGGCCGCCGGCGGCGAGAAGCTCCAGGCCACCCCGGGCTTCGTCGGCACGCTCGCCAACAACGGCGTCTCGATCGCGCCGTACCACGACTTCGACAGCAAGGTCCCGGCGGACCTGAAGGCCGAGGTCGACAAGATCAAGACGGACATCGCGGCCGGCACCATCACCGTCACCTCGAAGGCCCAGCCGACCAAGTGACAGTTCCGCCGGCCCCCACGGTGCGATCATCGGCAGCGGGGGCCGGCGGACACCAGGTTTGACGATCCGGCCGTCCCGGCGCAACGGGGAAGGTACCCCCGGCGCCGGGGCGGCCGATCAGCTTGACTCCCCCCGACATCCCCACCCGGCGTGGTGGCGGCGCGGCAGGTCGCTACGCTGCACCATCGCTCGCACTCCAGGAGGTTGCGCTGAGACTCGAACTGCGCGGCATCACCAAACGGTTCGGTGATCTGGTCGCCAACGACCAGATCGACCTGACGGTGGAGCCTGGAGAGATCCACGCCCTGGTCGGCGAGAACGGCGCCGGCAAGTCGACCCTGATGAACGTGCTCTACGGCCTCTACCAGCCGGACGAGGGCGAGATCCTGGTCGACGGCAAGCCGCTGAAGCTGAAGGGCCCGTCGGACGCGATCGCCGCCGGGATCGGGATGGTGCACCAGCACTTCATGCTGGTGCCGGTCTTCACCGTGGCCGAGAACGTGATGCTCGGCGCCGAGCAGGTCAAGGGGCCCTTCGCCGGGATCCTCGACCGGCGGCGGGCCCGGCGCGAGGTCGCCGAGGTCTCCGAGCGGTACAACCTGCGGGTCGACCCGGACGCGGTGATCGAGGACCTGCCGGTCGGCATCCAGCAGCGGGTGGAGATCGTCAAGGCCCTCACCCGCGACGTCGACCTGCTGATCCTCGACGAGCCCACGGCCGTGCTCACGCCGCAGGAGACCGAGGAACTGCTCACCGTCATGCGGTCGCTCAAGGCCGCCGGCAAGTCGATCGTGTTCATCACCCACAAGCTGGGTGAGGTGAAGGCGATCGCGGACCGGATCACGGTGATCCGGCGCGGGCGGACCGTCGGCACCGCCGAGCCGAGCGCGAGCCGGGACGAGCTGGCCGCGCTGATGGTGGGACGCAGCGTCCGGCTGACCGTCGACAAGAAGCCGGCCACCCCCGGTAAGCCGATCCTTGAGGTCGCCGGCCTGGTCGTGGACGACGACCGGCAGGTCCGCGCGGTCGACGGCGTCGACCTGACAGTGCACGCCGGTGAGGTGCTCGGCGTCGCGGGCGTGCAGGGCAACGGCCAGACCGAGCTGATCGAGGCGATCATGGGCCTGCGCCCGGTGCTCGCCGGCACGATCAGCCTGGACGGCGAGCCGACGCACGGCTGGTCGACCAAGAAGGTGCTGCACGCCGGTGTCGGCTACGTGCCGGAGGACCGCAGCGTGGACGGCCTGGTCAAGGAGTTCTCGGTCGCGGAGAACCTGGTGCTGGACATCTACGACAGGCCGCCGTTCGGCAAGGGCCTGTCGCTGAAGCCCGAGGCCATCGCGAAGTCGGCCCGGGAGCGGATCGAGCAGTTCGACGTCCGTACCTCCTCGGCCGACGCGGCGGTCGGCACGCTCTCCGGCGGCAACCAGCAGAAGGTGATCGTGGCCCGGGAGCTGTCCCGGCCGTTGAAGCTCTTCATCGCCGCCCAGCCCACCCGGGGCGTGGACGTCGGCTCGATCGAGTTCATCCACAGCCGGGTCATCCGCGAGCGGGACATCGGCACCGCGGTCCTGGTGGTCTCCAGCGAACTGGACGAGGTGATCGGCCTGGCCGACCGGATCGCGGTCATGTACCGCGGCCGGATCATCGGCATCGTCGGCCCGGACACCCCGCGTGAGGAGATCGGCCTGCTGATGGCCGGCATCACCCCGGACGCCGCCACCGCTACCGACGACGGCCCTGGCAACGAGGACGAGGCATGACCAACCCGAACCCCGTCTCGGGCTCGCCGGACAAGGAACCGGCGACCGAGGCGCAGGAGTCGCTGAGCGAGGCCCGGGCGACGCCGACGCAGCCGGCCGGTGACACCGAGCAGACGGTCCCGGCCACCGCGACCGCCAAGAAGCCGGCCCCGCCGGGCGAATCCCGCCGCGACATGGGCCGGATGTTCCTGGACAACCTCTGGGCGGCCAACACGGTCACCGTGACAGTGCTCGCGGTGCTGCTGGCCATGGTGGTCGGCGCGGTGCTGATCATCGTGTCCGACCCGGAGGTGCTCGCCACCTACAGCTACATCACGGCCCGCCCCTCCGACGCGCTGAACGCCAGCTGGACGGTGGTCAGCGAGGCGTACGCGAACCTGTTCAAGGGCGCGATCTTCGACCCGGACGCGGTCGGCTTCACCGCCGCCATGAGCCCGATCTCGGAGACGCTCACCTACGCCGCGCCGCTCGTCTTCACCGGCCTGTCGGTGGCGCTCGCCTTCCGCGGCGGCCTGTTCAACATCGGCGCCCAGGGTCAGGCGACGATCGCCGTCATCCTGGCCGCCGTGGCCGGCTTCGCGCTGCCGCTGCCGCCCTTCGTGCACCTGCTGGTGGCGCTGATCGCGGGCGCGCTCGGCGGCGCGCTCTGGGGCTTCATCCCCGGCATTCTCAAGGCCCGGGCCGGCGCGCACGAGGTGATCAACACGATCATGCTCAACTACGTGGCGGTCTACTTCCTGTCCTGGATCATCGTCCAGAACGGGGTGCAGAACCCGAACCGGTCGGACGCGATCAGCAAGCCGGTCGACTCCTCCGCGCAGCTGCCCCGGCTGCTCGGCGAGGACCTGCGGGTGCACGCCGGCATCCTGCTCGCGGTGGCGGCCACCTGGTTCATCGCCTGGCTGCTCAACCGCTCCACGCTCGGCTTCGAGCTGCGGGCCGTGGGCGCGAACCCGGACGCGGCCCGGACCGCCGGCATCAGCGTCACGAAGACGTACGTGCTGGTGATGGTGCTCGCGGGCATGCTGGCCGGTCTCGGCGGTTCGACCATGGTGCTCGGCACCACCGCCACCGCGCTGACCCCGCTGGTGATCGCGCAGATCGGGTTCGACGGCATCCTGGTCGCGCTGCTCGGCCGCGTGAAGCCGTGGGGCGTGCTGCTGGCGGCGCTGCTGTTCGGCGCGCTCCAGGCCGGCGGCAACCGGATGCAGTCCTACTCCGGCATCTCGCTGGAACTGGTCACCGTGCTCCAGGCGCTCATCGTCATCTTCATCGCCGCGCCTGCCCTGGTGAAGACGATCTTCCAGCTCCGGGCGGCCCGCGCCGCCCGGTTGCAGACGAGCCTCGCGAAGGGCTGGTGAGCATGTCCACCACCGCTGTCCCCGAGGTCGCCGTTACCGCGGTCGACGAGGGTTTCTGGACCCGTAACCGGAAGATCGGCGCGGTCCTGCTGGCGCTGGGTGTGCTCGCGGCGGTGCTGTTCGGCGCGCTCGCGACCGACCAGCACGCGCGGTTCACGCTCAGCGAGACCGAGGGCGGGGCCGCCCTGGAGATCAACGGCACGGTCGGCGCGATCCTGTTCGGGCTGATCACCGCCGGGGCCGGAGGCGCGCTGCTGGCCGGCGTGCCGAAGCGCTGGTTCACGCTGCTGCTCGGCGCCGGGCTGGTCGCCTTCGTGCTGAGCTTCCTGTGCTGGCAGGTCTCCGCCGCGCCCGAGGGCCGCAACTTCATGCCGCTGGTGAACGTCGTACGCGGCACGTTCATCCTGGCCCTGCCGCTGATCTTCGGCGCGCTCGCCGGTGTGCTGTGCGAGCGCTCCGGCGTGGTCAACGTGGCCATCGAGGGTCAGCTCCTGATGGGCGCGTTCTCCGGCGCGCTGTTCGGCAGCATGTCCGGCAGCGTCTGGGTGGGCCTGGTGGCCGCCGCCGTCGGCGGCGCGTTCATCTCGTTCCTGCTGGCGGTGTTCTCCATCCGCTACCTGGTCGACCAGGTCGTCATGGGCATCGTGCTCAACCTGCTCGCGGTCGGCATCACCGGCTTCCTCTACGAGCGGCTGATGCAGACCGACGCGGCGAAGTACAACAGCGCGCCCCGGTTCGGCAACTGGGAGATCCCGCTGCTGTCCGACATCCCGCTGCTCGGCCCGGCGCTGTTCCGGGGCAACATCTTCCTCTACCTCGGCCTGCTGCTGGTGCTCGTCATCCACCTGGCGCTGTTCCGCACCCGGTGGGGCCTGCGGACCCGCTCGGTGGGCGAGCACCCCACCGCCGCCGACACGCTGGGCGTGAAGGTGCTGCGGCTGCGCTACCGCAACGTGATCCTTGCCGGTCTGGTGGCCGGTGTCGGCGGCGCCTCGTACACGCTGGCGCTCTACTCGTTCACCAAGAACATGATCGGCGGTAAGGGCTTCATCGCCCTGGCCGCGCTGATCTTCGGCCGGTGGAGCCCGACCGGCGCGCTGCTGGCGGCGCTCTTCTTCGGCTTCGCCGACCAGCTCGCCACCTACCTGGGCGCGATCGGCAGCAGCATCCCGAGCCAGTTCCTGGCGATGCTGCCGTACCTGGCGACGATCCTGGCCGTGGCCGGGCTGGTCGGCAAGGTCCGGGCACCGGCCGCCGACGGCAAGCCGTACATCAAGGGCTGACCGCCCGCCGCGACACCGATGCCCGGCGGGGCGACCCGCCGGGCATCGTCGTCTCCGGCCGCAACCGCGACCGATCGGCGTTGACTGGGCAGAATGGGGATTGTGATGGAGATCGACTGGGAGCGGCTGCGGGCCGCCGCCACCGAGGTGATGCGGCACGCCTACGTGCCGTACTCGAAGTTCCCGGTGGGCGCCGCCGCGCTCGTCGACGACGGCCGCGTCGTGGTCGGCTGCAACGTGGAGAACGCCGGCTACGGGGTCACCCTCTGCGCCGAGTGCGGCGTGGTCTCGCAGCTGCACGCCACCGGCGGCGGCCGGATCGTGGCGCTGTCCTGCGTCGACGCCACCGGTGAGCCGCTGATGCCGTGCGGCAGGTGCCGGCAGTTGCTCTGGGAGCAGGGCGGGCCGGAGTGCCTGGTCGAGGCGAAGGGCGGGCCGTTGCGGATGGCCGAGCTGCTGCCGCACGCCTTCGACGTGGCCGACATCGAGGCGGTGACCGGCGAGCACCCGGTGCCTGTGGTGCCGGACCGGCTGGCCGCCTGGCGGGGCCGGGGCACCGTGTTCGTGCATCCCGACCTGTCGGCCGGGCAGCAGGTGTGGACCGCGTACTGGGAGCGGTCGTCCGGTGAGACCGGCGCCGAGACCGGCGTGCTGGAGGAGGGCTCGACCTGGGACGACCCGGCCGGGGCGATCGAGTGGGGGCTGGCGCGGACGCCGCGCGTGGTGGTGGTGGACGCTTCGGGGACGATCTTCTGGGCTGGTGAGGGTGAGCCTCCTACGGAGATTCCGGTCCGTTGGGGTTGAGCCGGTTGAGTCGGGGTTGCGGTTGGGGCCGGGGCCGACCGCGCCCGGCTCCGGGCGGTCAGGCTTGATCCCTCCGCCGGGCACGGTCGGCCCCGGCCCGACGTGGGCACCGAACGCGGCGAGTGCGGCCGACGTTGTTGATCTATTGATGGGAACTCAAAGGTGAGTGCTTTTACGGCGGTTGATGTCATTCGGGCCAAGCGGGACGGGGGTGTGCTGAGCGACGGGCAGATCGACTGGGTGGTCGACGCGTACACCAGGGGTCTGGTCGCCGACGAGCAGATGTCGGCGCTGGCCATGGCGATCCTGCTGCGCGGCATGACCGCTCCGGAGATCGCCCGGTGGACCGCCGCCATGATCGCCAGCGGCGAGCGGCTCGACCTGTCGCCGGTGTCCCGGCCGACAGTGGACAAGCACTCCACCGGCGGCGTCGGTGACAAGATCACCCTGCCGCTGACCCCGCTGGTGGCGGCCTGCGGCGCGGCGGTGCCGCAGCTGTCCGGCCGGGGCCTGGGCCACACCGGCGGCACGCTGGACAAGCTGGAGTCGATCCCGGGCTGGCGGGCGGCGCTCACGAACGACGAGTTCATCGCCCAGCTCCGCGACGTGGGCGCGGTGATCTGCGCGGCCGGTGACGGGCTCGCCCCGGCCGACCGCAAGCTGTACGCGCTGCGCGACGTCACCGGCACCGTCGAGGCGATCCCGCTGATCGCCAGCTCGATCATGAGCAAGAAGATCGCCGAGGGGACCGGCGCGCTGGTGCTCGACGTGAAGGTCGGCTCCGGCGCGTTCATGAAGAACGTCGACGACGCCCGCGAGCTGGCCCGCACCATGGTCGAACTGGGCGGCGCGCACGGCGTACGGACCGTCGCCCTGCTCACCGACATGTCCACCCCGCTCGGCCTGGCCGTGGGCAACGCGGTCGAGGTGACCGAGTCGGTGGAGGTGCTCGCCGGTGGCGGTCCGGCCGACGTGGTGGAGCTGACGCTGGCGCTGGCCCGGGAGATGCTCGACGCGGCCGGCCTGCCGGACGCCGACCCGGAGGCGGCGCTGCGGGACGGCCGGGCGATGGACGCCTGGCGCACCATGATCCGGGCGCAGGGCGGCGACCCGGACGCGCCGATGCCCGCCGCGAACGAGGTCGAGCTGGTCACCGCCACCGAGGACGGCTGGGTCGCCGAGATCGACGCGTACGCGATCGGGGTCGCCGCCTGGCGGCTCGGCGCGGGCCGGGCCCGCAAGGAGGACCCGGTGAGCATCCCGGCGGGCGTGGTGCTGCACAAGCGCCGCGGTGACCGGGTGCGGGTCGGCGACCCGCTGTTCGAGCTGCGCGCTGAGCACGCCGAGCGGATGCCCGCCGCGCTGGCCGAGGCACGCGCCGCGGTGCGGGTGGCGCCGGACGCGCCGGAGGCGACGCCGCTCGTCGTCGAGCGGATCGGCTGAGGGCCATGGTGCCGCCCCGGTCGGAGTCGCTATCCTCCCAGGCCAGGGGGGACCGACCGGCGAGGACCCGAACAGACAGGGACTGACCGTGCGCGTACCCGCTCCCGACCCCCGGGCCGTCCGGGAGGCGAGCCTGGACGAGTTGTCCCGGCTGGGCCTTCCGCTGCCACCGCCGCAGTTCCCGCTGGTGTGGGAGCCGGACGACGAGATCGAGCTGCGTCCGACAGCGGAGATCGAGGCCCGGATAGCGGTCCTGCACGTGATCCTGGCCCGCTGCTTCGGCATGCCCGCGCAGGCGGCGATGAGCTGGCTGCTGGAGTCGCACCTGGTCGACTCGGTGACGCCACCGGAGTGGCAGTTCGTGATGGGCGGCCGGGGTGACCACAGGTCGTTCGTGCTGCACCACGACGCCCTGTTCTCGCTGGCCTGGGTGCTCGGGCTGGCGAAGGAGCTGGACCCGACGGTGCCGGTGGACGAGCGGCTGGTCGAGCGGATGCCGAACCTGGTCGCGGGGGAGACGTTCGGCCAGTGGCAGGCCCGGATCCTGGCCGCGCCGCAGCATCCGGGCGACGCGGCGGCCCTGCTCGACCTGCACTACTGCCTGGACTGGGCGTACCTGGAGACGGAGAAGGCCGGCGGGCCGCTGCCCGGGCTGGTGGACGCCAACGCGATCGGGCAGCGCCGGTGGGCGCTGGAGTGGGCGGTGGTGCTGCGCGGGCCGTACCACGACGAGCCGCCGGGCTGGGAAGAGGTCGACCTGTCCACCTGAGCGCGGTCAGCGCGGGCGGTGCACGGTGAGCCGGACCGAGAGCGTGACCGGCACCGGTTCGGGCAGCGCGGCGATGCGCGCGGCGAGCCGTTGCGGGTCGGCGTGCCAGGCGCTCGGTCCCATCCCGACGAGCGTGGCGACCTCGGCGCGGGTCAGCGCGAGCCGGGCCCGGTGCCCGGTGGCGGACTCCTCGGTGAAGCGGGCGCCGAGGCTCCCGGCGACCCGCTCGGCCTTGTCCGGGTCCACCCGCAGCAGGTCCAGCGCGTCGACGAGTTCGGTCAGGTGGTCGGCAGCCGGGGTGACCACGAGCAGCGCGCCGCCGGGGTCGAGCACCCGGTGGAACTCCGGGCCGTTGCGCGGCGCGAACACGTTCAGCAGCACGGCGGTGGACCGGTCGGCCAGCGGTAGCCGCTGCCAGGTGTCGGCCAGCGCGGCGGCGGCCCGCGGGTGCGCCTTGGCCGCGCGGCGCAGCGCCGGCTTGGAGACGTCCAGGGCCAGGCCGGCGGCGTCCGGCAGCGCCGCCAGCACCGCCGCGAGGTAATGCCCGGTCCCGGCGCCGGCATCGACGACCAGGGGGTACGGCTCGACGCCCGCGACGCGTACCGCTGTGGTCGCGAGCGCGGCGGCGACGGTGTCGTAGTGGCCGGCGGCGAGGAAGCCGGCGCGGGCGGCGACCATCTCGGCGCTGTCCCCGGTGTGCGGGGTGCGGCCGGCGAGCAGGTTGACGTATCCCTGCCGGGCCATGTCGAAGCTGTGCCCGCGCGGGCAGCGCAGCGCGCGTGCGGTGCCGGCGGTGGTCTCGGTGAGCGGTTCGGCGCAGACCGGGCAGCGCAGCCGGTCGAGGATGCGATCGTCCACGGCTCAGTGCTCCGCAGCCGGGCGGCCGGTGAGGTGGCCGATCACGCGCTGGCTGAGCGTGCCGAGCGCGGACACCTCGGCCGGGGTGAGCCGGTCGATCAGGTGCCGGCGGACGGCTGCCACGTGCCCTGGCGCGGCGGCCTCGACAGCCCGGCGCCCGGCCGGGGTGAGCACGACGACCGAGCCGCGGCCGTCGGTGGCGCACTCCTCCCGGGTGACCAGGCCGCGTTGCTGCATGCGGGAGATGTGGTGGGACAGGCGGCTGCGGGACCAGAGCATCCGGTCTGCCAGCTCGCTGAGCCGTAGCCGCTGCTCCGGGGTCTCGGAGAGGTCGCTCAGGACGTCGTAGTCCGGCTCGGAGAGCCCGGCGTCCTGCATCAGCTCCCGGGCCAGTTCCAGGTCGAGCAGGCGGCGCATGCGGCGGTAGCCGCGCCACGCGCGGTCCTCCTGCTCGTCCAGCCAGCGCGGTTCGTCCACGAACCGATCCTACCGGTGTTGTTGACATGTCACCAAGTTGCGACCTAGGTTGATGACATGTCAACCAAACTGCCGTCCCGGCTGGTGCGGCTGTCGGCCGGCCTGGCCCTGTTCGGCGGCAGCGTCGCGCTGATGGTCCGCGCCGACCTCGGGCTCGCGTCCTGGGACGTGCTGCACCAGGGCCTCGCCGACCGCACCGGCCTGCCGATGGGCCTGCTGGTGAACGGCGTGGCGCTGCTGGTGCTGCTGCTGTGGATCCCGCTGCGGCAACGCCCGGGCGTCGGCACCGTCGCGAACGTCGCGCTCGTCGGCCTGGCCCTCGACGCGACGCTAGCCCTGCTGCCGCCGGTCGACCCGCTCGCCGGCCGGATCGGCCTGCTGGTCGCGGGCGTCCTGCTCAACGGCCTCGCCACCGCGCTCTACCTCGGCGCCCGCCTCGGCCCCGGTCCGCGGGACGGGCTGATGACCGGCCTGGCCGCCCGCGGCCTGCCACTCGGCCCGGCACGCACCGGGATCGAGGTGACGGTGCTGACGGTCGGCTGGCTGCTCGGCGGTGCCGTCGGCCCCGGCACCCTGCTCTACGCGATCGGCATCGGGCCGATCGTCGCCTGGCTCGTTCCCCGGCTCACCGCGCCGGCCCCGGCCGCCGTCCCGACAGGAGTGACCTCACCATGCCCCGCCTGAACGTCGTCGTCGCCAGCACCCGCCCCGGCCGGGTCGGCCGTCGCATCGGTGACTGGTTCGCCGCCGCCGCCGTCCGCCACGCCGGCTTCGACGAGGTACGCCTGGTCGACCTGGCCGAGATCGGGTTGCCCTTCCACGACGAGCCGCAGCACCCGTCCGAACGGGACTACCTGCACGAGCACACCCGCGCCTGGAGTGCCGAGATCGACGCGGCGGACGCCTTCGTCCTGGTCATGCCGGAGTACAACTACGGCTTCAGCGCGCCGCTGAAGAACGCGATCGACTACCTCTACCACGAGTGGCAGCACAAGCCGGTCGGCTTCGTCAGCTACGGCATGACCTCCGGGGGCCTGCGTGCGGTGCAGATGATCAAGCAGGTGGTGACCACGTTGAACATGACGCCGGTCAACGACCAGGTGGTCGTCTTCCTGCGGCAGGCGCTGGACGAGTCGGGTGAGCTGCGACCCGACCCCGGCCGTGAGGAGGCCGCCGCGCTCATGCTCGACCGGCTCGCGCGGCTGGCCGTCGCGCTCGCGCCGCTGCGGTCCGAGGTGGCGCGGTGAGCGCGGTGAGCGCCCGGCTCTGGGAGCTGTTCGGTGAGCGCGGGCGCGGGGTGCTCGCCACGCTGCGCCGGGACGGCCGGCCCCAGCTGTCGAACCTCGACTACCTGGCCGAGCCGGGTCTGATCCGCTGCTCCACCACCGGCGACCGGGCGAAGGTGCGCAACCTGCGTCGCGACCCCCGGGCCAGCTTCCACGTCACCACCGCCGACGGCGCGGCGTACGCGGTGGCCGAGGGCACCGTGACGCTCACCCGGCCGGCCGCCGCCACCGACGACGCCACGGTCGAGGAACTGGTCGAGGTCTACCGGCGGATCCGGGGCGAGCACCCGGACTGGGCCGAGTACCGGGCCGCCATGGTGGCCGACGGGCGGGTGGTCCTGCGGCTCGCGGTGGAGCGGGTGTACGGCTGGCGTCCCTGACCGGCCCGGTCGGCCGCCCGGCGGGCACCGGGGGTGACTAGGGTCTGAGCATGGTCGCAATCTCGTACGAGGACATCGTCAAGGTCCCGAAGGCGCTGCTGCACGATCACCTCGACGGCGGCCTGCGGCCCGCGACGATCGTCGAGCTGGCCGCCGAGGTCGGTCACGAACTGCCCACCACCGACCCGGCTGCGCTCGGCCTCTGGTTCACCGAGGCGGCGAACTCCGGCTCGCTGGAGCGCTACCTGGAGACGTTCGCGCACACGGTGGCGGTCATGCAGACCCCTGCCGCGTTGCGCCGGGTCGCCCGGGAGTGCGCGCTGGACCTGGCCGCCGACGGTGTGGTCTACGCCGAGGTGCGGTTCGCGCCGGAGCAGCACCTGGAGCAGAACCTGACCCTGGACGAGGTGGTCGACGCCGTCGTCACCGGCTTCCGGGAGGGCAGCGCGCTGGCCGCCGAGGCGGGCACCCCGATCCGGGTCGGCACGCTGCTGACCGCGATGCGGCACGCGGCCCGCTCGCAGGAGATCGCCGAGCTGGCCGTGCGGCACCGCGACACCGGGGTGGTCGGCTTCGACATCGCCGGCGCCGAGGCGGGCTTCCCGCCCACCCGGCACCTGGACGCGTTCGAGTACCTCCAGCGGGAGAACTTCCACTTCACCATCCACGCCGGTGAGGCGTTCGGCCTGCCGTCCATCTGGCAGGCGATCCAGTGGTGCGGCGCCGACCGGCTCGGCCACGGCGTCCGCATCGTCGACGACATCACCCCGGGCAACCCGCCGGTGCTGGGCCGGCTGGCCGCGTACGTGCGGGACAAGCGCATCCCCCTGGAGCTGTGCCCGTCGTCGAACGTGCAGACCGGGGCGGCGGCCTCGATCGCCGACCACCCGATCGGGCTGCTGCGCGACCTGCGGTTCCGGGTGACGGTGAACACCGACAACCGGCTGATGAGCGGCACCTCGATGTCGCGGGAGATGGCGCTGCTGGTGGAGGCCTTCGGCTACGGCTGGAAGGAACTCCAGTGGTTCACCATCAACGCGATGAAGAGCGCGTTCATCCCGTTCGACGAGCGGCTGCGGATCATCGACGAGGTGATCAAGCCGGCGTACGCCGAGCTGATCGGCTGATCACGACTGGCGGGGGTGGCCGGAGAGCAGCGCGGCCACCCCGCGCAGCACCTGCCCGGCCCGGGCCGCCTCGGCGCCCAGCCCGGTCTGCCGGCGCAGCACGGCCGGTTCGGCGCGCAGCAGCGCGACGCCGCGCCGGAGCAGCACCCGGGGCGCCTTGCGCTGTTCGGTGAGATCCCGGGCGAGGCGGCGCAGGAACGTCGCGCCACGCGGGCGGCGCAACGCGTACGCCCCGGCGAGCAGCCCGCGTCGCCGGCACTCGGCCACGATCTCGGCCGCGAAGATCCCCTCGGCGACGAAGATTGGCGATCCGTCGACATCGAATGGCCGGGTGGCTACCCGGCGGTCCGCGCCGATCGCATAAACCGGCACTTCGGCCTTGCCCTCACGGGCCAGTCGGGTGATTGTTTGCACCGCTGTGTCCGCATCCCAGGACAGTGGGGACTCCCAATCCACCTGTCCGTTTCGACGTGGACACGTAGGGTCATCGCCGTCCTTGTAGAAGTCGTCCAGGCAGAGCACCGGAAGTCCGGTTCGCTGGGCTATGTATGACTTTCCCGAGCCGGAGGGGCCGGCGAGCAGGACGACGCGGTGCGGGTGATTCATTACCTTCAGTGACTCCGGCCAGACGGATTGCTATCAAATTGCATCAACATCTCATCACACCTCCGGCGAGGGACAACCTGGTCTTTCTCTTTGCGGAGCGGCGTGATGGAATCTCGGAGGTCCGACCCGCCGGGTCGGTCGCTCGGCGTTGCCCTCAGGGTGGCGCGGAGCGCGGTAATGCGAGGGCGGTGACGTGAGCAAACGGCCAACGACGGCGGGCTCCTTCCTGTCGCGGCTGCGCCGGCCGATGAGCCGGCTACGCGACATGCCGATCTGGTCCAAGCTCGGTCTGATCATGATCGTGCCGACCATCGCCACGGTCGTGGTGGGCACCAGTGGTCTGGTCGACCACCTGGAGACGCTCAACAATGCCAACCGGGCGGGGGATCTGGCCAACCTGATCGGCTACTCGGGTGACCTGGTCGACACCGTGCAGGACGAGCGGGTCGGCGCCGTGCTCTTCCTCGGCGCCAAGGAGTTCCAGACCCGGGCGCAGTACCAGGAGGGTTACAACCGGGCCAACCAGCGGGTGGACCAGGCGAAGTCGCCCTACCTGCGGCAGCGTGGCGAGATCGACGACCTGCCCCGCAACTTCGTCGGGCTGCTGGACACGATCGACACCCAGCTGAAGGACCTCCCGGCGACGCGCAGCCAGGTGCTGAACGGCAAGCTCAAGATCAACGATGCCGACCAGGCGTACCGCCAGCTCATCGAGGACCTGCTGACCATCCGCGACTCGGCCACCCAGCTCGCCGGCAACAACGACCTGAGTGACCGGATGCGCGCGTCGGCCGCCGTGGCCCGCCAGAAGGAATACCTGACCCAGCGCCGGGTCGTCGTCCACCAGGCGCTCACCCAGAACCAGTACACCGCCGCGCTGCGCGAGCAGTTCATCGCCAGCGGCACCGGCCAGTCGCAGTCGCTGGCCACCTTCCAGGCCGTCGCCACCGAGCCCGACAAGCTGTTCTACGAGCAGACCGTCTCCGGGCCCGACCTGCGAAAGGCCGACCGCTTCACCAGTTTCATCTCCGGCAACAACAACGGCTCGATGGAGAACGCCCCGTTCGGGTCGGACCAGTGGGACCAGACGATGGTCGCCAACGCCAAGCTGATCCGGACCGTGGAGGCCCGGCTCGACGGCAACGTGGTCCGGCAGGCCGACGCGCTGCGCTCGGACACCCAGCGCCAGGTGTTCCTGGAGACCGGCCTGCTGCTCACCATGCTGCTGCTGGCCATCCTCTTCGCCTACCTGGTGGCCCGGTCGATGGCCCGCTCGCTGCGCGACCTGCGCCAGGGCGCCCTGGCGGTGGCCCAGTACGGGCTGCCACAGGCGGTCGCCCGGCTGCGGGATCCGCAGGTGACCGGCCAGCTCTCCCCGGTCCAACTGGCCAACCAGATCGCCGAGCCGCTGCCGGTGCGCAGCAAGGACGAGTTCGGCCAGGTGACCGAGGCGTTCAACGCCGTCCACCTGGAGGCCGTCCGTACCGCCGCCGAGCAGGCCGCCCTGCGGGCCTCGGTCGCGACCATGTTCGTCAACCTGGCCCGCCGCTCGCAGATCCTGGTCGACCGGCTGATCGGCCACCTCGACCGGCTGGAGCGCGGCGAGGAGGACCCGGACCGGCTGGCCGAGCTGTTCCAGCTCGACCACCTGGCCACCCGGATGCGCCGCAACGACGAGAACCTGCTGGTCCTCGCCGGAGCGGACTCCACCCGCGTGCAGCGCGAGCCCGCCGCCCTGATCGACGTGCTCCGCGCCGCCCAGTCCGAGGTCGAGCACTACACCCGGATCGAGTTCGGCGTGATCGACCGGGACATCGAGGTCGCCGCGCACGCTGTCAACGACCTGGTGCACCTGGTCGCCGAGCTGTTCGACAACGCCACCGCCTTCTCCCCGCCGGACTCCCAGGTCATGGTGGAGGCCCGGCGGGTCGGCGACCGCGCCTCCCTCTACGTGGAGGACCGGGGCATCGGCATCAGCCCGGAGCAGATCCGTGACCTCAACGAGCGGCTGGCCACGCCGCCGCAGGTGGACGTCGCGGTCTCCCGGATGATGGGCCTGGTCGTGGTCGCGCGGCTGGCCGCCCGGCACGGCGTCCGGGTCGAGCTGCGGCCCGGCGCCGACCGGGGCACCGTCGCCGACGTGACGCTGCCGACCTCGGTCCTGGTGCCGCGCGCCCTGGCCGGCCGCGGACAGCCCGGACCGGCGCTGCCGGCCGCCGGCCCGCAGCAGAACGGCCCGGCGCCGGCCTTCGGCGCCCTGGCCGCCTTCGGCAACAACGCGCCGAGCCTGCCGCCCGCGGCGCACCCGGGCTCCTCGGGCAACCAGGTCACGCTCGGCGGACGCGCCTTCGACCCGGCGCCGCGCAACGGCGCGGGCACCCCGGCGAACGCCGCCGGCGGCGGCCGGGCCATGCCGGCCTGGTCCGACCTGACCGGCGCCAACCCGGCCGGCGGGGACGGCGGCTTCGGTCCCCGGCCCGCAAACGGCCAGTCGATGGACCCGCTGCCGCAGCGGCGCAACCCGGCCGACGGCGATCCGGGCAGCACCGGCCAGCAGCCGGCGATCCCGCGTCAGCTCCCGAGCAGCCCGGAGGCGCGGCCCTACAGCCCGCCGCCGGTCTCCGCGCCGCCCGTCCCGCCGGTGTCGGCGCCGCCGCTGCCGCCGGTCTCCGGCGTGCCGGTCTCCGGCAACCCGATGCCGTACCGCCCGGTCTCGGCCGCCCCGGTCTCCGGCGACCCGTTCTCGGGCCGTCCGGTGTCCGCGGCGCCGGTCTCCGGTGACCCGCTGCCGTACCGCCCGGTCTCGGCGGCTCCGGTCTCCGGGCACCCCGCGTCGGCCGCCCCGGTCTCCGGGCAGCCCACCTCGGGTCACCCGGCCTCCGCGCCGCCGGCGAACCAGTTGCCGACGCGCCCGATGCCCGCCCCGGGTGTCAGCGCCCCGCCGGTCTGGCCCCCGGTCGCGCCGACGCCGGCTCCGCCGGTGCCGGAACGGCCCGCCAGTGGCATGGACATGACCACCGAGCTGCCCCGGGTGCCGCGCACGGAGATGCCCGCCACCCCGCAGCCGGCGGCCGGCCAGCAGGCCGCCGCTCCGGCGGCGGGCCGCCCGGCCACCCCCGCGGCGCCGGTGTCGCGCCCGGCCGCGCCGCAGCAGCCGGGCAACCGCCAGCGGTACGCGGACGAGACGATGGAGCTGCCGATCTTCCGGGAGCTGGAGTCGGCGTGGTTCCGTACCCGCCGGCCCGGGCCCAACGAGGAGGCGGCGGCCCCGGCCCCGGCGACGAACGGTGGCGCCGCCGCCACCCAGCAGTTCGCCAAGGTGGACACAGCCGGCCGGCCCGTGCCGCAGACGACACCAGCAACGACAGGTAACACACCGATGGCACACACTCCGACGGCCGGCGGAGCACCGCGTGACAACGGCGCGGCGAACGGGAACACCCGTCCGGCGTACACCGGGGGGTTGCCCACCCGGCAGCCGGCCGCGTCACCGCAGTCCTCACCGTGGCAGACCGCCGCCGACGACGGCTGGCGGGCCGCCTCGGCGGCCACCGAGGTGCCGGTCGCGGAGACCACCCAGAAGGGTCTGCCGAAGCGGAAGCCGATGGCGCAGCTCGTGCCGGGCAGCATCGAGAAGCCCTCCGCGTCGGTGCAGCGGCGGACGCCGGAGGGAGTCCGGGGCCTGCTCTCGGCCTACCATCGAGGCGTGCAGCGCGGGCGTAACACCGACAGCAACACGACCGGCCCGGAGGGCACTCCGGGCGGGCAGCAGTCCTCGCAGTCTGACTCAGGCCCGGCGGCCGGGAGCGGGCAGAAGGAGCAACAAGGATGACTACTACGCAGGATCTCGGATGGCTGCTCGCCAACTTCGCCGACCGGGTGCCCGGTGTGGCGCACGCGGTCGCGGTGTCGGCCGACGGCCTGCTTCTCGCCTCGTCCCGTGACCTTCCGCGGGACCGCGCCGACCAGCTCGCCGCGATCGCGTCCGGTCTGGTCAGCCTGACCCAGGGCGCGGCCCGCTGCTTCGAGGGCGGGGCGGTGTTGCAGACAGTCGTCGAGATGGACAACGGTTTCCTGTTCCTGATGTCCATCTCGGACGGCTCGTCGTTCGCGGTGCTGGCGGCGCGGAGCTGCGACGTGGGTCAGGTCGGGTACGAGATGGCCCTGCTCGTGGACCGGGTGGGCGATGCCCTGACGCCGCAGCCGCGAACGGCTGTGGGGATGATGGGCTGAATGACGCGCTGGCCGGTGGGTCAGGTGCGGGAACGACAAATACAGCGACGGATGCCACCGGGGCGAGCCGGTGCCGGGTACGAGGGAGGTGAGCGGCGAAATGGCGGATCGTGACGAGCCGACCGGAGCGTTGGTCCGGCCGTACGCCGTTACCCGCGGTCGTACCCGTCCCCGGCTCGACATCGCCCTGGAGGCGCTCGTCGAGACGACGGTGCGCGGCCGAGCGGTTGCCACTGGCAATGGTGGCCACGGTCGTGAACACCAGTACATCGCCGCGTTGTGTGACGGACGTGTGCAGTCGCTCGCCGAGATCGCGGCGCGGATGCAGCTTCCGCTCGGCGTGGCCCGGGTGCTCATCGCCGACATGGCGACGGACGGCCTGGTCGCGGTCCACGAGCCGACCATTTTGGACGACTCCGACGACGCGGTGGGCACTGAACTGCTGGAGAGGGTGCTGAGTGGACTTCGCAGGCTCTGACATGTCGCACCGGCCGCCGGCCCAGAGCGGCCGCGTGACGTCGGCGAAGATCGTTATCGCCGGTGGGTTCGGCGTCGGCAAGACGACGCTGGTCGGCTCGGTCTCGGAGATCACGCCGCTGACCACCGAAGCGATCATGACCTCCGCCGGTGTCGGCGTCGACGACACCCGGCAGGTGCCGGGCAAGACGACGACCACGGTGGCGATGGACTTCGGTCGTATCTCGATCGACCGTGACCTGATCCTGTACCTCTTCGGTACGCCGGGTCAGACGCGGTTCTGGTTCATGTGGGACGAGTTGGTCCGTGGTGCGATCGGCGCTGTGGTGCTGGTCGACACCCGGCGGCTCGCCGACTGCTTCGCCGCCATCGACTTCTTCGAGCACCGGCGGCTGCCGTACCTGGTGGCCATCAACTGCTTCGACGGCATGCAGTACCACGATCCGCAGGACGTCCGGGACGCGCTGGCGATCTCCCGCGACGTGCCGGTGGTGCCGTGCGACGCCCGTAACCGGGAGTCCACGAAGCACGTGCTGATCTCGCTGGTCGAGTACGTGCTCACCATGCGGCGCTCGCGGGCCGTCGCGCCCGCCTGACCGGCGCGCGGAAGCGCCCGGCGGCCTGAGGCCACCGGGCGCTTCCTGGCGTCTGGGAACGGACACGGTACGCGATCACCCGGTGACCCTCCAGACAGGACGGTCGCCGGGTGGCGTCTCCGGTCAGGCGTACCGGGTCCAGGTGCCCCGGAACACCTGGTACACGGCGAGCGAGTCGGGCTCCATGCCGCCGTGCCGGTCGGCGCTGAACGCGTACCCGCCGGCGATGCCCTCGACGGTCTGCGCCTGGAGGAGGGCCCGCAGCCGGCCCCGGTCCAGGCTCGTCGCCATCCGCGCCGACGTGGCGAGGAGCTGGAGCGCGTCCGAGGCGTACGGGGCGAAGTCCGGGCTGACGCCGTGGCGCTGCGTGTAGCGGTTGACGAAGTCCCGGCGGGCCAGCTGCGCCGTCGTGGTGGCGGTGGCCGCGGAGACGTCCAGGCAGGCCGGGTGCACCGCGTACGCGCCCTCCACGGCGGCGGCGTTGGCACCCTGCACGGTGTCGTCGGCGACCGCCCCGGCGTCGAAGAAGATCGGCCCGCGGTGGCCGGCGGCACGCAGCTCCCGCGCGGCGACTCCGGAGTCGGGCGCGGTACCCCAGACCACCACGCCGTCCCGCTGGCCCCCGGCGACGCGCTCGGCGGCGGCACGGAAGCGCCGACCGGTCGCCGGCAGGCGTACCGTGCGGACCAGGTCGGTGGTGCTGTCGGCGAGCGCCTCCCGCATCGCCCGCACACCCGAGTCGCCGTGCATCCCGTCGGCGGCGAGCACCGACACCCGCCGGATCTTCTTGGACTCGAACAGCTCCACCAGGCGCCCGGCCATGTCCACGGCGTCCGGGGTGAGCTTGTAGGTGAACGTGCGTTCGTCCAGCGGCTGCACGATGCGGTCACCGTAGCCGAGTGACAGGAAGGGCGTCTTGACCCGCTGGGCGGCCGCCGCGAGGGCCATCGAGGTCTCGCCGAGCACACCGCCGATCAGCGCCTGGGCGCCGACCCGGGTCAGATCGGCGGCATGGCGCGCGGCGACCTCGGGATTGCTGCCGTTGTCCAGGATCTGCAGCCGGACCGATCGGACCAGGTTCCCGACCGGTACGCCGGCGCGGTTCAGCGAGTCGGCGGTGAGTTGCAGGGCCTGCCGCTGGGCGGCACCGAGCAGCGCCCCCGCGCCGGTCAGCTCAAGACTCGCCCCGACGATCAGGTCCTGGTCGGCCGGCGCGCTGCTGGACGGGCCGTCGTCCGGCCGCTGGCCCTGCGGCGCGCAGCCCGCGAGCAGCAGGCTCCCGGCCGCGGCGGCGAGGACACCCCGCCGGGTGAGCACAGTGGAGTCGAACGCCGGTGTCGCCAATGGAATCGCCTTCCCACCCCGGCGAACAGGCGCCGCCGCTGGTCCGCCGGGTATGTTCCCGGCCGGTCCAGCCCAGCGTCAAATCGCCCCGGTGTGGGATGAAACACCCGGCGAGCCCGGGTCAGGAGCGGTAGCCCGCCGAACGGTACTCGTATTCCCGGTCGTCGTCGCGGTCACCGGTGTCGCGGGTGAAGTCCCAGCCCCCGGCCGCCTCACGGCCCGGACGGCCGCCCACGGCGAAGCCGCCGATCTCCTGACCGCGCCGCCACCCCCGGAAGTAGCCGGTGGTGTTCTCGGCGAGGCTCGCCGCGTTCCGGACGATGCGCAGTGGACGCTCCTCGCGCAGCGGGGAACCCGGCACCAGGTTGGCCTGCGGTACGCGCTTGGGCAGACCGGCCTTGGTCTCCGCGCCGACGGCCGGGCGGGCCGCCTGCTCGGCCGCCTGCCAGCCGGTGTCGGCGGTGGTCGACCAGTCCAGGTCGGCCTCGTCGCCGTGCCCGACAAACCAGGCGGACTTGGCCTGCGCGAAGATCAGCAGATCGCCGTCACCCTCGTCGGAGACCGGCGGCGGCCGGTGCTCCTTCGGCGCGGGACGCCGCTCGGGCGCGGCGGGCAGCGGGACCCGGCCCGGGTCGCCCTGGTCGACCAGACGCAGCGGGGGCGTCTCCAGACCGGGGCTCATCTCGTCGCGCAACGCGCGGTCGGCGAGCGGCGGCGGCTCCACCAGCCGCAGCATCGGCGGCTCCTGCGGCAGGTCGTCGGCGAGCCACGGCGGCGTGACGCGGCCCGGGTCGCTCGGCGCGTCCACGCCTCGCCCGTACGGGTAGGTGGTGCCCTCCCGCTCCCGCGCGGCGTCGTCCTCGTTGTTCACCAGCGGCCAGTTCGCCCGGGAACCCGGCGGAGCCGCCTCCGGCGCGGGCGGGCGCGGGGCCGGCACCGGGATGCTCAGGTCGGTGGCGCTGAACCCACCGGTCGGCGGTTCCTGGTGCTGGTTGGTCTTGGGCCGGGGCGGGATGACGGTGCGCTGCCGCTCGGCCCGGGCCTTGTTGATCGCCGCGGTGGTGAGCGTCGGGCGGAACGGCTCGCCGGCCTCGGCCGGCGGGACGGCGCCACGCGGGGAGGGCGCGATCGGCGTGATGCCCGGCGGCGGCGGGGGCGGCGCGGAGACCGGCCGGTTGGTGGGGCCGTCCACCCGCGACGGCAGTGGCGCGCCGGTCGGCTCGGGCCGTGCCGGGGGAGCAGACGCCGGCCGGCCCAGTGCGGCCGCCGGAGCGACGGGCGTGACCGGGGCCGGGGCGACGGGCGGCGGCGTCACCGGTGCGGGCGCGACAGGTGGCGGGCCGAGCGGCCGGGGTGTCGTCGTGGCGCCCGGACCGGACACCGGCTCCGGGCGGCTGCGCCGCCCACCGGGGACCGGCTCGGGACGGCCGCGACGGCCGGCCGGCTCGGGTGCCCCGGCCGGCTCGGGACGACCGTGGTGGGGCTCGGCGGCCGGGCCGGGCTGGAGGGAGCGCACCGGCCGAAGGTCGGCCGCCGACGTCGAGGCCAGCTCGTCGACCTGCTCTCCCCGTCGGGCGGCGGCCCGGCGGCCGGTCGCGGGAGTGGGCGCGGTGCGTTCGGCGAGCGCGCCGACGAGCGCGTCGCAGCCGGCGTCACAGGTCCGGACCGAGGCGACGGCCTGCCGTACGGTCTCGGCGACGGCCGCGGTGAGCGTCCGGTTCACGGTGGCCCGCCGGGGCGTCTCGGAGATGGCGACGCGCAGCGCGGTCACCGCGTCGGAGACGGCGTCGGCGTCGGCCACCCCTTCGCCGGCCAGATGGGCGACCACCGCGTCGGCGGTCAGCCCGCCGTCGCGGCCGCCACGGGCCGCGGGGCCGGTGAGCATGCCCGGTTCGGGCAGCGCGTCGAGCACCGCCAGGGCGACCCGGTCGGCGGGGTCCGGATAGGCCCGCAGCGCGGCCGGATAGAGCTCGCGGAGCACCTCGCGCAGCGTCACCGCAGCGGAGTGCCGGCCACTCGCCAGCGCCGCGTGCGCGGCCAGGACCTGCGTGTATCCGGCGAGTTCGCGCGGGGCCGGGAGGGTAACCGCGGAGAGCGCGCCGGCCTGGAGCGCGCGGGCCAGCCCGACCGCCCGGCGCTCGGCGGGCGGGGACTGCATCTCCTCCAGGGAGTCGTCGTCGGCGAAGCGCTCGGCGAAGTCGTCGACCGAGTCGTCGTCGGCGATCGCCAGCGGCCGGCCGGCGGCGCTCAGCAGCGAGGTGACGATGTGGTCGTCGCTGTCGGCGGCGATGGCCGCCCCGCTCGGACCGCCGGACCGCTCCACCAGCAGCGCGACCAGCCGGGCGTAACCGGCGGGATCGTCACCGATCTCGCAGACGTGCAGCAGACGGCCTGCGTCGTCGACCACAGCGGACGTCAGCGTCGTTCCGGCCGAAGCCGTTCGGTCGGCCGGATCTGCCGAGGCCAGACCGCAGTACACGCGCACGAGCGCCACGGCGTCGTCCTCCTCCCGGGACACAGGTCTTGCACTGCCAGAGACTGATGCTCCCCGCTCCGGGTCAGTCGCGCCAGTCCACAACCGCAGAGATCTTCCCGACAATGGTGCGCCAACCGAGACTTGCGGTTTGTGCCCCGATTTTCTTCAGCCGGCGACGACCCAGGAAACCACCGACGCCACCGTTCACGGAAGCGCGCAGCGCCTCGTCCAGGTCGTCCAGGCTGGAGCCGGCGGAGAGCATGTCCAGCACCGCCGGTAGCCGCAGGGCGTACGCCAGGTCACGGGCGATCTCACCGGCTTCGATCAGCAGCTCGTGGTCCCACGCGTCGTGGCCGCCGCGCAGGTTCTCCACCACCAGGTCGAGCTCGTAGGTGTCCTCGTCCAGCGGGGCGATGTCGGCCGGCTCCAGCCGTTCGGACAGTTCATTCCAGCTGTCCAGCTGGGACATGTCGTTCGGCGCACCGGAACGGATGAAAGTGACCAATGACTCGGGGGTCTTGAACAGCAGGAGCCGGCCCTTGTGGGTGAGGAAGACCGGCACCTCCTCGTCGCCCGCCTCGTCCGCGTCCGCGTCCGCGTCGTCTTCGGCCTCGTCTTCGGCCTCGTCGTCGGCCTCGGCCGCGGCCTCGTCGTCCGAGGCGTCGGCCTTGCCCTTGCGGCGGGACTTGGCGTCCTTCTCCTCGTCCTCGTCGTCCTCCTCGGCGGAGAGGGCGGCGAACTCCTCGTCGAGGATCACCACCTCCTCGTCGTCCTCGGTCTCGACGACCTGGCGGCGGGCCAGGAACGGGTCGTCCTGGTCGCGCTCGACGACGTCGGTCGGGGTCAGCTCGCGCGCCTGCCGGTACGCCCGCAGCGTGAAGCCGGTGCCGGCGGGCAGGGCGATCTCCACCGGGTCGATCCGCACCTCGTCCCAGAGCGCGCGGTCGGCCGGCGGACGGTCCTCCTCGGCCTCGTCGGCCGCGACGGCGGCGTCGGTGTCGTCGAGCTCGGGCTCGTCGGCGTCGGGCCGTTGGGGCGACTGGCGGGCCACGCTGACCTCCGTGTGCGTTCGGGTTGCCCACCCGGCGGCGTCGCGCCGCCGAGTGACTCTGGGCACATACCCTAGTGGGCGACCGTTCCGGCCGGGAGGTGCACCCCATGGCGTCGCGGCGGGCCGACAAGTAGCGTTGCTACACATGAAGGCGCAGGCGCTGCACGGACACCTGGACGCGCTGCTGCTCGCGGTGCTGGAACGGGGTGCGCTGCACGGCTACGCGATCATCGAGGCGTTGCGAGCCCGCAGCGGCGGCGCGCTGGACCTGCCCACCGGCACCATCTATCCGGCGCTGCGCCGGCTGGAGCGCGCCGGGCTGGTGGCGAGCACGTGGAGCACTGTGAACGGCCGGGAGCGCCGCACCTACGAGCTGACCGAGGCCGGTGGCCGGGCGCTGGCCGGGGAGCGGGCCGGCTGGCGCGAGTTCAGCGCCACGGTCGGGCGGTTCCTCGGCGCGGACGAGCCGCCCACGGCGCCGGCCTGACCGCGCCCGGCCGTGCCGGCAGTGTCCCGGCCGTGCCGGGAGCGGTCAGGCCAGCGCCGGCGGCTCAGCCGGCCAGCCGGCGGTCGGCGAGCACCCAGCAGCGGGCCGCCCGGGCCAGCGCGAACCAGGCCGCCGAGACCACCACCATCCCGATGATCATCGGCGGCCAGGTGAGCGCGGCGTCCCACAGCCCGAGCGACCAGCCGAACAGCGCGCCTCCGGCGGCCGCGCCGAGCAGCAGGCTGCCGGTCAGACCGAAACCGATCAGCCGGGCCGGGTGGGCGAGCCGTGCCGTTCCCCACCGGGCGACGAGCGGACCGGCCAGCAGAGCGGCGAGCGCGAGCGCGGCGACCACGCCCCAGATGACGTTCAGCGCGGCGGAGAGCAGCAGATAGGCGGCCGGCGGCGGGGGACCGCCGCTCCAGCTCGACCCCTGCCAGGTCAGGTCACCGGTGGCCAGGAGCACCACCGCCACCACGAGCGTGCGCAGCGCCAGCCCGCGCAGCGCACCGGCGGCCAGCTCGGCCTGGAAACCCGGCACGAGCTGGGCGTCGCTGCCGAACTCGGCGACCGCCCGCCGCTGCGCCTCCGTCGGCGGCAGGCCCCGGTCCCGGTACGCCTCGACGGCGTCCTCCAGCGCGTGCCGCGCCTCGGTCAGCAGGTCGGTCTTGAGCCGGCCCGGCCCGTGCAACCGCGTGGACAACTCGTGCAGCCGGCGGTCGACCACCGCCTCCTCATGCACCCGCATGCGGTAAGCCTGCCATCGACGGCCGACACCCGCGTCAGGGAAAACCCCGACCGGCCGGGTGTCAGGGCGTGACGGCCAGGTAGCCGCGCTCGGCCGCCTCCTGGCGCAGCCACTGCTCCCGGTACCAGCCGGGGCGGGCCACCAGCTCGTCGTGCCGGCCGCGCTGCACCACCCGGCCGCCTTCGAGCACCACGATCTCGTCCAGCCCGGCCAGGCCGCTGAGCCGGTGGCTGATCAGCAGCACCGAGTGCCCGGCCGGGGTGGCGGCGAGTGCGGAGTCCAGCACGGTGTCGGCCGCCGCCGGGTCGAGCCCTTCGGTCGGCTCGTCGAGCACCAGCACCGGCGGGGCGGCCAGCAACGCCCGGGCCAGCGCGAGGCGTTGCCGCTGCCCGCCGGAGAGCTGCCCGCCCTGCTCACCGACCACCGTGTCCCAGCCGTCGGGCTGTTCGCGTACCCAGTCGAGCAGGCCGGCCGCCCGGGTCGCGGCTGCCAGGTCCGCCTCGGTGGCGTCCGGACGGCCGAGGAGCAGGTTCTCCCGGACGGTGGCGTGGAAGACGTACGCCTCGGCGAGCAGGCCGCCGACGACCCGGGGCAGGTGCTCGGCCGGGATCTCGGACACCGGCACGCCGCCGGCCGTGACCCGGCCGGTGGCCGGGTGCACCGCGCCGGTGAGCACCGCGGCGAGCGTGCTCTTGCCGGCGCCGCTCGGCCCGACCACCGCCACGCGCCGGCCGGCCGGCAGGTCGAGGTCGAACCCGTCCAGCGCGGGGGCGGCACCGGCCCGGTAGCGGACCGTCACGTCGGCGAACCGCACGTCGTGGCCGTCGACAGTGGGCTCCGGCGCGTCCGGTGGCGTCGCCGGACCGGGCTCGGTGAGCAGGTCGGCGACCCGGGCCAGCCCGGCCCGCAGTTGGGTGCGCTGGCGGGCCGCCGCGACGAGCGCGAGTGCCACCTCCACGGCGGCGAGCGAGCCGACCGCGAGGACGCCGACCAGCACGCCGCCGACCCCGGCCCGCAGCGCCACGACCACCACCGCGGCGGAGGTGAGGCCGCCGACGAGGACGCCGAGCGCGTCCACCGCGAAGCCGGTCGCGGCGAGCCGGCGTTCCAGCTTCGCCAGCCGGGCGCCCCGGTTCCCGGCGGCGGCGAGCGCGGCGCCTGTCGCACCGAACGCGGCCAGGTCGGCGGCGCCGTGGGTGAGGTCGACCGCGTCGACGGCGAGCGCGCCCCGCAGTGGGGCCACCTCGTCGGCGGCTCGGCGGGTGATCCGGGTGGCGAGCGCTGGGAGCGCCACGCCGGCCACCAGCAGACCGATTGCGAGCACACCGGCGGCCGGCGGTGAGATCAGCGCGGCGACGCCCACGGCGAGCACGCTCACCAGTGCCGCCGCCGCTCCCGGCACGAGGACGCGCAGGAGCAGGTCCTGGGCCGCCTCCACGTCGGAGACCAGCCGGCTCAGCGCGTCCCCGGTACGCCGGCCGGTGTCGCGCCGGGCGGCGAGCGTGGCGAAGACGCGCGCCCGTACGTCGGTGATCATGCGCAGGACGGCGTCGTGCCCGGCGAGCCGTTCGGTGTACCGGAACACGCCCCGGCTCACGGCCAGCGCCCGGACCGCGACGATGGCCACCGTCAGCCTGTCCAGCAGCGGCCGGCCGGCGGCGCTCATCAGCAGCCAGGTGGCGGTGGCCATCAGCGCCAGACCGGCGAACTCGGTCGCCGCGGCGAGCAGTCCGGCGCCGAGCAGCCGGCGCAGGTACGGCCGGGCCAGGCGCAGCACCGCCCGCTCGGCACCCGGCCGGGCGGGCGCGGGCGGCTCCGGCGCGCCGGAGGGCGTCACCGGCACACCCGCCGGCCCGGCGGGCTCGCGGCCCACCGGCGTCACGCCGTCGGCGGCGGTCACCGGGCCACCGCCGGGCGGGCGGGGGAGACGGGGATCATCGGGGCACCGCCGGGCCGGTGGTGGTCGGGTGCAGTTCGGTGACCCGGCCGTCCTCGACGCGCAGGATCCGGTCGGCGTCGGCGAGCAGCGCGGGCCGGTGCGCGACGAGCAGCGCGGTACGCCCGGTGACCAGCCGCCGGGTCGCGTCCAGCACGATCGCCTCGCTGGCGCTGTCCAGCCGCGCGGTCGGCTCGTCGAGCAGCACGATCGGCGCGTCCCGGAGGAACGCGCGGGCCAGCGCGACCCGTTGCCGCTGGCCGCTGGACAGGCCGTGGCCGCGTTCGCCGAGGCGGGTGTCCAGCCCGTCGGGCAGCGCGTCGACCACCTCGTCCAGCGCGGCGCCGGTGACCGCGGCGGCGAGCGCGGCATCCGGGGTGTCCGGTGCGCCGAGGCGGATGTTGTCGGCGAGCGATCCGGCGAACAGGTGCGCCCGCTGCGGCACCCAGGCCAGCTCGCGCCGCCAGGCGTCGAGGTCGACCCCGGCCAGGTCCACGCCGTCGACGGTGACCCGGCCGGAGGTCGGTGCGACGAAGCCGAGCAGCAGGTTGAGCAGCGTGCTCTTGCCGGCGCCGCTGGGCCCGATGATCGCCACGCGGTCGCCGGGCCGGATGGTCAGCGTGACGTCGCGCAGCGCCGTGGTCCGTTCGTACGCGACGGTGACGTCCTCGAAGCGGATCTCGCCCCGGCCGCGCGGCGCGGGCCGGCGGGGCTCGTCGGCGGCGGGGGTGTCGGTGGCGGAGAGCGTGAGCGCCTCGTCCAGCGCGGTGAGCCCTTCCATGCTGGCGTGGAACCGGCTGCCGGCGGCTCGCAGCGGCAGGTACGCCTCCGGCGTGAGCAGCAGCACCAGCAGCGCGGTGGAGAGCGTGAGGCCGCCGCCGAGCAGCCGGATGCCGACCGGCACCGCGACCAGCGCCACGGAGAGCGTGGCGACCAGCTCCAGCACCAGCGCGGACAGGAACGCGATCCGGAGCGTCTTCATGGTGGCCTGGCGGTGGCCGTCGGCCATCCGGCGTACCACGTCGACCTGACCCCGGGACCGGCCGAACGCGCGCAGCGTGGGCAGCCCGGCCACCATGTCGAGGAAGTGCCCGCCGAGCAGCGACAACCGCCGCCACTGCCGTTCGGTGGCGGCCTGGGCCTGCCAGCCGAGCAGCGCGCCGAAGATCGGGATGAGCGGGATGGTGAGCGCGATGATCAACGCCGAACTCCAGTCGGCGAACACGATCCGGGCCAGCACCGCCACCGGCACCGTGACGCTCAGCACGAGCTGCGGCAGGTAGCCGGTGAAGTAGGGGTCCAGCGCGTCCAGGCCGCGCCCGGCCAGCGTGGCGAGCTGCCCGGCCCGCTGCCCGGCGACCCAGGTGGGGCCGTGCTGGCCGACCGCGCCCAGCAGATCGGCACGCAGCGCCGCCTTGACCGTGGCGGCGGCCCGCGCCGCCACAGTGCCCTGCGCCCAGCTCACCAGCGCCCGCCCGGCCACCGCGGCCACGAACCCGGCCAGCGCCGGCCGGTGCAGCCGCCCGTCGAACGCCGTCGCCAGCAGCGTCGCCAGCGCGGTGGCCTGAGCGATCACCAGCAGCGCGGTGAGCCCGCCCAGCACCGCGAGCACGGCGAGGTCGCGCCGGGCCGCGGGGACCCGACGCAGCAGACGCGGGTCGAACGGGCGGCGGTTCACCAGTACACCGGTGCCCTGCCGTCGATCCGTCCCCGGAACACCCACCAGCACATTGCCTGAAAGCCTAGTAGGGCCGGCAGGAGCGGTAGCGCGAGCCATCCCAACAGCGCCAGCGTGGGGCGGCTGGCGGCCGCCTCGGCCACCGTCAGCGACGCCGCCGGGTCGGCGGTGGAGACCAGGATCCGGGGCCAGAGCGCGGCCCCGACCAGCGGCGCCGGCAGCGCCAGCGCCGTCGCGGTCGCCGCGAAGGCCACCAGGGCCCGGCCCCGCCGCAGTGCCGCGCGGGCCGTCAGCAGCGCCGCCACGAGCGCCAACGGCAGGAGTACGGCCACCGCCGGCCGCGCCACCGCGGCGCGTACCCGATCGGAGAGCAGGCCCAGGACGGTGGCGGAGCCGACCGCGACGAGTGCGGCGGGCACCAGGCCGCTCGCCAGCCGGGCGAGCGCCGGGGCCTCGGCGGCGGGCAGCCGGAGCGTGAGGAACGTCGCACCGTGCACCGCCACCAGCGCGAGCAGCGCCAGCGCGGCGGCGGCGACGAACGGGGTGGCGAGATGACCGACACCGACCACATGGCCGTCCGCGCCCACCGGCAGGCCCTGGAGCAGCCCGGCGAGCAGCGCGCCCCAGCCCAGCGCGGCGAGTACGCAGCCGGCCACCACCACCCGGTCCCAGGCGGCGCGGGCGCTGGCGGAGACCGGGCGGCTGCGCAACTGCACCCCGGCGGTCACCAGCACCACACCGGCCAGCGCGGCGAGCACGGCCGGGTAGAAGCCGGAGAGCAGTTCGCCCTCCAGCCGGGGGAACGCGCCGAACAGGATGCCGACGGCCGCCACCAGCCAGACCTCGTTGCCGAGGAAGAACGGCCCGAGCGCGGCGAGCGTGGCCCGGCTCCCCGGTGCCGGGCCGCGCCGGGCCAGCAGCAGGCCGACGCCGTAGTCGTAGCCGCCGAGCACGAGGTAGGTGGCGAAGAAGAGGCCGAGCAGGGCGTACCAGGCGAGTTCCACGGCGGGCTCCCTCAGACGAACACGGACTGGTGGTGGGCGTCGGTGTCGGGCGCGGGCGGGCGGCCGAGCGCGGGATCGTGCGCGCCCCGGGCGGCGTGCCGGGCCAGCAGCGTCCAGTTGGTCACCGCGAGCGCGCCGAGCAGCAGACTGAACCCGATCAGTGAGGTGAGCATCAGCCCTGGTGAGACGGGCGAGACGGCCTGCGCGGTGGGCAGCAGCCCGTACGCGGCCCAGGGCTGGCGGCCCACCTCGCGGGCGATCCAGCCGAGCAGCATCGCCACGAAGGGCAGCGGCAGGCCGAGCAGGATCAGCCAGAGCGGGACCTTCAGCCGGATGATCCAGTCCCGCCATAGCAGCGGCAGCAGGAGCCAGAGGGCACTGAGCGTGAAGCCGATCAGGATCATGAAGCCGAGACCGACGTTCGACAACACCGGCGGTTCCCAGTCGCCGGGGCCGAACCGCGCGGTCCAGTCGGCGACGAGCGCGTCCCGGTCCGGCCCGCCGCCGAACTTGGTCGGCTGGAGCTGCGCGACCGGACCGAACTGGGCGAAGCCGAAGCCCTGGAGCATGCTGACCGCCAGCGCCGCGGTGACCAGGCCGAGCCGCAGCGAGGTGCGGAAGAGCGCGTAGTCGCTGGTGCGCCGCAGCAGGTGCCAGGCGCTCACCGCGGCCATCAGCATGCCGCCGGTGACCAGGCTCGCCGAGATGACGTGGCCGAACGCCATGCCGAACGTGGGGTTGGTGAGCAGCGCGCCGAAGTCGGTGAGGTGGGCGACGCCGTCGCGGACCTCGTACCCGACCGGGTTCTGGAGCCAGGCGTTCGCCACCATGATCCAGAAGGCCGAGGCGTACGCGGTGATCGCCACGCCCCAGAGCAGCGCCAGGTGCACGCCGCGCCGCAGCCGGTGCCACCCGAAGATCCACATGCCGAGGAACGTGGACTCCAGGAAGAACGCCACGAGCGTCTCGATGGCCAGCGGCGCGCCGAACACGTTGCCGACGTAGCGCGACAGCCCGCTCCAGTTCAGCCCGAACTGGAACTCCATCACGATGCCGGTGGCGATGCCCAGCACGTAGTTGATCACGTAGAGCTGGCCCCAGAACCGGGTCAGCCGCTCGTACACCGGCTTGCCGGTCAGGTAGCCGGCCGTCTGCAACCCGACCAGAAGCGTGACCAGGCCGAGCGTGACCGCCACGAACAGGAAGTGGATCGAGGTGGTGGTGGCGAACTGGAGGCGGGCGAGGAGCAGCGGGTCCACTGTCGTCCTCCCATGGGTTGGCTCTCTTGTCGTAGCCAAGCTACACGTAGCATCGCTACCTATAGAGGTGCGCGAACCCGGAGAAGTCCCGTAGGGGTCGGGGTCAGCTCAGGAACAGGGCGAACGGCAGGGAGACGAGCGTGCCCGCGACCGCCAGCGCCATCGCGCCGAGCACCCGCGGCGGGCGGTCCGCGTCGAGCAGCCGCTGCACGCGTACGTCCAGGTCGCGGTCGCCGAGTCCGAGCGTGCCGGCCGGCTGCACCCGGTGCTCGGCGGCGGCGAACCGGCGCAGCGCCCCGGCGAGCGGCGCGTCCGCGTGCAGTTCCCGGGCCTTGTCGTCGGCGCGCATCTCGACCAGCAGCGCCACCCGCGCGTGCGCGTCCCGCACCCACTGGAACCAGGGCAGCGCCCGGCACAGCGCGGTGAACGGCAGCAGCACCAGGTCGTGCCGCTCCTGGGCGTGTGCCCGCTCGTGGGTGAGCACCGCCGCCAGCTCGGCCGGATCGAGCAGATCGAGCGTTCCCGCGCTCACCACCACCCGGGGCCGCACCCCCGGCAGGCAGTACGCCGCCGCGCTCGGGTGGTCGAGCACCAGCGCGCCCGGCACCGTCGGGTCGTGCCGGGCCACCAGGTGCAGCAGCTCCCGGTGCCGGCGCTGGGCGCGTACCGCGCCGTGCAGGCTGCGTACCGTCGTGGTGAGCAGCACCACGCCGATGCCGAGACCGACGCCCACCAGGCTGAGGTGCACCGCGCCCACCCCGGCCGGCAGCGTGCCGTGGGCCAGGTCGTCGGCCAGCGCCAGCAGCGCCCACGCGGTCGCCCGGTCGTACGCGTCGAGCCCCAGCGCCATCGGCAGCCCCATGGCCGACAGGCCGAGCGCCAGCCCGACCGCCTGCCAGCAGACGATCGCCACCCGGGGCGCCCGCCAGGTCCAGCGCGCGACGGCGAGGACCTGCGCGGTCAGCCAGCAGGCCAGGATGATCGCGGCGAAGTGCAGGGCGTACGCCACGGCAGCCGCCCTACCGGTCCGTCGCCTCGTCGAGCGCCGGCCGGCCGGGCCGGGGATCCTCGACCCGGCCGACCGGTCCGTCCTCGACGGTCGCGGGGCCGGTCGCTCCGGCCTCGGCGCTGAGCGCGGCGCGGAGGACGTCCGCCTCCGTGCCGGTCACCGAGCGGGCGAAGCGCACCAGCGCGGCGTCCCGGCTGCCGCCGAGGTCGAGGGCTTCGAGCATGAGCTGGGCGATGTGTGCCTCGCGGGTGGCGGCGGGACGGTAGCGCCAGGCGCGACCCTCCCGCTCACGCTGCACCATGCCCTTGCCGGCGAGCCGGTCGAGCACTGTCATCACAGTCGTGTAGGCGAGTTCGCGGCCGTCCAGGGCGTCGGCGACCTCGCGCACCGTCACGCCGCCCGACGAGGCGGGTGCCGCGTCCCACAGCACGTCCATCACCGCACGCTCAAGGTCCCCCAGCCGAGTCACCCGGCAATCCTACCCCCGGTAGTAGATCCCTTCCGACCCCCGGCGTGCGGTCAGACGCCCTTCGGGTGCCAGACCGTCTTGGTCTCCAGCAGCGTGGTCATCCGGGTGACGCCGGGGTCGGCGTACCAGTCGTGGCCGGCCGGCGCCGGCCGCAGCACCCGCTTCAGGTTCTCCGCCGCCCTGACCTCCAGGTCGGCCGCCAGCTCGGCGTCGGCGACGCCGGTCAGGTCGATCGCGTTCACGTCCATGTGCGCGGCGAGCGTCGGCACGGTCTCGGTCAGCCGGCCGGTGAGGATGTTCACCACCCCGCCGGGCAGGTCGGAGGTGGCGAGCACCTCGGCCAGCGTCACCGCCGCCAGCGGCGCCGCCGGGGAGGCGGCCACCACCACCGTGTTGCCGGTGACGATCGCCGGGGCGATCACGCTCACCAGGCCGAGCAGCGCGGGCTCCTCGGGGGCCACCACCGCGACCACGCCCGTCGGCTCCGGCGCGGACAGGTTGAAGTACGGCCCGGCCACCGGGTTCGCGCCGCCGTACACCTGGGGCAGCTTGTCGGACCACCCGGCGTACCAGACCCAGCGGTCGATCGCCGCGTCCACCTCGTCGGCCGGGACGCCCAGGGCGACGAACTGCTCGCGCCGGCCCTCAAGCATCTCGGCGACCCGGTAGAGGATCTGACCCCTGTTGTACGCGGTCGCCCCGGCCCAGCCCTTCACCGCGGCGCGGGCGGCCACAACCGCGTCCCGCGCGTCCTTCCGGGAGGCAAGAGACACGTTCGCGGATTGCACGAGATACGACCGTCCCGACTCGCTGCGCGGGAACTTCCCGCCGATGAAGAGCTTGTACGTCTTGCGTACCGCGACCCGCTCAGACACTGAGGTACCCCTCCAGCCCGTGCCGGCCGCCCTCGCGACCGTAGCCCGACTCCTTGTAGCCGCCGAACGGCGACGTCGGGTCGAACTTGTTGAACGTGTTGGCCCACACCACGCCCGCGCGCAGCCGGTCGGCCACCCACAGGATCCGGGAACCCTTGTCGGTCCAGATCCCGGCCGACAGCCCGTACGGCGTGTTGTTCGCCTTCTCGACGGCCTCCGCCGGGGTGCGGAAGGTGAGCACGGACAGCACCGGGCCGAAGATCTCCTCGCGGGCGATCCGGTGCGCCTGGGTGACTCCCGTGAAGATGGTCGGCGCGAACCAGAAGCCGCGCTCGGGCAGCTCGCACGGCGGCGACCAGCGCTCCGCGCCCTCGGCGGACCCGGCGTCGGACAGCTCCCGGATGCGGGCGAGCTGCGCGGCCGAGTTGATCGCGCCCACGTCGGTGTTCTTGTCCAGCGGGTCGCCGACCCGCAGCTGGGCCATCCGGCGCTTGAGCGACTCCAGCACCCGGTCGGCCACCGACTCCTGGACCAGCAGCCGGGAACCGGCGCAGCAGACGTGCCCCTGGTTGAAGAAGATGCCGTTGACGATGCCCTCGACGGCCTGGTCGATCGGGGCGTCGTCGAAGACGATGTTGGCGGCCTTGCCGCCCAGCTCCAGCGTGAGCTTCTTGCGGGTGCCGGCCACCGCGCGGGCGATGGCGCGGCCGACCTCGGTGGAGCCGGTGAACGCCACCTTGTCCACGCCCTGGTGCTCGACCAGCGCCCGGCCGGTGTCACCGGCGCCGGTGACGATGTTCACGACGCCGGCGGGCAGGTCGGCCTGCTGGCAGATCTCGGCGAACAGCAGCGCGGTCAGCGGGGTGGTCTCGGCCGGCTTGAGTACCACGGTGTTGCCGGCGGCGAGCGCCGGGGCGATCTTCCACGCCAGCATGAGCAGCGGGAAGTTCCACGGGATGACCTGCGCGGCCACGCCGAGCGGCTTCGGTTCCGGCCCGAAGCCCGCGTGGGGGAGCTTGTCCGCCCAGCCCGCGTAGTAGAAGAAGTGCGCGGCGACAAGCGGCAGGTCGACGTCGCGGGACTCCTTGATCGGCTTGCCGTTGTCCAGCGACTCCAGCACGGCCAGCTCGCGCGAGCGCTCCTGGATGATCCGGGCGATCCGGAACAGGTACTTGGCCCGGTCCCGGCCCGGCATCGGACCCCAGACCTTCTCGTACGCGCTGCGCGCGGCGCGGACCGCGCGGTCCACGTCCTCGGCGCCGGCCTCGGCGATCTCGGCCAGCACCTCCTCGGAGGCCGGGTTCACCGACTTGAAACTGCCGCCGGAGGCCGGGTCGACGAACGCGCCGTCGACGAAGAGCCCGTACGAGGGCTTGATGTCCACCACCGAGCGGGACTCGGGGGCGGGTGCGTATTCGAACATCGCGTTCAGTCCAGGGTGAAGTAGTCGGGGCCGGCGTAGACGCCGGTCGTCAGCTTGGTGCGCTGCATGAGCAGGTCGTTGAGCAGGCTGGACGCGCCGAACCGGAACCAGTCCGGGCTCAGCCAGTCGGCGCCGGCCGTCTCGTTGACCATGACCAGGTACTTGATCGCGTCCTTGGTGGTCTTGATGCCACCGGCCGGCTTCACGCCGACCTGACGCCCGGTGGCGGCGCGGAAGTCGCGTACCGCCTCCAGCATCACCAGCGTCACCGGCGGCGTGGCGGCGACCGGCACCTTGCCGGTGGAGGTCTTGATGAAGTCTCCGCCCGCGAGCATGGCGAGCCAGGACGCGCGCCGCACGTTGTCGTACGTGGCCAGCTCACCGGTCTCCAGGATCACCTTGAGGTGCGCTGCCCCGCAGGCATCCTTGGTGGCCACGATCTCGTCGTAGACCTCCTGGTAGCGCCCGGCGAGGAACGCGCCCCGGTTGATCACCATGTCGATCTCGTCCGCGCCCGCCTCGACCGCCGCCCGCACGTCGGCGAGCTTGATCTCCAGCGGGGCCTGGCCGGACGGGAACGCGGTCGCCACGCTGGCCAGGTGCACGCCGCTGCCGCGCAGCACCTCGGCCACGTACGGGACCATCGACGGGTAGACGCAGACGGCGCCGACGTGCGGGCAGCTCGGGTCGGCCGGGTCGGGGCGCAGCGCCTTGGCGGCCAGCGCCCGCACCTTGCCCGGGGTGTCCGCCCCCTCCAGGGTGGTCAGGTCGACCATCCGGATCGCCAGGTCGATCGCCTCGGCCTTGGCGGTCGTCTTGATGGAGCGGGTGCCGAGTGCTGCCGCCCGCTGCTCCGCGCCGACCTGGTCCACGCCGGGCAGGCCGTGCAGGAAGGTCCGCAGAGCGGTCTCGGATCGTCCCAGCTCGGTGAGGTCCGACCGGGCCGACGTCGTTGTCGCCGTCATGCCCCGAATAGTACGCACCAGCGAGTCGGGTGATCTTGCTCACGATCCACGGGTCGTGAGCGTCATACGTGAGCGGTGTCGCTGGTCGTACCGCACCCGCCCTGCGCCGCGCCGCCAAACGGTAGGTTGAGCGATCGTGGACGTACACGTCATTGACCATCCGCTCGCCCAGACGCGGCTGACCGCCATGCGGGACGCCCGGACCGACTCGTCGTCGTTCCGGGCCGCGCTGCGCGAACTCACCACCATGCTGGTGTACGAGGCCGCGCGCTCCTTCCCGGTCGAGAAGTACTCGATCCAGACCCCGGTCACCGCCACCGAGGGCAGCCGGCTGGCGAACCCGCCGCTGCTGGTGCCCGTGCTGCGGGCCGGTCTCGGCATGGCCGACGCCGCGCTCGGCCTGCTGCCCGAGTCGTCGATGGGCTTCGTCGGCCTGGCCCGCGACGAGGAGACGTACGAGCCCCGCGCGTACATGGAGTCGCTGCCGCGCGACCTCAGCGGACTGCCGGTGCTGGTGCTCGACCCGATGCTCGCCACCGGCGGCTCGCTGGAGCACTGCTGCCGGCTGCTCGCCGACCGGGGCTGCACCGACATCACAGTGCTCTGCGTGCTGGCCGCGCCGGTCGGCATCGAGCGGCTGGAGCGCTCCGGCCTGCCGCTGCGCCTGGTCACCGCCTCCATCGACGAGGGTCTGAACGACTCGAAGTTCATCGTCCCCGGCCTCGGTGACGCCGGTGACCGCCAGTTCGGCGGCATGCCCCGCTTCTGAGACCGGTCCGGTGCGGGGGACGGCCCTCCGCACCGGGCGCCGGACCCACCCGGCGAGTCGATGCGCGGGGGTGCGGGGAGGCGCTAGCGTTCCGGGCCATGACTGGTGTTGCGCTCGCCGAGGAGTTGCTGCTCCTCGCGTATGACGACGAAACCGGCAAGGCCACCATGCCGCGGATCAGCCTGGACCTGGGCATGGCCGCCGCGGTGCTGGTCGAGCTGGCCCTGGCCGGACGGGTCGCGTACGCGGACGGGAACCTGGCGGTGGTCGACCCCGCGCCGACCGGCGAGCCGATCGCGGACGCCGTACTCGCCAAGATCGCCGCCGACACCCCGCACACGCCGTCGTCGTGGGTGCAGCGACTGCGGCACGGGCTGCGCGACCGGATCCTCTCCGACCTCTGCGAGCGGGGCGTGGTGCGGGACGTCGACGAGACCGAGCTGGGCTTCATCCACGTGCACCGCTACCCGGTGGCCGACGCCTCGGTCGAGGCGGACATCCGGGGGCGGCTCGCCGACGCGCTGACCAGCGGGCAGCTCCCGGACGAGCGGACCGCCGCGCTCGCCACGCTCGTCGCGGTGCTGCGGATGGAACCGGCGCTGGGGCTGACCGGCCCGGCCGCCGAGGACGCCGGCCGGCGGCTGGAGGAGATCGCCGCCGGGGCCGGGTTCTCCGGCACGGTGAGCCTTGACGACAGCGTGGTACGCCCGTCGATCAGCCTGGTCATCGCCGCGCTGGGCCAGGCCGTCGACGCCGCCCTCGGCAAGCGGTAAGGAAGGGCCCCCTCTTAACGCCTCCGGTAGAGGAAGGGCCCCTTGTTAACGCCAGGCGTTAACAAGGGGCCCTTCCTTACACCGGGGTCAGAGGCCTAGGGCGGCGGCGATCTCGTTGCGCAGCTCCGTGACCGCGGCACGCGCTCGCTGCCGGGCCGCCGGCACGTCGCCGCCGCTCACCGGCTCCACCACCTCCAGGTACGCCTTGAGCTTCGGCTCGGTGCCCGAGGGCCGGATCACCACCCGGGCCGCGCCGGTACGCAGGATCACCACGTCCGCGTCGGGGAGCAGGTCGGACGCCTCGGTCACCGGCTGCCCGAGCAGCGCGGTCGGGGTGGCCGCCCGGATCCGCGCCATCGAGTCCGCGATCACCCGCAGGTCCTCCACCCGCACCGAGAGCTGCTCGGTGTGGTGCACGCCGAACTCGGCTGCGAGCTCGTCCAGCCGGTCGAGCAGCGTACGGCCCTCGGCCTTGAGACCGGCGGCCAGCTCGGCGACAGTCAGCGCGGCGGTGATGCCGTCCTTGTCCCGCACGTGCTCGGGGGCGACGCAGTAGCCCAGCGCCTCCTCGTAGCCGTACACCAGCGGCTCCCGGCCGCCACCGGCCCGCACGATCCACTTGAACCCGGTGAGCGTCTCGTCGTAGGGCAGGCCCCGGGCCGCCGCCATGGCCCGGAGCAGCGCCGACGACACGATCGTGGTGGCGTACAGGCCGGTCACGCCGCGCCGCATCAGGTGGTCGGCGAGCAGCGCGCCCACCTCGTCGCCGCGCAGCATCCGCCAGGACCCGGCGTCGCGTACGGCCACCGCGCAGCGGTCCGCGTCCGGGTCGTTGGCGATGGCGAGGTCCGCGCCGGTGCGGTCGGCGAGCGCGACGAGCAGGTCCACCGCGCCCGGCTCCTCCGGGTTCGGGAAGCTCACGGTCGGGAACGCCGGGTCCGGCTCGGCCTGCTCGGGCACCACCCCGGGCACGCCGAACCCGGCGCGCGCGAACGCGGCGGTCAGCACCGCGGCGCCCACCCCGTGCAGCGGCGTGTACGCCACCCTCAGGTCGCGCGGTCCGGTCGGATCCACCACGGCGGCGGCCCGCTCGACGTACGCGGCCACGAGGTCGTCGCCGAGCACCTGACCGGCCGGGCCGAGCGGCACCGCCGCGAGCGGGCCGACGGACCGGATGGCCGCCTCGATCCCGGCGTCGGCGGGCGGCACGATCTGCGCGCCCGCGCCCAGCTCACCGCCGAGCCGTGCGCCCAGGTAGACCTTGTAGCCGTTGTCCTGCGGCGGGTTGTGGCTGGCCGTCACCATCACTCCGGCGACCGCGCCGAGCTGCCGGACCGCGAACGCCAGCACGGGCGTGGGCAGCGGCCGGGGCAGCAGCAGCGCCGGACGGCCCGCACCTGTGGCCACCTGCGCGGTGCGCTCGGCGAAGGCACGCGAGCCGCGCCGGGCGTCGTACCCGATCACCAGCGGGCCCTCGCCGCCCTGGGCGGCGAGCCAGCCGACGAGCCCGGCGGCGGCCTGGGTGACCACGGCGAGGTTCATGCCGTTCGGCCCGGCGCGCAGCGGGCCGCGCAGCCCGGCGGTGCCGAAGGTCAGCGGACCGGCGAACCGGTCGGCCAGGTCGGCCGCCGTGCCGGGCAGCCCGTCGAGGACCGCGCGCAGCTCGTCGCGGTCGGCCGGGTCCGGGTCGTCGGCGAGCCAGCGCTCGGCCCGTACGCGAAGGTCGTCAAGGTCAGTGGTTTCCGCCGCCATTGCCTCATGAAAGCACGGCGGCGGATCACCACTGGCCGTCGGCCTCGACTCAGTTGGCCGCCGTGAGCTGGAACGAGCCGGCCATCGCGTCGAAGATCGGCTTGCTCTCGGCGAACCGCGCGTCGGTCGAGGAGAGGTAGAACGAGTAGACCTTGCCGTCCTTGACCAGGCCCCGCCAGATGCCGTGGCGCATGGACTCACCCTCGCCGCAGGTGTATTCGAGCTGGCCGCCGGTCTGCCCGGCCAGCGGCTGCTCCGAGACCGACACCTCGGTGTAGGGGGCGGGGCAGTTCTTGCTCTTGGCGCTGTTCTTCTTCAGGTTCCGCGACGCGAACTCGGCCCAGCTGATCGAGGTGCCGCCCCACGGCTCGGCGATGACCCGCACCTTGCGGCCCTCGTCCTCCGGGTCGACGTAGTCGACGTAGAGGCCGCCGGTCTGCCGCTGCCAGCCCTTCGGCACCTGGATGGTCACGCCCTTGACGGTCTGCTCCTGCATCTCCACCGGGGAGGCGGCGGCCGAGTTCGACGGCAGCGTGCCCACGATCGGCGGGGGCGCGTCGTCGCCGCCGCTGGTCAGCGCGATCACGCCCAGCAGCAGCACCACGGCGAGGCCACCGGCGGCGGCGAGCTGGACCTTGCGCGGCCACGCCTTCACCCGGCCGAGCAGCCCCTTCGCGCCGCCGCCACCGGCGGTGTCCGGGGCGGTGGACGGGGTGGTCCACGGCTGGCCGGTGCCGGGCACCGACCACTGGTTGCCGCCGTACACCGGCTGGGTGGCGTCGACGGTGCGGCCGTACGTGGCCGGCACGGCGGTGGGCACCGCCTGGGTCGCGTCCGCGGCGCCCTGGCCGAGCCGGACCGTGGCGTCCGGCGAGATGCGCTGGGCGGCCTCCGGCGTGCCCGGCCCGGACATCGCGCCGGTCGGCGTGTGCAGCGGACCGGCCAGCGCGTCGGCGCTCGTCTCGTCCAGCGCGGCCGTCGTCGCCGGCTTCTCGGCCGTGGGCCGCTCACCGCGGCGCAGCGCGGCGAGCCGGTCGGTGAGCGACTCTTCCGGGCCGATCATCGCCCGGCCGCCGATCTGCCCGCTCGGCTTCGGCTCCGCCGCGATCGCCGGCGGCGTGGTCGGGCGCGGCACCGGCACCACCGCGTACGGGTCGGTGACCGAGTTGACGGCGGTGGCGGTGCTGGTCAGCGGCCCGGCGAGCAGTTCGCGCAGGTTGGCGCGGGCCCGGTGCACGTCCATCCGGCGGGCCGGGTCCTTCTCCAGCAGCCCCATCAGCACGCCGGTGAGCGGGCCGCTGCGCTGCGGCGTGGCGGGCGGGTCCTCGACCACCGCGTGCATGGTCTCGATCGGGTCGCCCTTGTCGAACGGTGGCCGGCCCTCGACCGCCGTGTAGAGCGTCACGCCGAGCGAGAACAGGTCGCTGGGCGGCCCGAACTCCTGGCCCATGGCCCGCTCGGGGGAGATGAAGTGCGGCGAGCCGAGCACCATGCCGGGCGTGGTGAGCTGCACGTCGGTGGGCATCCGGGCGACGCCGAAGTCGGTGAGGACGCAGCGGCCGTCGGTGCAGATCAGCACGTTCGCCGGCTTGACGTCGCGGTGCAGCACGCCGATCGCGTGTGCCACCTCCAGGGCGCCGAGCAGCGCGATCCCGATCTTGGCGACGGCGCGCGGCGCGACCGGCCCGTCCTCGATCACCATGTCGGCCAGGCTGCGGGCGTCCAGCAGCTCCATCACGATCCAGGGGCGGCCACCCTCGGTGACCACGTCGTAGACCTGCACCACTGCCGGGTGCTGGATCGCGGCGGCGGCGCGGGCCTCCCGCAGTGTCCGTTCGTAGAGCGCGTCGCGGTCGCTCGGGGCGAGCCCCGGCGGGAGGACGACCTCCTTGACCGCCACATCACGGCGCAGCAACGTGTCTGTGGCCCGCCAGACCGTGCCCATGCCTCCGTTGCCCACCGGGGAGCGCAGCGAGTAGCGACCACCGATGGTGGTGCCGGGCGCCGCGCGTCCAGTGGGAGGACTGGCCGGTCCGCCGCTCCACGTCGGAATCTGAGTCACAGAAAAGCCACCGGGGGATATCGAGGGGGCTGGGACACAACCCCTCTATCTTGCTGGTTCCGACGCCCGATGCGAAACCCGACGCGGCGGGCGTTTACCTACTCGACGGTATGTGGTCGCTCGCTCACCTCCGGTGGGACGCCGCCGTGAGGTGTGCGGTATCCCTCACCCACCTGGCGGTCTGCTCGTCTTACCATCCGGTAATGAGCGATGCGCGGTCAAGCGAGTCGGGTTTCCCGATCCAGGGCGTCTACACGGCGGCAGACCTTCCGGCGGACCTGGACGCCCGGCTGGGTGAGCCGGGCGAGTTCCCGTACACCCGCGGGGTCTACCCGACGATGTACACGTCCCGGCCCTGGACGATGCGACAGTACGCCGGGTTCGGCACCGCGACCGAGAGCAACGCGCGCTACCACCAGTTGCTGCGCGCCGGGACCATGGGCCTGTCCGTCGCGTTCGACCTGCCCACCCAGATGGGGTACGACTCGGACGACCCGATCGCGCACGGCGAGGTGGGCAAGGTCGGCGTCGCCATCGACTCCATCGAGGACATGCGCACGCTGTTCGGCGGCATCCCGCTGGACAAGGTCTCCACCTCGATGACCATCAACGCGCCCGGCTCGGTGCTGCTGCTGCTCTACCAGCTCGTGGCCGAGGAGAACGGCGTGCCGGGGGCGGCGCTCAACGGCACGATCCAGAACGACATCCTCAAGGAGTACATCGCCCGGGGGACGTACATCTTCCCGCCGAAGCCCTCGCTGCGGCTGGTCGCCGACACCTTCGCGTACTGCCGCGCCGAGGTGCCGAAGTGGAACACCATCTCCATCTCCGGCTACCACATGGCCGAGGCCGGCGCCACGCCCGCGCAGGAGGTCGCGTTCACCCTCGCCAACGGCGTGGAGTACGTCCGCGCGGCGCTCGCCGCCGGGCTGGCCGTGGACGACTTCGCGCCCCGCCTGTCGTTCTTCTTCGTGGCCCGCACCACGCTGCTGGAAGAGGTCGCCAAGTTCCGCGCGGCCCGGCGCATCTGGGCCCGGCTGATGCGCGACGAGTTCGGCGCGAAGAACCCGAAGTCGATGATGCTGCGGTTCCACACCCAGACCGCCGGTGTGCAGCTCACCGCCCAGCAGCCGGAGGTGAACCTGGTCCGGGTGGCGGTGCAGGGTCTCGGCGCGGTGCTCGGCGGCACCCAGTCGCTGCACACGAACAGCTTCGACGAGGCCATCGCGCTGCCCACCGAGAAGGCGGCCCGGCTGGCGCTGCGCACGCAGCAGGTGCTGGCGTACGAGACGGACCTGACCGCCACCGTCGACCCGTTCGCCGGGTCGTACGTGGTGGAGGCGATGACCGCCGAGGTGGAGGCGGCGGCCACCGAGTTGATGGACCGGGTCTTCGACCACGGTTCGGCGGTGGACGCGATCGAGGCCGGGTTCCAGAAGCGGGAGATCGAGCAGTCCGCGTACCGGATCGCCCAGGAGATCGATTCGGGCGAGCGTGTGGTGGTCGGCCTCAACCGGTTCCAGATCGACGAGGAGGAGCCGTACGAGCCGCTGCGGGTGGACCCGGCGATCGAGGCGGCGCAGGGGGAGCGGCTGGCCCGGCTGCGCGCCGAGCGGGACTCGGGCGCGGTGAAGCGGGCCCTGGCCGAGCTGCGTGCCGCCGCCGAGGGGGACGCCAACGTGCTCTACCCGATGAAGGAGGCGCTGCGGGCCCGCGCCACCGTCGGCGAGGTCTGCGGCACGCTGCGCGAGGTGTGGGGGATCTACCGGCCCAGCGACCGCTTCTGAACCGTCCGGCGGCGGCCCCGCCGCGCACTGCGGTGCGTGGCGTGGGCCGCCGTCGCGCGTGTGCGATCCGGCGATCCGGGTAACCCGATCGGGTGAACGGGGACGGACAGCGTGTGCGGGCGGCTGTCGGGCGGTCGTGTCACCGTCGGGAGTCCTCCGGCAGCCGACAGTTGTCGGGCAATTGTCGGAGCGGCAGTTAATTGCCACGACTAATGCGACAATTCGGAACGGCTGACGAGTATTTGGGGGCCGCTGAAACGGTTACGCGTTGTAGGAGGTGGGGGGCGGATGACGGCGTTTGACCGCGATCTACCTGCTGTCCCGCAGATATTCGAGCCCTCCCACCAGGGCATTCGTGACGCTGCGCGGTCCGACCGCTACACGAAAGATGTTGCGCAGCGTCACCGTCGGAGGTCTAGGCTGTCTGCTGTCCGACCCGAAGATCCATCCACTTCTAGTGATCGAGAATTCGACGTGACGAGTGCGTTGACGCTGCCTTCCGGCGGCCCGCTGGCGTCGTCCCGGCCCGAGGCGCCGACCGGTTACCAGCCCCTGCCCTTCGAGCTCGACCATCTGCTCGCGCTGCGCGTACCCGGCCTCATCGAAACGCGCCGTCACCTCCACTCCCACCCGGAACTGTCCGGCGAGGAGTTCGAGACGGCCGCGCTGGTGCACCGTGAGCTGTCCCTCGCCGGTCTCAAGCCGCGCCTGCTGCCGAAGGGCAACGGCGTCATCTGCGACATCGACGGGCGCCCGGACGGGCCGGTGATCGCGCTCCGCGCCGACATCGACGCGCTGCCGCTGAGCGACCCGAAGGACGTGCCGTACCGGTCGACCGTGGAGGGCGTCTGCCACGCCTGCGGCCACGACGTGCACACGTCGGTGATGCTCGGCGTCGGCATGCTGCTGGCCCAGCTCGCCGACACCGGCCGGCTCGACGGCCGGGTCCGGCTGATCTTCCAGCCCGCCGAGGAGATCCTGCCCTGCGGCTCGCTGGAGGTCATCGAGGCCGGCGGCCTGGAGGACGTGGTGCAGATCTTCGCGCTGCACTGCGACCCGAACCTGCCGGTGGGCAAGGTCGGCCTGCGGGTCGGCCCGATTACCGCCGCCGCCGACAACGTCACTGTCAGGCTCACCGGGCCCGGCGGGCACACCGCCCGCCCGCACCTGACCGTCGACCTGGTGGACGCGCTCGGCCGGCTGGTGACCGAGGTGCCGACGCTGATCAGCCGCCGGGTGCCGGCCAACAGCGGGCTGCTGCTGGTGTTCGGCCACGCCTCGGCCGGCACCCGCTACAACGTCATCCCGTCCGAGGCGTGCGCGGCCGGCACCCTGCGGGTGATGGACCGCGACACCTGGGACCGGGCGCCCGAGATCGTCGCTCAGGTGGTGCGAGACGTGCTCGCGCCCACCGGCGCCACAGTCGACCTGGAATACCTGCGCGGCCGGCCCCCGGTGACGAACGACGCCGGCGCCATCGGCGTGCTCACCGCCGCCACCGCCGCGGCGCTCGGCCCCGACGGCATCGCCGAGACGCCGCAGAGCATGGGCGGCGAGGACTTCTCCTGGTACCTGGAGCACGTGCCGGGCGCGCTCGCCCGCCTCGGCGTCGGCCGGAGCGGGCCCAACGTGGACCTGCACCGGGCCTCGTTCGACGTGGACGAGCGCGCGATCGAAGCCGGCGTACGCCTCATGGTCCAGACCGCGCTGCGGGCACTGGCGGCGGCGCGCTGACCGGACCGTCGGCCGGCCCGGCCGGGCCCGGCGGCATCGGGCCCAGGCCGGGCGGCGGCATCGCGCCCGGGCCGGGCGGCGGCGTCCTCCGGGCCCGCACCCGGCGCCGCCACAGCAGCAGCAACCACAGCGGTACGCCGATCACCACCGCGAAGGGCAGCACCGCGCCGAGCACTGTGAGCAGGACCCGGGCCGAGGCCAGGAACGCCGACCAGCCGCCGCCCAGCCCGGCCAGGAAGCCCAGGTCGGCCTCCTCGTCGGCGGTGCTGGCGTCCTGACCGAGGAACGTCACGGTGATGGTGGACAGCGCGGTCAGGTCCGCCAGCCGGCGCTTGCGGGCCTCCAGCGACGCCAGGTCCGCCTGCCGGGTGCCCACCTCGTTCTCCAGCCGGACCAGCTCGTCGACCGACGTGGCGCGGGCGAGCAGCTTGCGGGCGCTCTCCACCCGCGCCCGCTGGGTGGCGATCCGGGCGTCCAGGTCGACCACCTGCTCGGTGACGTCCTCGGTGCGGATCTCCCGGCGCTCCTGCCGGCCGAGACCGGCGAGCCGGTCGATCACCGCGGTGAACCGGTCCGCCGGCACCCGCAGCGTCAGCGCGGCCCGCGCCTCGGCGGCCCGGCTCGACCGCCGGTCGGCGCCGACGAACCCGCCGGCCGCCGTCACCGCGGTGGTCGCCTCCCGCGCGGCGGCCTCCACATCGTCCACCCGCACCTGCATGGTCCCGGTGTAGATGATGGACCGCTGGTCGACCCGCAGGTCCGCGCCGCCGGTGCCGCCGGGAGCGGCCTGGTCGCTGTCCGCGCCGCCCTCGGCGAGTTGCTCGCTCCCCGCGCCTCTGTCGGCGGCTGGCGCGGCCGAGTCGCTGCCACCGTCTCCGCCCGCGCTGCACGCGCCCACGCCCAGCGCCGCTATCAGCCCCACCGCCACCAGGGCCACGCCCCGGAGTCGCCGTCCACCCATGCCCCGTACTCCGATCCTCGACGGCCCCGCCCGCCGGGACCGATACCTCGGACGTGACGCGTGGTCGCGCCGGTTCCGGCAGACTGCGCTGAGGACATCACGATTCGATAAGCGAGGGATCACGATGCAGGTGACCAAGTACGCCCACTCCTGCCTCCGGCTGGAGCACGACGGTGCGGTGCTTGTCGTCGACCCGGGTGTCTTCAGCGATCCGGCGGCGCTGGACGGTGCGGACGCGGTGCTGATCACCCACGAACACCCGGACCATGTGGACGTCGGCGCGCTGACCCGGGCGCTGGAGCGGCGGCCGGTGCCGGTGCACGGCCCGGCCTCGCTCGCCGGGGTGCTCGGCGACGCGGCCGAGGCGCTCGTCACGGTCGAGCCAGGACAGTCGTTCACCGTCGCCGGGGTGCCGGTGCGGGCGTACGGCGGGCAGCACGCGGTCATCCACCCGGACATCCCGGTGATCCAGAACCTCGGCTACCTCTTCGCCGACGTGGTGTACCACCCGGGCGACGCGTTGTTCGTCCCCGACGACGTGCGGGTGGACACGCTGTTCGCCCCGATCCACGCGCCCTGGTCGAAGTTCTCCGAGGTGGTCGACTTCATCCGCGCGGTCGCGCCGCGCCGGGCGTACGCGCTGCACGACGGGCTACTGAACGACAACGGCCTCGGCGTGCTGGACCGGCAGTACACGGCGCTGTCCAAGACCGACTACCGCCGTCTGGAGCCGGGCACCCGGATCGACGCCTGACCATGGCCGAGGTGCCCGCGGAGGTGATCCGGCGGCTCTACGCCACCCCGCCGGACCGGTTCGTCGCGGCCCGGGACGCCGCCGTCGCGCAGGCGCGGCAGTCCGGCGACCCGCTTACCGCCCGGGAGATCGGCAGACTGCGCCGGCCGACGGTGGCGGCCTGGCTGGTCAACCTGCTGGCCATCCGCCGTCCCGAGCTGGTCGCCGACCTCACCCAGCTGGCCGGGGCGCTGCGCGCCGCGCAACGCGACCTGCGCGGCGGCAAACTGCGGGAACTGTCAGCGCAGCGCCGCGCCGTCGTGGGCGCGCTGGTGGCCGAGGTACGCCGGCTCGCCGCCGCCGAACCCGCCGCGCCACCGGCCGGGAAACTGCCGTTGGGCGAGGTGGAGGCGACACTCAACGCCGCGCTGTCGGACACCGAGGTGGCCGAGCAGGTACGCGCCGGACGCCTGCTGCGGGCCAGCCACTACGCCGGGTTCGGCGAGGTGCCCCGACCCCAGCTGCGGCTCGTGACCGAGGGCGGGGAGACGCCTGTCGTACCGGATCGGGCGGCCGAGCGGGCCGACGCGCGCCGGGCCCGCGACGAGCGGGCGGCGCGGGCCGAACGGGCCGGGCGACGGCGGACCGCGACCCGGGAGCTGACCCGGGCCCGCGCGGACCTGGACCGGGCCGAGAAGGAGCTGGGAACCGCCGAGGCGGCCGAGCGGGACGGCGCTGCGGCGCTGGACCGGATCGAGACGGAACTGGCCGAGCTGGAGCGTCGCCGGGCCGTGGCCGAGCAGGAGCTGAGCCGGGCCCGGCTGGCCCGCCGGGGCGCGGAACGGGCGGTCACCGCGGCTCGGCGCCGGGCCGGCGAGGTGGAGGCCGTGTTGGAGGCGCTCGACGCCGAAGAGGGGGATGCCGACACCGGTGAGCACCCGGCAGACTGAGCGTGATGAATGGCTACGGTGGAGTGACGGTGACGGGCCGCCGATGACTCCGGAACAGCTCGCCGCCGCCTGCAAGCCGCTCGTGCTGGAACTCGGAGAGGCGTTCGCCCGCTGCCCGTCCACGCTGCGCCGGGCGCGGCTGCTCGGCATCTCCGGGTGGGCCTTCTACATCACCGGGCGGGCCGGAGCCCTCGGTGACGTCCGCGCCGAGACGGTGGCCGCGGCCCTCGGTTTCATCGCGCCCGAGGCGGTCACCGACGGCTGGGACGCCGCCGCGCGGACCGTCCCGCCGATCGAGGTGGCCGCCGCCAACCTGGCCGAGTGCTGCCGGTGGGGCACCGCCCGGCTCGGTGACGGCGCCGAGTCGGCGCGGCTCGCCGCGCTGCTGGGCCGGGCGGTCGACGCGGCGGACGCCAGCGGCATGCCGCTGTTCGCCGCCTGGCGGGCCATGCCGGTGCCCGAACCGTCACCCGGCGCGCGGGCGGCGGTCGGCATGCTGCTGCTGCGCGAGCACTTCGCCGGGGCGTACCTCCTGGCGGTGCGCGCGGCCGGACTGACGCCGCTGGAGGCGGTGCTGGCCGGGCCGGAGGGCGAGGCGGGCGCGGCCGCGTGCGGCTGGGCGCCCCCGTACCCGCCGGTCGGGCCGCTGGTGCGGCGCCGGCTGTGGGCCGAGGCGGTGACCGACCGGCTGGCCTCGGCGGCGTTCCGCGCGTTGAGCACCGCCGAGGGCGCCGAGCTGCTGGGTCTGCTCGGTGCCGCGCGGCAGCGCGCCCGCGGCGGATAAATGGGAGGCGACGCGCCCGGTCCGGCTGCCAGGATCTGGCCCGTGACGCTTCCCGCCGGCTGGTCGGCCCGCCGCCCGACCCTCGACGACGTGCCCGCGATCCTGGCGGTGGTGCACGCCGCCGACACGTTCGCCGTCGGCCACCCCGACTTCGACGACGAGGACGTGCGGTCCGCGCTGACCGCGCCGTTCGTCGACCCGGCCCGCGACTCCTGGCTGGTCACCGACCCGGACGGTACGGCGGTGGCCTGGTCGATCCTGGCCAACCCGAGCGGCGTGGGCCGGGAGTGGGTGGACGTGCTCGTCGACCCCGACCGCGGCGCCGACCTGCGTGCCCCGCTGCTGGCCCGGCTGCTGGAACGGGTCGCCGAGCGGGCCGCCGAGCGCGGCCTGCCCGCGCTGACCGCCCGCGCCGGGGTGTACGCGCCGGAGACCCGCTGGGCGGGCGAGCTGGCCGAGGCCGGGTTCACCCGGCTCAAGCGCTACATCCGGATGACCCGGTCGCTGGCCGGCCTGCCCGCCGAACCGGCGCCCCCGCCCGGGGTGACCGTCCGGCCGCTGCGCGCTGGCGACGAGAGCGACCTGCGGCTGTTCCACCGCATCTACGACACCGCGTTCCGGGACACCCCGGACCACGACCCGCTCGACTTCGAGCAGTGGCGGGATCTGCTGCCGTCGTACGGCAAGGTCTGGGACGAGTGGTTCCTGGCCGAGGTCGACGGCGCGCCGGCCGGCGCGCTCCAGTCCTCCGACCAGGCGCTCGACCAGGACCGGGGATGGGTGCGGACGCTGTCGGTGCTGCCCGCGTACCGGCGCCGGGGGGTGGGCGCGGCGCTGCTGCGCCGGGCCTTCGCGGTCTACGCGGCGAAAGGCCGCGCCGGGGCGGGGCTCGGCGTCGACCTGGCCAACCCGACCGCGCCGGTCACGCTCTACCGCTCCGTCGGGCTGGTGGAGGAACGCTGGGTCGACATGTACGAGCGGAGTGTGCCCGCCTCGCGGGTGTGACCCGGCACCCCCGTACCGGGGTCGCCGAGCGCGGCTGCGGCCGCGCGGCGCACACTGTCGGTGTGGGAGACGCGCTACGCCGACGCGGTGCCGGTGGGGCGGGACCGCAGCTCGGTGACGTAGTCGTCCGGCGCGCCCGCCTTCTCCGCGGCGTTCGCCAGCTCCGACAGGTACCACGCGGTGGGCAGTCCGCCCTCGTACCCGTCGAACACGTAGACCCACGCGGTCAGGTCTCCGTCCAGCGTCGAGACGCGGACCGTCAGCTTGCGGTACGTCTCGGCGGTCACGCCCTCGATCTCGTCGAGCTGCGCGGCGTCGTACGGGTGGATGTCGTAGAGCGCCACGAACACCCGGTCACCCGGGGACTCGACCACGGTGCTGACCGAGCCCTCCCAGCCGATGACGTCCTCGCCGGCGAAGGTGAGCCGCCACCCCTCCAGCCAGCCGGTGCCCACCATCGGCGAGTGCGGGCAGTAGGCGCGCATGCGGGCGGGATCCAGGTTCGAGCCGTAAGCAGCGTAGAGACCCACGGCGACGACCATAGCCCGGCCGACGGGTGGGGGAGAATACGACAGTGCGTGTCGGACGGGACGGGGAGAAGAAAGTCACTGTGAGTTTCGACGAAGGGACGGCTCTGTGAGCCAGATCGTGATCATCGGCGGCGGGCCGGCCGGGTACGAGGCGGCTCTGGTCGCCGCGCAGCTGGACGCCGATGTCACAGTGGTCGAGGCGGAAGGCGCCGGCGGCGCCTGTGTGCTGTCCGACTGCGTGCCCTCCAAGACGTTCATTGCCAGCTCCGAGGTGGTCACCGGCTACCGGGACACCGAGGAGTTCGGGGTGCACTCCGACGGCCTGGAGGCGGTCACCGTCGACGCCTCGGCGGTGCACGAGCGGGTCAAGCGGCTCGCCCTGGCCCAGTCCGCCGACATCCACACCAAGCTGGTGAAGGCCGGCGTCGAGTTCGTGGCCGGCACCGCGCGGCTGGGTGAGGACACGCTCGGTCACACCCACCGGGTGATCGTCACCCCGGCCGGCGGCGGTGCGGACTACTCGATCGCCGCGTCGACGGTGCTCGTCGCGACCGGCGCGACCCCCCGCCAGTTGCCCACCGCCGTACCGGACGGTGAGCGCATCCTGACCTGGCGCCAGGTGTACGACCTGCCCGAGCTGCCCGAGCACCTGATCGTGGTCGGCTCCGGCGTGACCGGCGCCGAGTTCGCCAGCGCGTACCTGGCCATGGGCGTCAAGGTCACCCTCGTCTCCAGCCGGGACCGGGTGATGCCGCACGAGGACGCCGACGCCGCGATGGCGATCGAGCGGGTGTTCCGCGCCCGGGGCATGAGCATCCTGAACAACTCCCGCGCCGAGGCGGTCCGCCGGGCCGGCGACGGGGTGGAGGTGGTGCTCTCCGACGGCCGTCAGGTCACCGGTTCGCACGCGCTGATCGCTGTCGGCTCGATTCCGAACACCGCCGACCTGGGCCTGGCCGAGTACGGCGTGGAGCTGGCCCGGGGCGGTTACGTGACTGTGGACCGCGTCTCCCGTACCAATGTGCCGGGCATCTACGCGGCGGGTGACTGCACCGGGGTGCTGCCGCTCGCGAGCGTCGCTGCCATGCAGGGCCGGATCGCCATGTGGCACGCGCTGGGCGAGGCGGTCCGGCCGCTGCGGCTGCGTACCGTCGCCGCGAACGTCTTCACCGACCCGGAACTGGCCACCGTCGGCGTCTCGCAGGACGAGGTGGACGCCGGCAAGACCCCGGCCCGCCAGGTGATGCTGCCGCTGTCCGGCAACGCCCGGGCGAAGATGGACGACCTGGCCGACGGCTTCGTCAAGCTGTTCTGCCGGCCGGCGAGCGGTCAGGTGATCGGCGGCGTGGTGGTGGCGCCGAAGGCGAGCGAGCTGATCCTGCCGATCACGATGGCGGTGGAGAACAACCTCACCGTCAACGAGCTGGCCCACACCATCACCATCTACCCGAGCCTGTCCGGCTCCATCACCGAGGCCGCCCGTCAGCTCATGCTCCACGAGCTGGAGTAGCGGCCCTCGCTCGTCGATCATGCAGTTGTGGCCCCCGATCCAGCCGGTATGCCCGTTCTGTACGGGCCGCAACTGCATGATCGCCGGTCTCGGCCGGGGTGCGGCGGGTGGCGTGCACCGCCAGGGTGGTTATGACGGCCGTCTCGGTGAGGATGAGCAGGCGCTCGATCAGGCCGAGCAGCGCGCGGTCGCCGGGATAGGCGGACCAGATCATCGCGCCGGCCAGGAGCAGGCTGGCTACGGTCAGGCCGCGCAGCCAGGCGGCGGCGTCGCTGACCGGGTGACGGGCCAGCAGCCAGGCGGCCACCGGCAGGGCCAGGAACGACAGCACCGAGGCGTACCGGTGCACGTACGCGGCGGTGTCCATCTGCGTACCCGGCTCGTTCGTGGGCACCACGGCGGCGGCCAGCAGCCCGGCCGACCAGGCGGTCAGCAGCGCGAGCGGGACCCGGCCCGCGCCGGAGCGGCGCAGCGCGGGCAGCAGCACGAGAGTTGCCGCCGCGAGGACCGCCATCGCGGTGTCGATCACGCCGCCCCGGTCGGAGACGGCGAAGTCGCTGACGGTCAGCGACCAGGGATCCAGGTCGTCGCTCACCTCGAGGTGACCGTTCACCGCGAGTACCGCCGCCAGGACGATCCCGCCGAGGGCCAGCAGGCCGCTTCTCCGCGTTCCAGCCATACGGCCAGCCTGTCGCCGCAACCGCCCCAGACGGATCCGGGACCACCACCCACTTCGCTCCCCGGGTCGTCCCCTACCGGACCCCCGAGAACCGCGTCAGGCTACGTCGAGGCGGATGTTCCCGATCCGGGCGACCACATCAAGGTGTCCGCCCAGTCCGGTCACATAGGCGCGAAGGATCTCCAGGTTGACGCTCTCGCCATTCTCGATCTGGCTGATCCGCGCCTGAGACAAGCCCGCCGCTTCCGCCAGTTGAGCCTGGGTCATACCCAGCTGCTTGCGGATCTCCGCCAGCTGCGCGCCGCTGACCGAAGCCAGCATCTTCTCTCGAAGCTGTCCCCGCCGGGCGACACGCTCGCTGTCGTCCCACGAGGGGTCGATACTTCGGGCCTTCGCCTTGACGTCGCGCCAGTTCGCCCCACCGCTCATGGCTGCTCTTCCTTCAAGTTGATCAGGTGCTCCTGGAACCGCTCGTCCGCCAACGGGCCTCGGCGCGGGTCTGCCGGTTGTTGCTGATCCAGGTCATCGCCCACCCGGCCAGCGCGAATCCCGTCGCGGCCACCCCGCCGATCAGCAGCAGCCGCCACGCGGAGTGGGTCAGCGCCGTACCGCCCAGGTGACCGACGAGCGCGCCGTAACTGGACCAGGCGAGGGCCGCCGCCGCCTCGTACGGCACGAACAGGCGGTACGGGTAGCGGCTGCGCCCGGCCGAGAAGCAGGCCGCCATCCGTCCGCCGGGCACGAAGCGGCAGAGCAGGATCACCAGTGGCCCCGGCTCGCGCAGCCCACGGGTGACCCGGGTGACGGCCCGGCGTGCCCGCCCGGGTGTGGTGGCGCGTGCCGGGCGGCGGGTCGGCGTGCTGCGGCCGATCAGGTAGCAGGCCAGGTCCCCGATGAACACACCGGCCGCCCCGACCGCGATGGTCAGCGGCAGGCTGAGCCCGCCGTACACGGTCAGCGCCCCGCTGGTGATCATGACGAGCTGGGTCGGCACCACCGGGACGAAGGCGTCGACGATCAGCAGGATCAGCAGCAGCGCGTACGCCCACATGGGCGACGCGACATCAGAGATGAGTTCGGCCACGACCGCCACCTCGTCGGAGTTCTCCGTTCGACCGGACCGAGCCTGACGCCGTGTCCGGCGTCACCACCACCGGCCCTGCCGTGCGGTGACAGCCGACACCGGTGGGCCGTAGGTGTGGAACGAGGCAGCCCGCCGAGAGGTGACGGGTCACCGGCGCGTCTGGCTCGGGGCGGGGCGGCACATCATCGATACCCGGAGTACCGTTGGTGGGACGCGGCGCCGGAGTCGTCGGGTCCCCCGTTCTCGATGCCCGGGCCGCCGCGGGTCGCCGGCAGGTCCCGTGCCGGCGACCCGCCCCCACTCTCCATATTTCAGGTGCGCCATCGACGCCCGCGCGTCTAGCGTCAGGGCATGCGTAGCGCGGTAGTAACGACGACGCCGGGTGTTCCCGGCGTGCCGCACTGACGTTCCCGTCGACGAGGCCCCGGGGCGATCCGCTCCGGGGCCTCGCGGCGTTCCGGGCCCGCTCGCCTCCGGGTCGTACCCGATCAAGGAGAGCGACATGATCGACCACCGCAGGCGCGGCCGGGAGCTGGAGCTGTTCGTCTCCGACCCGCTCGCGGGCGCCGGGCTGCCGATCTGGCTGCCGGCCGGCGCCGCCGCCCGGCACGCCGTCGAGGAGTACGTGCGGGAGCTGGAGCGCCGGGCCGGCTACCGGCACGTCTACTCCCCGCCACTGGGCAAACGGGAGCTGTTCGAGCTCTCCGGGCACCTGGGCTACTTCGCCGACGACATGTTCCCGCCGATGCGGCTGAGCGCCGACGACGAGTTCGTGCTGCGCCCGGCGCTCTGCCCGCACCACGCGCTGGTGTTCCGGGCCCGTGGGCGTTCCTACCGGGAGCTGCCGCTGCGGGTCGCCGAGCTGGGCGGGATGTACCGGGCCGAGCGTTCCGGGGTGCTCGGCGGGCTGTCTCGCGTACGAGCCATCTCGCTCAACGACGCGCACAACTTCTGCGCGCTGGAGCAGGTCGGCGACGAGGTCCGCGAGATCCTGCGGCTGATCGGCGAGGCGCACGCCGCGCTCGGCGTCCGTCCCGCCGGGTTCCGGTTGTCGCTGCGCGGGCCGGGCCGGCGGTACGTGGGCGACGACGCCGGCTGGGGGCGGGCCGAGGAACTGCTCCGCGCCGCGCTCGACGGGGTGGACGTCGTCGAGGCGCCGGGCGAGGCCGCGTTCTACGGGCCGAAGATCGACATTCAGATCGTCGACGCGGCCGGCCGGGAGTCGACCATCTCCACCGTCCAGCTCGACTTCGACAAACCGGAACGGTTCGACCTGTCGTACACCGACTCGGACGGCCGCCGGAAACGGCCGGTGATGGTGCACCGCAGCCTCGTCGGCAGCATGGAACGGCTGTTCGCGTACCTGATCGAGGTGCACCAGGGCGCGTTCCCGGCCTGGTACGCCCCGGTGCAGGTGCTGCTGCTGCCGGTGGACGCGGCGCAGGTCGACGCGGCCGTCGCGCTGGCCCGCCGCGCCGAGGCGGCCGGGCTGCGGGCCGAGGTCGACCACGCCGGTTCGCTCGGCGCCCGGATCCGGGACGCGTCCCGCCGCCGCGTCCCGTACACCGGGGTCCTCGGCCCCCGGGAGGTGGCCGACGGTTCGGTCTCGCTGCGCCTGCGCGACGGCCGGGTGCTCGACCCGATGCCCGCCGCCGAGGCGCTGGGCCTGGTCGGCGTGGTGGTCGCGAGCCGGTCGGCGGGGCTGCTCCCGCCGGCCTGACTCCGGCCGGTCCGGGTGCCGGGAAGGCACCCGGACACCGACCGGTACCGGACCTGTGGCCGGGTCCACGTCAGTTCCCGGCCGGCGTGCCGGCACCGGCACGCATTCCCGCCGGAGGGCCGGCCGGGGTGGGCGCCGGGATCTCGTCTTCGATCACCGCGCCGGTGAACTGCGCCCGGTAGAGCCGGGCGTACGCGCCACCGGCGGCGACGAGCTGGTCGTGGGTGCCCTGCTCGACGATCCGGCCCTGCTCCATCATCAGGATCAGGTCGGCGTCGCGGATGGTGGAGAGCCGGTGCGCGATGACGAAGCTCGTCCGGTCCGAGCGCAGCGCCGCCATGGCCCGCTGGAGCAGCACCTCGGTCCGGGTGTCCACCGAGCTGGTCGCCTCGTCCAGGATCAGCAGCGACGGCTCGGCCAGGAACGCGCGGGCGATGGTGATGAGCTGCTTCTCCCCGGCGCTGACGTTGCTGCCCTCCTCGTCGATCACCGTGTCGTAGCCGTCCGGCAGGCTGCGGACGAACCGGTCCACGAACGTCGCCCGGGCGGCGGTGAGGATCTCCTCCTCGGTGGCGTCGGGGCGCCCGTAGGCGATGTTGTCCCGGATGGTGCCGCCGAACAGCCAGGTGTCCTGGAGCACCATGCCGATCCGGCCGCGCAGTTCGTCGCGGCGCATCGTGGAGACGTCCACCCCGTCCAGCGTGATCCGCCCGGCGTCCAGCTCGTAGAACCGCATGACCAGGTTGACCAGCGTGGTCTTGCCGGCGCCGGTGGGACCGACGATGGCCACCGTGTGGCCCGGCTCGGCGACCAGCGACAGGTCGTCGATGAGCGGCTTCTCCGGGTCGTACCGGAAGGAGACGTGCTCGAACTCGACCCGTCCGTGCGGGTCGGCGATCCGGGCCGGCTCGGCCGGGTCGGGGCTCTGCTCGTCGGCGTCGAGCACCGCGAAGACCCGCTCGGCCGAGGCCACCCCGGACTGCAGCAGGTTGGCCATCGACGCGACCTGGGTGAGCGGCTGGGTGAACTGCCGTGAGTACTGGATGAACGCCTGCACGTCACCGAGGCTCATCGAGCCCGACGCCACCCGCAGGCCGCCGACCACGGCGATCGCGACGTAGCTGAGGTTCCCGATGAAGAACATCGCCGGCATGATCAGCCCGGAGACGAACTGCGCGCCGAAGCCGGCCCGGAACAGCTCCTCGTTCTTGGCGTGGAAGGCGGCCTCGACCTCCTTCTGCCGGCCGAAGACCTTCACCAGTTCGTGCCCGGTGTACGCCTCCTCGATCTGGCCGTTCAGCTCGCCGGTGTGCTTCCACTGGGCGATGAACTTGCCCTGCGAGCGCTTGGCGATCTGGCCGGTGACCACCACCGACAGCGGCACCGCGACGAGCGCGACGATTGCCAGCAGCGGCGAGATCCAGAACATCATCCCGAGTACGCCGACGACTGTGAGCAGCGACGTGAGCAACTGGCTCAGCGTCTGCTGGAGCGTCTGCGACACGTTGTCGATGTCGTTCGTGACCCGGCTCAGCAGCTCACCGCGGGGCTGCTTGTCGAAGTAGGGCAGCGGCAGCCGGTTGAGCTTGTCCTCCACGTCGGCGCGCAGCGTCAGCACGGTGCGCTGCACCACCCCGTTGAGCACCCAGCCCTGCGCCCACTGGAGCATGCTCGCGCCGACGTAGAGCACGACGGCGAACGCCAGCACCCGGCCCAGTGCGGAGAAGTCGATGCCGGTGCCGGGGATCACGTCCATCCGGGCCAGCATGTCGGCGAAGTTGCCGTTGCCCTCGGCGCGGGCCGCCTCCGCCGCCGCCTCGGTGGTGGTGCCGGGCGGAAGCTGCCGCCCGATCACCCCGCTGAAGATGATGTCGGTAGCGTGGCCGAGCACCTTCGGCCCGATGACGCTGAGCCCGACGCTGGCCAGGGCCAGCGCGAGCACGCCGGTGAGCTGGAGCCGGTACGGTCGCAGCCGCCCCAGCAGCCGGCGTGCCGACGGCCCGAAGTTCATCGCCTTCTCGGCCGGCATGCCCATGCTCATGTGCGGTGGGCCACCGCCGGGCCGCCGCCCGGCCGGCGGCAGCCGGTTCGGCTCGTTCTTCTGCTGCGGAACCGACGGCGTCCCGCCGTTCCCCCCGGCCGTCGCGCTCACGCGGCCACCTCCGCCGTCTGCTGCGACGCGACGATCTCGGCGTACGTGGGGCAGCTCTCCAGCAGTTCCTCATGTCGTCCCATCCCGACGACACCCCCGTCCTCGAGCACGATGATCTGGTCGGCGTCGACGATCGTGGAGACCCGCTGGGCCACGATCACCACCGCCGCGTCCGCGGTGACCGGCTTGAGGGCGGCCCGCAGCCGGGCGTCCGTGCCGAGGTCGAGCGCGGAGAAGGAGTCGTCGAAGAGGTAGATCTCCGGTTTGCGGACGAGCGCGCGGGCGATGGCCAGGCGTTGCCGCTGGCCGCCGGAGACGTTGGTGCCGCCCTGCGCGATCGGCGCCTCCAGCCCGCCCGACATCTCGGCGACGAAGTCGCGCGCCTGGGCGATCTCCAGGGCGGCCCACAGTTCGGCATCGGTGGCGTCCGGGTTGCCGTAGCGTAGGTTGCTGGCGACGGTGCCGGTGAACAGGTACGGCCGCTGGGGCACCAGCCCGATCCGCCGCCACAGCTCGTCCGGGGCGAGATCCCGTACGTCCACGCCGTCGACCAGGACCGCGCCGGCGGTCGGGTCGACCAGGCGGGGGATGAGCGTCAGCAACGTGGTCTTGCCGGCGCCGGTGGATCCGATGATCGCCGTGGTCCGGCCCGGCTCCGCCCGGAACGAGATGTCGTGCAGCACCGGCGCGGTCGCGCCCGGGTACTGGAACCCGGCGCCGCGCAACTCCAGCTCGCCCCGGCCGGTGACCTCGGTGACCGGGTCGGCGGCCGGCACCACCGACGAGTCGGTGTCGAGCACCTCCTCGATGCGCTCGGCGCAGACCGCCGCCCGGGGCACCATCATCAGCATGAAGGTGGCCATCATGACCGCCATCAGGATCTGCATGAGGTATTGCAGGAACGCGGTGAGCGCGCCGACCTGGATCTGGCCGGAGTCGACACGTGCCGCGCCGAACCAGAGCACCGCGACGCTGGAGACGTTCAGCACCAGCATCACGATCGGGAAGATCAGCGCCTGGAGCCGCCCGATCCGCAGCGCGGTGGCGGTCAGGTCCGTGTTCGCGGCCCGGAACCGGTCGGTCTCGTACGGCTCCCGTACGAACGCCCGGACCACCCGGATGCCGGTGATCTGCTCGCGCAGCACCCGGTTGACGGTGTCGATCCGGGTCTGCATGAGCCGGAAGCCCGGGACCATCCGGCGGATGATCAGGCCCAGCGCGACGGCCAGCACCGGTACGCAGACCAGCATCAGCCAGGAGAGCCCGACGTCCTCGCGCAGGGCCATCACCACGCCGCCGACGCTCATGATCGGCGCGGCCACCAGCATGGTGCAGCTCAGCAGCACCAGCATCTGCACCTGCTGGACGTCGTTGGTGTTGCGGGTGATCAGCGACGGCGCTCCGAACCGGGCGACCTCGCGGGCGGAGAAGCTGTTGACGCGCCGGAAGATCGAGCCGCGCACGTCGCGGCCGAACGCCATGGCGGTCTTCGCGCCGAAGTAGACGGCGGCGATCGAGCAGGCGATCTGGAGCAGGCTGACCAGCAGCATCCACCCGCCCGTACGCATGATCTGGTCGGTGTCGCCGACCGCGACGCCCCGGTCGATGATGTCGGCGTTCAGGCTCGGCAGGTAGAGCGAGGCGATCGTGCCGACGAACTGGAACGCCACCACGGCGGCCAGCCATCGTCGGTACGGGTGCAGATGTGTGCGGAGCAGGCGGATCAACACGGATGGCTCCCCGTCGGCGGCTCGGTGTCGGACTCGCTGTCCCGGTTCAACCGACGGAGGTCCCCGTCGGACATGCCGGTGATGATTTCGATCAGGAACTGGCGGATCACCGCCCGGTTGGCCGGGTCGGCGTCGACCGACGTCAACGGCCGGTCGCTGTGAATCATGTCGATGATGGCGCGGGCATGCTCGCCGCCCTTGTCGGTCAGGGCGAGCCGGACCGTGCGGCGGTCCTCCGGGGCGCGACGGCGGCTGACGAAGTCGTCGCGTTCCAGCGTGTCGACGATGCCGGTGAGCGTGGCGGGCCGGACGAAGCACAGCTCGGCCATTTCCCGGTGGCTCACCTCGCCGGCCCGCAGGAGGATCATCAGGACCCGCATGCCGGCGGACGTGAGCCCGTGTTCGGCGAGGTAACGCCCCCAGTGCTGTTCGACGACGTGACCGGCGATCGAGATCAGCCGGCCGAGTGGCGCGTGGTGCAACGCGTCGGGGAAGCGGACGAGCGGGCCCATGTTCACGAGCGTCAGGTTAGCTCCCGAACCATCAGGGCCCAAACTAATTCTGAGAATCTCCTCAGCGGCGGTTGGAGCGGGCCCGCGACGGCTCGTCCGGGGCGGTGGCGACGTACTCCCGCATCACCTCGGTGACCTCGCGCAGGAAGGCCGTGGTGGCCTCGGCCTGCTCGGGGGTGAGCCGGGCGACCGCCCGGTCGACGCCGACGAGCATCGGGCGGAGCGCCTCCAGCACCTCGCCGACGGCGCTCTCGGTCACCTGGAGGCTCAGTCGACGCCGGTCGTGCGGGTGCGGGGTCCGGGCGACGTGCCCCGCCTGCACGAGCCGGTCGACGAGCGTGGTCGCCGAGGCGGAGCGGATGCCGAGGCGGTTGCCCAGCTCGACCGGGCCCAGCGGCTCCGGGCTGGAGACCAGGTGGTCGATCGCCGCCGCGTCGGTGGCGTTGAGGCCCAGGCGGCGGGCGAGCGCGGCCCGGGTGTCACCGGCGATCCGCAGCACGTCGCGCAGCGCTCGGGAAGTCTCGCTGCTCGGCGGCGTGGCCGGCGTCGGCTCCCCGCTTGACGGCACCCCCTCCATGGGATAAAGCTAGCATCTCAGGTAGCTAGAGAATCTAGCTAAAGGGAGGGCGTAATGCGCGGCGACGGGCGCGGACGCTGGTTCGGGCTACTTGCCATCAGCCTCGGCGTGGCGATGATCATCGTGGACGCGACAATCGTGAACGTCGCGGTGCCGCAGATCATCCGGGACCTCGACATCACCTCCACCGACGCGCAGTGGGTGCAGGAGGCGTACACCCTGGTCTTCGCCGCGTTGCTGCTGGTCGCCGGCCGCTTCGCCGACCGGTCCGGGCGACGGCGGATGTTCCTCGTCGGCGTCACCGTGTTCGTGGTGGCCAGCGTGCTCGCGGCGCTCGCCGGCTCCGGCGAGACGCTCATCGCGTCCCGGGTGCTCCAGGGCATCGGCGGGGCGATGATGCTGCCCACCTCGCTCTCCCTGCTGAACGCCAACTTCACCGGCCGGGAGAAGGGCATCGCGTTCGCCGTCTGGGGCTCCACCATCGGCGGCGCGGCGGCGCTCGGGCCGCTGCTCGGCGGCTGGCTCACCACCACGTACTCCTGGCGGTGGGCCTTCGGCATCAACGTCCCGGTCAGCCTGGCCGTGATCGTGGCGACGCTCGTGTTGGTCGCCGAGTCCCGCGACGAGCAGGCCGAACGCGGCCTGGACCTGCTCGGCGCGCTGCTCTCGGTGATCGGCATGACCGGCGTGGTCTTCGCCCTGATCGAGGGCCGCACCTACGGCTGGTGGGAGCGGGAGCGGCCGTTCAGCCTGTTCGGGCTGGACTGGACCGCGTCGATCTCGCCGGTCCCGGTCTCCGCGCTGGTGGGCCTCGTCGCGCTCGGGATCTTCCTGGCGCAGCAGGTACGCCGCAACCGGTCCGGCCGCCCCGCACTGCTCGACCTGTCGCTGTTCGGCATCAGCTCGTTCCGCAACGGCATCCTGGCCGCCGCGATCGTCAGCCTGGGCGAGCTCGGACTGCTGTTCGCGCTTCCGCTGTGGTTCCAGAACGTGCTCGGCTACAGCGCCTTCCGCACCGGCCTGGCGCTGCTGCCGCTCGCCGTCGGCAGCTTCCTGGCCAGCGGCATGGGCGCGCCGCTGACGCAGCGCTGGGGTGCCGCCCGGGTGGTCCAGCTCGGCGTCGCCGCCGAGGTCGTCGGCGTGATCGGACTCGGGCTCGTGGTCGCGCCGGACACCAGCTGGTGGGCGCCGCTGGGCTTCCTGTTCGTCTACGGCCTCGGCGTCGGCCTGGCCACCGCCCAGCTCACCGGCGTCTCCCTGTCGCAGGTGCCGGTGCGCCGCAGCGGCCAGGGCTCGGGCCTGCAGAGCACCGCCCGTCAGGTCGGTTCCGCGCTCGGCATCGCGGTGCTCGGCACCGTCCTCTTCGCCGGCCTCGGCGGTATCCTGGGTGACCGCCTGGCCGACCAGCCCGGACTCACCCCCGCCCAGCGGGACCAGGTGGTGAGCGCGGTCAAGGAGAGCGCCGGCGCGGCGATCGGCGGGCTGGAGGCGGACCCGCGCACCGCACCGATCGCCGAGGAGGCGAAGCAGGCGTTCTCCGAGGCCACCCGGTACGCCGCCTTCGCGGGGGCCGGATTCCTGCTGATCGGCCTGGTCGCCTGCCTGCGCCTGCCGACGGTCCGGCACGGCGAGGCCGGGGACGCCCCGCCCGCCGAGGCGGAGCCGGCCCGCGCCTGAGCCGGGTCCCGTGCGGCCCGCCGGTCTCGTTCCGGCGGGCCGCCGGGTCGGGCCCGGCCCTCGCTGCGGTCACCCGCCGAGGGCCACCGCCCGCGCGGCACCCACGAAGACGACCTGGAGCAGGGTACGGACGCCGATCGGCGTCACCGGGCGCCCGGCGAGCGTGAGCCCGCGCCGCGCGGCCGACACGTTCGCCGGGAACATGGCGAGCATCAGCAGCGCCAGCCCGGCCGCCGCCGGACGCGCGGTGGCCGGGACCAGCAGGGCGAGCGCGCCGGCGAGTTCCAGTACGCCGGTGACGGTGACCAGCAGGTCGGGCCGGGGCAGCGACGGCGGGACCATCGCGATCAGGTCGGCCCGGCGGGACGCGAAGTGGGCCACGCCGGTCAGCACCATCATCAGCGCCAGCCCGACCCGCAGCGCGGGGTGCCACCCGTCCAGGGCGTCCACGCCGAGCGGGCCGGCGATCCGGGCCAGCGCGGTGCCGGCGAGGAGTGCGATCAGCGGTGCCATGGTCAGTCCCTCCGACGCGGAATCTTGTCGGTGACAAGATTCCGTGACGGGTGCCATCTTGTCAATGACAAGTTAGGGTGGCGGCATGGCCTCGTACCACCACGGCGACCTCCGCCGCGTCCTGCTGAGCGCCGCCGCCGAGGCGATCGCCGAGTCCGGGCCGGCCGCGCTGAGCCTGCGTGAGCTGGCCCGCCGGGCCGGGGTCTCGCACGCCGCGCCCGCGCACCACTTCGGCGACAAGGCGGGGCTGCTCACCGCGTTCGCCACCCAGGGCTTCGACCTGCTCGCCGACGCGCTCCGGCAGGCCGGCGACGACCTGCTCGACACCGGTGTGGCGTACGTCGGGTTCGCGGTGCGGCACCGCGCGCACTTCGACGTCATGTTCCGGCCCGAGCTGTACCGGGCCGACGACCCGGAGCTGATCGCCGCCCGGGCCCGGTCCGGCGAGCTGCTGCGCGGCGGGGTGGCCCGGCACACCGGGCGGGAGCCGGACGCGGACGCGCTGGCCGCCTGGTCGATAGTGCACGGCTTCGCCACGCTCTGGCTCTCCGGCGCGCTGCCGCCACGGGTGGGCGACGACCCGGAGGCCGCCGCCCGTACCGTGATCAGGCGGCTGTTCAGTTGAGCCGCGTCACCAGCTCGTCGGCAGCGGCATTCCCTCGGTGTACCCGGCGGCGCTCTGCACGCCGACGAGCGCCCGCTCGTGGAACTCCTCCAGACTGCGCGCGCCCGCGTAGGTGAACGCGCTGCGCACGCCGGAGATGATCTCGTCGATCAGGTCCTCGACCCCGGGCCGGTTCGGGTCCAGATACATCCGGGCCGAGGAGATGCCCTCCTCGAAGATCGCCTTCCGGGCCCTGTCGAACGCGCTGTCCTCGGCCGTACGGGCGCTCACCGCACGCGACGACGCCATGCCGAAGCTCTCCTTGTAGCGCCGCCCGTCGGCGTCGGTGTAAAGGTCACCGGGGGACTCGTAGGTGCCGGCGAACCAGGAGCCGATCATCACGTTCGAGGCGCCCGCCGCCAGCGCCAGCGCCACGTCGCGCGGGTGCCGTACGCCGCCGTCGGCCCAGACGTGCCGCCCCAGCGAACGGGCAGCGGCGGCGCAGTCGAGCACGGCGGAGAACTGCGGGCGGCCCACGCCGGTCATCATTCGGGTGGTGCACATCGCGCCCGGCCCGACGCCCACCTTCACGATGTCCGCGCCCGCGTCGACCAGGTCGCGTACCCCGTCGGCGGTCACCACGTTCCCGGCCGCCACCGGCACCGGCGGGTCCAGCCGGCGGACCGCCCGCAGCGCCTGGAGCATCCGCTCCTGGTGCCCGTGCGCGGTGTCCACGACGAGCGTGTCCACACCGGCCTCCAGCAGCGCGGCGGCCTTGCCCGTGACGTCACCGTTGATGCCCACGGCGGCGGCGACGCGCAGCCGCCCCCGGTCGTCCACGGCCGGGGTGTAGAGCGTGGCGCGCAGCGCCCCCTGCCGGGTCAGCACCCCGACCAGGCGGCCGTCGCCGTCCACCACCGGCGCGATCCGCCGCCGGCCCGCCGACAGCCGGTCGAACCCGGTACGCGGGTCCGCGTCCGCCGAAACGGTGTGCAGCTCGGTCGACATCACGTGCCGGAGCTGGGCGAAGCGGTCCACCCCGACGGTGTCCGCCTCGGTCACCACGCCCATCGGCCGCCCGTCCGCGTCGACCACCACCACCGCGCCGTGCGAACGCTTCGGCAGCAGGTGGATCGCGTCGCCGACGGTCTCGGTCGGGCCGAGCGTGATCGGCGTGTCGTAGACCAGGTGCCGCTGCTTGACCCAGCCGACCACGTCGGCGACGACCTCGATCGGGATGTCCTGCGGGATCACCGCCACCGCGCCGCGTCGCGCCACGGTCTCGGCCATCCGCCGGCCCGCGACGGCTGTCATGTTCGCCACCACGAGCGGGATCGTGGTGCCGGTCCCGTCGGTGGTGGCCAGGTCGACGTCGAGCCGGGAGCCCACCTCCGAGCGGTTGGGCGCCATGAAGACGTCGTTGTAGGTCAGGTCGTGCGCGGGGACCGCGCCGTGAAGGAACCGCACCCGGCCATCATTCCCGCCCCGGGCCGCGCCCGCCTGCGGTGGTGGCTCAGACCACCCGGCCCTGCGCTGTTAAGAAGGGGCCCCTTCACTACCTCACGCGTTAAGAAGGGGCCCTTCCTTACACCTCAGGCGATGGTGCAGATCGCCGCGCCGGAGGTGATCACCGCGCCGACCTCGGCCGCGAGCCCGCTCACCGTGCCGGCCTTGTGCGCGTGCAGCGGCTGCTCCATCTTCATCGCCTCCAGCACCACGACCAGGTCGCCCTCGGCCACCTCGTCGCCGTCGGTCACCGCGATCTTCACGATCGTGCCCTGCATCGGGGAGGCGAGCGTGTCACCGCTGACCGCGGCGCCCGCCTTGCCCCCGCCGCCCCGGCGGGCCGGCTTCTTCGCGGCGGGCGCGGCTGCCGCCGTACCAGCGCCGAGCCCGGCGGGCAGGACGACCTCCAGCCGCTTGCCGCCCACCTCGACCACGACGGTCTCGCGCTCGGCCGGCTCGTCGCCGGCACCGGCGGCGGCGGTGAAGGCCGGGACGGTGTTGTCCCACTCGGTCTCGATCCACCGGGTGTGCACGGTGAACGGCTCGGTGGTGAACGCCTCGTCGCGGATCACCAGGCGGTGGAAGGGCAGCGCGGTGGCCATGCCGTCGACCACCATCTCGTCGAGCGCCCGGCGGGCCCGCTCCAGCGCCTCGGCGCGCGTCTCGCCGACGATGATCACCTTGGCCAGCAGCGAGTCGAAGTTGCCGCCGATCACGTCGCCGGCCGAGATGCCGGTGTCGACCCGCACGCCCGGCCCGGAGGGCAGGCGCAGCGCGGTGACGGTGCCCGGCGCGGGCAGGAAGTTGCGGCCCGGGTCCTCGCCGTTGATCCGGAACTCGATGGCGTGCCCGCGCGGCGCCGGGTCCTCGGTGAAGCGCAGCTTCTCCCCGTCGGCGATGCGGAACTGCTCGCGGACCAGGTCGATGCCGGCGGTCTCCTCGGTGACCGGGTGCTCGACCTGGAGCCGGGTGTTCACCTCCAGGAAGGAGATCGTGCCGTCCGCGCCGACCAGGTATTCGACGGTGCCGGCGCCGTGGTAGCCGGCCTCCCGGCAGATGGCCTTGGCGCTGTCGTGGATCTGGGCGCGCTGGGCCTCGGTGAGGAACGGCGCGGGCGCCTCCTCGACCAGCTTCTGGTGCCGGCGCTGGAGCGAGCAGTCCCGGGTGCCCACCACGATCACGTTGCCGTGCTGGTCGGCCAGCACCTGCGCCTCGACGTGGCGCGGCTTGTCCAGGTAACGCTCGACGAAGCACTCGCCCCGGCCGAACGCGGCGACCGCCTCGCGGGTGGCCGACTCGAACAGGTGCGGGATCTCCTCCATGGTGCGGGCGACCTTCAGGCCGCGCCCGCCACCGCCGAAGGCGGCCTTGATGGCGACCGGCAGGCCGTGGTCGACGGCGAACGCCATCACCTCGTCCGCGTTGCCGACCGGGTCGGGGGTGCCGGGCACCAGCGGGGCTCCGGCGCGCTGCGCGATGTGCCGGGCGGTCACCTTGTCGCCGAGGTCGCGGATCGCCTGCGGGGTGGGGCCGATCCAGGTCAGCCCGGCGTCGATGACGGCCTGGGCGAAGTCGGCGTTCTCGGAGAGGAAGCCGTAGCCGGGGTGCACGGCGTCCGCGCCGGAGCGGGCCGCCACGTCGATCAGCTTGTCGATGCGCAGGTAGCTGTCGGCGGCGGTGTCCCCGCCGAGGGCGTACGCCTCGTCGGCGAGCGTGGCGTGCAGGGCGTCCCGATCGGAATCCGCGTAGACGGCGACGCTGGCCAGTCCGGCGTCGCGGCAGGCGCGGATGACGCGGACGGCGATCTCGCCGCGGTTGGCGATGAGAACCTTGCGCACCTTGGGGCTCCTCCCGGGAGGTCGTTGCCGGGAGTTTAGCGGCCGAGCTGCGGAGCCTAACGATCGCTCAGTGTGGGATGCGGCACTGTAGTCAAACTTGCCTATTACGCTTGCGTCCGTGTCGGCGACGCGGATGATGATTCTCGGACTGGTCAGGTGGATGCAGCCGGTGCACGGCTACGACGTGCGCCGTGAGCTGCTCAGTTGGAGCGCGGACAAGTGGGCGAACGTGCAACCGGGCTCGATCTACCACGCGTTGCGCAAGCTCACCGACGAGGGCCTGCTGCGGACCGTCTCGGTCGAGCAGGTGGGCGCGCGTCCGGCGCGCACCACGTACGAGGTGACGCCGAAGGGGGAGGACGAGTTCGAGACGCTGCTGCGGGCGCAGTGGTGGCAGGTCCACGAGTCGCCGGACCCGTTCGTGGCGGCGTTCTCGTTCCTGCCGGCGATGCCCCGCGAGGAGGCCGCGGCGGCGCTGCGCAACCGGGCGAACCTGCTGCGCGCCGGGGTGGAGTCGATGCGCGCCTCGCTCGACTCGGACTGGGTGCGCACCCGCAAGCCGGTGCACGTCGGGTGGATGTTCGAGCTGTGGCTGGCCCGCGCCGAGGCGGAGACGGCCTGGTGCGAGCGGATCGCGGAGCGGATCGAGTCCGGAGTGTCGTACCTGCCCGATGGGATGGAACGGGCCGAGGGCTGGTCGGGTTGGACCGACGGGTCGGAGTGACACGACATAATCAACGTTGACCAAAGAAGCTATATCGCGTTAGCCTCGGCGGGAATCGCGGGGGATCCGTGCGTCCTCGCGGACGATCGGCGGCCACTCGGTCCGCCCGGACGACCAGGAGCAGAGATGATCGAGACCAGGGGGCTGCGGAAGACGTACCGCTCCCGCGAGGGTCGCCAGACGAAGACCGTGGACGCGGTTCGCGGCGTCGACCTCGACGTCGCCGCGGGGGAGATCTTCGGCTTCCTCGGGCCCAACGGCGCCGGCAAGACCACCACGCTGCGGATGCTCGCCACCCTCATCGAGCCGGACGGCGGCCAGGCCACGGTGGCCGGTGCCGACCTGCGCAAGGACCCGGCCGAGGTGCGCCGCCGGATCGGCTACGTGGCCCAGGGCGGCAGCACCTGGGACGAGTCGACCGCCCGCGAGGAGCTGGTGCTCCAGGCCCGCCTCTACGGCATCGGCAAGGCCGAGGCGCACCGCCGTGCCGAGCGCGCGCTGGAAGCCTTCCAGCTCACCGAGTACGCCGACCGCAAGTGCAAGACCTACTCGGGCGGCCAGCGCCGGCGCGTCGAGATCGCGCTCGGCATCATCCACGAGCCGAAGATCGTCTTCCTGGACGAGCCGACCACCGGCCTCGACCCGCAGAGCCGCGCGCACATGTGGGACGAGATCCGCCGGCTGCGTACCGAGGGCATGACCGTCTTCATCACCACGCACTACCTGGACGAGGCGGACGCGCTCTGCGACCGCATCGCGATCATGGATCACGGCGAGGTGGTCGCCGAGGGCACGCCGGCCGAGCTGAAGCGGGAGATCTCCGGCGAGGTGGTGATCGTCGGCCTGGACGCCCCGAGCACCCCGCGCGCCGCCGAACTGCTCGACACCGAGGCGTACGTGAGCAAGCTGGAGACCGTCGACGAGGGTGGCCTGCGCCTCTACGTCGACGAGGGCGCCACCGCCATCCCGCAGGTGCTGCGCCGCCTCGACCACGCCGGGCTGGACCTGCGCTCGATCGAGCTGCACCGCCCCAGCCTCGACGACGTCTTCCTCACCAAGACCGGCCGCTCGCTGCGCGAGTCCTGACCTCCGGAGAAGCTGTCATGAAACTCGCCCGCGACACCTGGCTGATCTTCCAGCGCCAGACGCTGCTGCTCCTGCGCAACCCGGTGTGGATCTTCGTCGGCGTCTTCCAGCCGGTGATGTACCTGCTCCTGTTCGCCCCGCTGCTCAAGCCGGCGCTGAACGCGCCCACCCAGGCCGCCGCGTACAAGATCTTCGTGCCCGGCCTGCTCGTGCTGCTGGCCATCTTCGGCGGCCTGTTCCAGGGCTTCGGCCTGATCGCCGAGCTGCGCGCCGGCGTCATCGAACGCTCCCGGGTCACCCCGGTCAGCCGGCTCGCGCTGCTGCTCGGCCGCTCGCTGCGCGACGTGGTCTCGCTTATCGTGCAGGCGGTCATCATCACGCTGCTGGCGCTCGCGTTCGACCTGCGCGTGTTCATCGGCAACCTGCTCCTGGCGTACCTGATGCTCGCCCTCATCGCGCTGATGACCTCGGCTGTCTCCTACGGCATCGCGCTCAAGGTCAAGAGCGAGGACGCGCTCGCCCCGCTGATGAACACCGTCGCGCAGCCGGTGCTGCTGCTCTCCGGCATCCTGCTGCCGCTCACCTTCGCGCCCGGCTGGCTCCAGGGCGTGGCCAAGTGGAACCCGTTCTCCTGGGCGGTCGAGGGCACCCGCGCGCTGTTCAACGGCGACCTGGGCAACGACCGGGTCTGGCAGGGCCTCGGCATCATCGCGGTACTCGCCGCCGCCGGCGTTTTCTGGGCCGCCCGCCAGTTCGCCCGCAGCGTCCGCTGAGCAGGGGAGACCTGCATCTCAGCAGGGGTGGGGCACCGGCCGGGCGCGCGTAGCCTCAGGCCGGTGCCTCGCCTCGCCCGTGACCGGATCACCTGGCTGACCTACGCCCAGCTCGGTCTGTGGGGCTTCTTCCTCTACGGGTTCGGCCCGGTCGTACCCCTGCTCCGCGACGAACAGGGCACCAGCGCCGCCGTCGCCGGCCTGCACAGCACCGGTATCGCCGTGGGCGCCCTCGCCGGCGGCGCGCTGTTCGCCCCGGTCGCCCGCCGCCTCGGGCGCGGCCCGGCCATCTGGCTCGGCCTCGCCGGTGTGGCCGCGGGTGCCACAGCGCTCGGCCTGCTCCGCCCGCTGCCGGCCACCATCCTCGCCGTAGCCGTCGTGGCCACCGCCGGCATGCTCGTCATCAGCGGCGTCAACGTGGTGCTCACCGCCCGGCACGGATCCGCCGCTCCGGCAGCGCTCACCGAGGCCAACGCCGCCTGCGCCGGCATGGGCATCCTGGCGCCGCTCGTCATCGGCGTCGGCGTCGGTGCCGGTCTCGGCTGGCGACCGCTGATGGCCGTCGAGGTCGGCCTGATCACGCTGGTCGCGCTCGCCGCCCTGGCTTTCCGGGTACGCGGGCCGCGACCCGCCTCCGCTGTCGCGGCTGCCGGCGCAGCCGTACCGGTGGCCGCCCCCACCCGGGTGCCCGCCTCCGGGGAGCGTTCGGCGTCGGGGCGGCTGCCGCGCGCGTACTGGATCGCCTGGATCTTGATGTCGGTCACCGGGTCGATCGAGGTCTGCCTGTCCCTGTGGACGGCCGACGTGCTGCGGACCCACGCCGGGCTGAGCGCGGGCGGGGCGTCGGCGGCGGTCGCCGCGATCGTCTGCGGCATGTTCGCCGGCCGGATCGCCGGTGGCCGGGCCGCGCTGCGCTGGGCGCCGGTGCCGCTGCTGCTCGGCGCGCTCACCGTCTCGCTGGCCGGGTTCGCGCTGTTCTGGGCCAGTACGGTCGGCTGGCTCGCGGTCATCGGGCTGGTGGTGCTCGGGCTCGGCAACGCGCTGCACTACCCGCTGGCGATCTCGATCGCGCTGGCCGTCGCCGGCCCGGCCGCCGACAAGGCGGCGGGCTGGTCGGCGTACTCGATGGGTGTGGGTTTCGGGATCGCGCCGGTGGCGCTCGGGTGGGTGGCCGACGGGGTCGGCCCGCACCCGGCGTTCCTGCTGCTGCCCGCGTTCATCGCGGTGGCGGTGCTGCTCACGGTGCGGCTGGGGCGTGCCCTGCGCCCGGCGGCCCTGCCGGCGTGAGAGCCGCAGGGCTTCAGCGCACCCGGGCGAGCGTGACCCCGTCGGCGATCGGAAGCATGACCGCCTCCACGCGGACATCAGCGACGACCGCGTCGTTGAAGGCGGCGATCGCCCGGTCGTCGGCGTCGCGCGGGGCCAGGACCCGGCCGTCGCGCAGCGTGTTGTCGACGGCGATCACCGCGCCGGGACGCATGCGGGGCACCAGCTCGTCCCAGTAGATCGGGTAGCCGACCTTGTCCGCGTCGATGAACGCGAAGTCCAGGTAACGCTCGCGGGGCAGCTCACGCAGCGTCTCCGCAGCCGGACCGATGCGCAGCTCGATCCGGTCCCGCACACCCGCGCGCTCCCAGTAGCGCCGGGCCACGCCGGTGTACTCCTCGGAGACGTCGAAGCAGGTCAGCCGGCCACCAGCGGCCAGCCCTCGCGCGATCGCCAGCGAGGAGAGGCCGGTGAACGTGCCCACCTCGACCGCCTGCCGTACGCCGAGCAGCCGGGTCAGGAACGTCAGGAACGCCGCCTGTTCCGGCGCGACCTGCATGACCGCCTCGGCCGGCAGGACCGCCCGGGTCTCCTCGGCCAGCTCCCGGACGATCTCGTCCGGCGCGGACCCGTGGGCCACCAGGTAGGCGTGCAGTTCCGGGGTGAGCGGCAGCGTCTTCGTGGTCATGACCCGGACGTTAGCCGAGATGCTCGATCTCCTGGCCCCCGGGCGCGATCTTCGTCCACAGGTCGACGATGCTCAGCTCCACCTCGGCGAGCAGCCGGCGCAGCAGCGGCAGGGACAACCCCACCACGGTGCCCGGGTCACCCTCGATCCCGGTCAGGAAGGCCCCGCCCAGCCCGTCGATGGTGAACGCGCCGGCCACCGCCAGCGGCTCACCCGTCGCCACGTACGCGGCGATCTCGTCGTCGCTGATGTCGGCGAAGTGCACGGTGGTGCTGGCGACCGCCTCGGCACGCGACTCGTGGGTCACATCGATCAGGCAGTGCCCGGTGTGCAGTACGCCGCTGCGCCCGCGCATCCGCTGCCACCGCCGGGTGGCGTCCGCCGCGTCATCCGGCTTGCCCAGGATCTCACCGTCGAAGGCCAGCACCGAGTCGCAGCCGAGCACCAGCGTGCGCTCGTCCGGCGAGGGCCGCAGCCGATCGTGTACCGCCTGCGCCTTCAACCGGGCCAGTTCCAGGCACAGATCCTCGGCCCGATCGCTCACCACCTGCGACTCGTCCACACCGCTGACCAGCACGTCGGGCTCGATCCCGGCGGCCTGGAGCAACTTGCGGCGGGCAGGGGACTGCGAGGCGAGCACGAGGCGCACCGGTACGGAGGTCGACACCCCGCCGACGCTACCGGCTGACCCTCGGCGGCGGGTCGTCGGCACGTCGGCGCCGACGCCAGAACAGGTACCCGCCGACCGCCGTCACCAGCACACCCAGTGTGGCGAGGCCGCGTACGGTCCCGCTGCCGTCGCCGCCCTTGTCCGGGACTGCCTCCACCGATGCGGGTGGGGTGACGTTCGAGGACTCGAAGCCGAGCGGGGGGACGTCGGCGGTGAGCGCGGCGACCAGGTCGATGACGCCGTAGCCGTACTGGTCGTCGCGGCCTGGCGGTCCCTTGTCGACAGCTGTGGCGGTCAGTCGGTGGGCGACTTCCGCAGCGGGGAGGTTGGGGTACTTGGAGCGGATGAGAGCAGCAGCCCCGGCAACGATGGCGGTCGCATCGGATGTGCCGGTGCCGACTCGGTAGCCCCCGTTGAGCCCGGTGCTGTAGATGTCAACGGCTGGGGCTACGACATCAATTTCTGGCCCGGCCACTGAGATTGCAGCGTGGTTTCCTGTTCTGTCGACTCCGCCAACGGCGATTACCGCTTCCTCGACAGCGGGGTACCCAACAAAGGTATCCTCCGGTCGGTTGCCAGCGGCGGCGACAATAGTGATATCCGCCGCTGCTGCAATGCGGATTGCTTGAACTAGCTTCGGGCTTGCGCCGCCTACGCTGGAAATGCTAATCACCTTGGCGCCTTGCGAGGCTGCGAAGTCAATTCCTTCCGCCAGTACATCAGGGTTTCCGCGGCCGTCTGGCGGTGTCACTACCACCGGGAGGATCTTGGACTGGGGGGCAATTCCTTGAGCTGCGCCTCCGCGGCCGGTCGCCGCGATTAGGCCCGCCATTCCCGTTCCATGTCCACTCGAATCGCTCCGGCCGCCGCTGGATCCTCCCAGGGTCATGTCTGCGCCGTTAAGTAGGTTGCCTGCAAGGTCGGGATGAGGAGAGACGCCAGTATCTAGCACCGCGACGATAACATCTTCGCCCTGGTTTAGGTTGTGTGCCTGTGTTGCCTTTAAATATCGCAGGTGCCACTGCTTCTCTGAAGATGACGAATTCGGTTCGAGGTTAACGGGGGCGGCTGCTGCGCCCGTCAATGCCGCTATAGTCGCCAGTAGTGCGACGCTAACCTGGCCGCGATCTAGACTCACCTGTTGAATCCGATGGCCGGCCCTGGATCTATCGGCCCCTCATCCGTAGGGGGTCGCATCACTGGTTCGACGCCCCTTTGCGTTTCCCAAGGATTATCCGGATCCCATGCCGATTCCTTCGTCTGATCAGCGTGTCGGCGGCTCGTCTTCGGTTGGTAACCCATCGGTCCACCCGCTGCGTTTCCGCTTGCCGGAACTGCAGAGGTGCCGGAGGCGCGAGCGCCGCCAGGCCGAGAACCCGCTGCTCCGGTGGGAGATGTGCCTGCTCCGCCTCCGCCGATAACACCGCCAACTGGGTTGACCTTGCGAGGCGCAGACCGGTTCGGTTGCCCCTGCCCGCTGACAGGGGTGCCTCCGATAAGCCCAGGCGGGGTGGTGCGTGGAGCAGCGGCTGAGCCGTTGCGCTGGCTCTCCGGGTTCGATGGATTGGCAGAAGGTATTCCACCGCCGCTCGGGGAGCTAGAGCCCGTCCGCGGCAAGTTGGACGGAAGCACTGGCGGCGTGCCAAGGCTTGCCGGGGAAGGATTTGTGATGTTCGCCCCGGCAACAGGCTGCGAAATTGTTCCTGCCGTGCCAGGCGAGACGCCTCCGAGGACAGGGCCTGTCACGGGTCCATGATTCGGTGCTGATGGTGGCAGCCGCTTCTCTGACTGCCCGGCGGTATAGGCAGCCCTTTTACTTGGGCCAGTTGCGACCGGAACGATGGGGGGAATGAGGGGAACGGCGCCGCTACTTCCTCCGATTTCCTCTGTAGAGGCGTCGCGGGGAGGTCGAACCGGAGGTGGTGGTTGGCGAAGCATGACCTGGGCCTGCTGGAGTTCGCCGCTCAACCCCGTCATCAACCCGCGCGCCCGTACGTTCAACTGCTCCAGGTCGTCGTCGGTCACCGGGGGCCGCTCCGGTAAACGGCTGCCCGCCACCGCCTTCGTGTCGGCGATCGTCGCCTCGTACGCCTGCTTCTGCCGCAGCTTCTTCTCGTACTCCTCGCGCAGTGGTTGCAGCTCGCTCCGCGCGCTGCCGATGGCGCGGGCGGCGGCTGCCAGCGCGTCGTAGTTCGCGGCTGCGGCGTCGTGGGTGCGCTGCACGCGGTCGATGAGCTGGTCGAGTTCGGCGATGTACGCCCGCGCGGCGGCATTGGTCTCCGGCGGCCATGCCTCGGCCAGGCCGCGCCGGTATTCCCGCAGGCGGCTCAGGTGGGTCAGGGCGAGGTCGCAGACCTTGCGCCATCCGGCCACCTGCTTCCACTGGCCGGCGGTGTCCTGGTCCTGCACGCACGCCCACATGCTGAGGACGTCCATCAGCCGCCAGTCGGTCAGCCCGGAGGTGCGTCCGCTGCCTCGTTCGATCACGGCAGGATCACCCGGCTCTGCTCGGGGGCGGTGGGGTCGGCGAGCGGTGGCATCGGGCGGGCGACGGTGCCGGACGGCCCGGCGAGTGCTCGTTCCACGTCGGCCACGCGGGCGGAGGAGAACGCGTCGGTGTCGTCGTAGCGGGCGGCGATCCGTCCGGCGGCGTCGGCGAGCCGGCCGGTCGCGGGTGCGAGATCCCACACGGCGCTGACCGCCGCCGTCTGGGTGTCGTGGTGGGCCTGGAGGAACTGCACCAGCTCGATGAAGGCGTCAGCCGGGTTGGGCACCGGGGCCTTCATGTCGTCGGCGATGTAGGACAGGTGCGGCGCGTAGTTGCGTGTCACCTCGTCCTGGAGGCGGTCGGCGAACTCCCGCATCTGCCGGATGTCGGCCTCGATGCCGCCGTAGCCACGCAGCCAGCCGGCTGGCTGGTTGTCCTCCGGGATCATCGAGCCTCCTGCCCGTCACCACACGGTTTCCCTGAGTGAGGTTAGTGGCTCCACGGGGATCCCGGCAGCCCCACACGGGGGCCGCGGGCGGAACGGGACGTCAGCGGGGCAGGCCGGAGGCCCGCCACGCGCCGGGGCCGGCGATCGGGCCGGCCGGCGCGGGCCGCGCGCTGCGCGCCCAGTGCGACACGGGGGCCGGCGCGGCGGCCTGGGCCGGGCGGGTGCGCACCACGATCGCGCCGACCAGAGCGGCCAGCTCCTCGGCGGTGGGCACGCCACGGACGATCCGGAACAGCGGCTCCTCGGCAGACATGACCCAAGGGTACGCGTCGTGAATTCGACCTTCGGCGTACAGTGGCGTGCCGACGGTGTGGGCGTCGCAGCGGCCGGGTACGGTTCTCTGCGATGTCGAACGCGCTCCCCCAACTCGTCGCCGACCGGTACCGGCTTCTCACGCCGCTCGGTCAAGGCGGCATGGGCCGCGTCTGGAAGGCGCGGGACGAGGTGCTGCACCGGGACGTGGCCATCAAGGAACTGGTCCCACCCCCAGGTCTCACCCCGGACGAGCGCCGCGAGATGCGCGAACGTTCGCTGCGTGAGGCGCGGGCGATCGCCCGCCTCAACAACATCAACGTGGTCCGCATCTTCGACGTGCTGCGCACCGACGGCGATCCGTGGATCGTCATGGAGTACGTGGCGTCGAAGTCGTTGCAGGACACCATCGCCGAGGACGGCCCGGTCACCCCGGCCAAGGCGGTCGAGATCGGCCTCGGCGTGCTGAACGCGCTGAATGCCGCGCACAAGGCGGGCATCATGCACCGCGACGTCAAGCCGGGCAACGTGCTGCTCGGCGAGGACGGCCGCGTGGTGCTCACCGACTTCGGCCTGGCCACCATCCCGGGCGACCCGAACGTGACCCGCACCGGCATGGTGCTGGGCTCGCCCGCGTACATCTCTCCGGAGCGCGCCCGCGACGGCACGGCCGGGCCGGAGGCCGACCTCTGGTCGCTCGGCGCCACGCTCTACGCGGCGGTCGAGGGCAAGTCGCCGTACGCGCGCCCGTCGGCGATCGCCACGCTGGCCGCGCTCGCCACCGAGCCGATGCCGCCGCCGCGTAACGCCGGGCCGCTCAAGCCGGTGCTCCAGGGCCTGCTGCGCAAGGACCCGGACGAGCGGATCACCGCCGAGGTGGCCGAGCGCATGCTGCGCAAGGCCGCCGGGCGGCGGGCCAAGAGCATCTCGCTGCTGGACGGCGTACGCCGGCCGGGGCCGAACGGTCCGCGCGTGCCGCGCCCGCCCCTGGTGCCCGCGCCGCGCCCGGCCGACCAGGCGGAGCGTGCGGCCACCTCGGGATCCGGGGTCGCCGCAACCGGGGGTACGGCGGCGGCAGCCGCCGACCCGACGGCGAAGGTGCCGGCGCCCACTCCGGACGCCGGGCCCACCGCGAAGGTGACCCCGCCGCCCGCCGACCCGACGGCGAAGCTCGACCCGGCGCCCTCGACCGACGAGACGCTTGTGGACGACGAGGCCCGGGTGGACGGCGTCGACCCGGCGCTCGACGAGACACGGCTCGACGGCGAGCCGGTGCCGGTCAGCCCGGCCGCTTCCGGTTCCGCGCCGGTCAGCCCGGCTCCGGACCCCGCCGATCCGGCGCCGTCGACCGGCCGGGCCACTGTGCTGCCGGTCGAGAAGGCCCCGCCCAACCGGCGCAACCTGCTGATCGGCGCTCTGGTCCTGCTGCTGCTCGTCGGCCTGGTCGTGGCCGTGCCGCTGCTGAACAACGGTGACGACGGCGACGGCGGTGAGCCGACGGCCGGCACCTCGGCGTCGGCGGCGCCACCGCCCGCGCCGAGCGAGAGCTCGTCGCCGAGCGCCCCGGCGACGAGTGCGTCGGCCAGCCCGTCTCCCTCGGCGAGCCCGTCGGCGTCCGGGGCGGCCGCGTTGCCGGCCGGCTGGCGTCTCTACACCGGCCCGAACGGCTTCAAGGTGCCGATCCCGGACAACTTCCAGGCGCGGGTGGGCAGCGACAACGTCGTGCTCTACGAGGTCGGCGGCAGCCGGCGGGTGCTGTTCATCCAGTGGACACCGAACCCGAAGCCGGACGCGTACGCCGACTGGCAGGGCCAGGAGAAGTACCGCGCTTCGCGCGTCCGGGACTACAAGCTTGTCGACATCACCAAGTGCGACCCCTACTTCCGCACCTGCGCCGACTGGGACTGGCTGGAGACGCGCAACGGCGACACCCGCTTCCACGTGCGTAACCGTGGTGTGGCGACCGCCAGCAACCGGGGCTTCGCGCTGCGCTGGGAGGTGCCCGCGAAGGACTGGGACGCCAACCTGGCCAACTGGGAGATCATCACCAAGGGCTTCGTGCCGGACCGCAAGAACTGATCGGGAATCCCGCCGGTCACGAAACTCGCTCGCATGGCTTTCCGTCGTCGGGGGTATGAATCCTCCGACGACGGAAGGAGGCGCGACATGGGTTACCGACGGAGGTACACCGGCCCGCGGCTGGCACTGTGGATGCTCGTTGCGCTCGGCGACGTCGTACTGCTCCTGATCAGCGCCGGCCTGTCCGCGCCGGTCGCGGTGCTCGGCGTGCTGACGCTCACGGTCGCCGGTGTGGCGGCGTGGCGCCTGACGCGCCGCACGCCGGTGCCCGTCCCGACCGCCGCGCGCCGCAGAGCCTGACCGGGTACGACGACAGCGGGACCGCCCCTGTGAGGAGGCGGTCCCACTTGTGTCGCGCGTACGTCAGGCGGTGTTGTTCGCCAGCGCGATCAGCCGGCTGCGGTCACCGTTCCAGTAGTTGCGGTCGACGTTGCCGCTGATCCCGGAGACTGCGCCGGTGCTGGTGTACTGCCAGAAGCTCCACACCGGGGCGCCGGCCGGCAGCGTGCCGGGGGCGCTGGCCCAGCGGGCGAGCCACAGCGGGTGGTTGGCCCACGGGCCGGTCCAGCTGCCGGTGCACTGGTTCCACCAGCTCGTGGTGGTGTAGATGACCGCGTACCGGCCGGTGCGGGAGCGGTAGGTGCTGAGGAAGTCCTGGATCCAGTTGCGCATGCCGGTGGTGCTCAGGCCGTAGCAGTAGCCGCCGCTGTACGGGTTGCCCTCGATGTCCAGCGCGGCGGGAAGCGTACGGCTGTCGGCCGACCAGGCGCCGCCGTTGCTGGCCAGGTAGTTGGCCTGGGTGGAACCGGCGGAGATGTTCGGCCGGGCGAAGTGGTACGCCCCGCGGATGACCCCGGCGTTGTACGCGTTGACGTAGTTCGCGTTGAAGTTCGGGTCCTTGTAGCTCGTGCCCTCGGTGGCCTTGATGAAGGCGAACTGGATGCCCGAGTTGCGGACGCTGGTCCAGTTGATGCTGCCCTGGTAGCGGGAGACGTCGATCCCGGGCGTGGTCGCGGCGGCGGCCGGTCCGGCGGTCGCCACGAGGGCCACGGCCGCGGTGGCGGCGGCGGCCAGGCCGGCGGCGAGAAGCCGGCGTACGGAGAGTCTGGTACGGGCCATGATTGCCTCCAGAGGGACATCCACTGATTGATGCCCATCTTTGGAGGTTAGTGCCCTCGATCGCAATAGGGGGAAAGGAAATTTTCATCGACGGATGTCGTTCGCCCAGGTGGCGCGATGCTTGCCGATCAGCGCAGGGCGCTCGGGTCCATCGCCCAGCGGAACGGCTCGGCGACACTGCGCGTCTCGCCCGCCTTGGCGACGGCATCCTCCACGTAGTGCGGCGCTGTAGACGAAGAACGTGGCCGCCGCCGACTCGACCGCGTTCGCCAGCCGTCGCGCCACCCGCTGATGCCGGAGGTCGGGGGCGGGACTGATGATCACTGCCCGCCCGCGACTGCGCGCCGGTCGAGCGACACGGCTCGGGGCGGTAGGCTCCCCGCCCATGCCCCTGATCGACGGCCTCACCACGCTCTGGGACACGCTATTGAGCGCCCAGCCGGACCCGCCGCCACTGCTCGTGGTGGTCACCGCCGTGGTCGCGCTCGCGGTGGTCGTGGCCCGGCTGCCCTGGCGGATCGCCCGTAACGCGGTGACCATCGCGCACGAGGGCGGCCACGCGCTCGTCGCGTTGCTCACCGGCCGGCGGCTGCACGGCATCCGGCTGCACTCGGACACCTCCGGGCTCACGCTCTCCGCCGGCCGTCCCACCGGTCCCGGCATGATCCTCACGCTGCTCGCCGGGTACGTCGCGCCGTCGCTGCTCGGCCTCGGCGGCGCGTGGCTGCTGGCCGGGAACCGGATCACGCTGCTGCTCTGGTTCGCGGTGGCGCTGCTGCTGGCCATGCTGGTGATGATCCGCAACCTGTTCGGCGTGCTGTCGCTGCTTGTCACCGGCGGCGTGGTGCTCGCCGTCTCCTGGTACACCTCGCCCGAGGTGCAGGCCGCGTTCGCCTGGACGTCGGTCTGGTTCCTGCTGATCGGCGGCGTACGGCCGGTGTTCGAGCTGCACCGCCAGCGCGCCCGGGGGCGGATGCCGCAGTCCGACGCCGACCAGCTCGCCCGGATCACGCCGTTCCCGGCGCTGTTCTGGGTGGGCCTGTTCCTGCTGGTGACAGTGGGCGCGCTGGCCGCCGGCGCGCTGCTGCTGGCCGGCCCGATCCTGGCCGGGACGGGCCTCACCACCTGACCGTCGCGTCACACCGCGTCGCGGAGCGGGCCGCCATCCGGCAGGGCAGAATCGGACCGTGCGATACGTGATCATCGGAGCGGGCGCGGTCGGCGGCACCATCGGCGTACTCCTGGCCGAGGCCGGCCGTGACGTGACGCTCGTGGCGCGCGGCGCGCACCTGGACGCGCTGCGGGAGCGGGGTCTGACGCTGCGCACGCCGGACCGCGACGTCACCGGCCGGCTCCCGGCGGTGGCCGGGCCGGACGGGCCGCCGCTGCCGGCGGACACCGTGCTGGTCCTCACCGTGAAGTCGCAGGACACCGTGGGGGCGCTCACCGCCTGGGCGGACGCCCCGGTCGAGGGCGGCGGCACGGCGGGCGAACGGCTGCCGGTCGTGCTGGCGCAGAACGGTGTCGCCAACGAGCCGGCCGCGCTGCGGCTCTTCGCCCGCGTGCACCCGGTGTGCGTGTGGCTTCCCGCCACCCACCTGGAGCCGGGCGTGGTGGTCGCCAGCGGGCATCCGCACCCCGGCATGCTGCACATCGGCCGGTATCCGAGCGGCGCCGACGACACCAGCCGGGCCGTCGCCGCCGACCTGACCGCCGCCGGGTTCGTCGCGCCGGTCCGCGACGACGTGATGCGCTGGAAGTACGGCAAGCTGCTCGCCAACCTCGGCAACGGCCTCCAGGCGCTGCTCGGCCGGGACGTGCCCGAGTCGCTGTCGAAGCGGGTACGCGCCGAGGGCGAGGCGGCGCTCGCGGCGGCCGGCATCGCCCACACCACAGTCGAGGAGGAGGCCGCCGAACGCGGTGACCTGGTGTCGCACCGGCCGGTCGGCGGCGAGGAGCGCTCCGGCGGTTCCACCTGGCAGAGCCTGGCCCGTGGCGCGGGCTCGGTCGAGACGATCACCTCAACGGCGAGATCGTGCTGCTCGGGCGCCTGCACGGCGTGCCCACCCCGGCCAACGCGGCGGTGCAGGTCGCGGTACGCCGGGCGGTCCGTGACCGGATTCCCGCCGGCGGCTTCCCGTTGCGCGAGCTGGAGAAAATGATCGGCTGAGCGGGCAACCGCACCCGGTACGCCAGGCGTCTCCCCTGCGACCGTCACTCGGGAGGTAGCAGGTGCCGGACGTCGACGGGTTCGACGAGTTCTACCGGGGCAGCCGGCAACGGCTGCTCGGTTTCGTCTTCGTGCTCACCGGCAACCTCGCCGAGGCGCAGGACGCCGTGCAGGAGGCGTACATCCGGGCCTGGCAGCGATGGTCCACGGTGCGCCGGTACGACGACCCGGAGTCCTGGGTGCGGGTGGTGGCCAGCCGGATCGCGGTGAGCCGCTGGCGCAGCCTGCGCAGCCGGGCCCGCGCCTACCTGCGCCACGGCGCCGAGGAGAGCGTGCCGGCGCCGAGCACCGACACGGTCGAGGTGGTGGCGGCGTTGCGCCGGCTGCCCGAGGAGCAACGCGTCGCCCTCGCGTTGTACTACCTGCTCGGCATGCCGGTGGCCGAGGTCGCCCGGGAGACCGACGCGCCGGTCGGCACGGTCAAGGCGCGGCTGTCCCGGGGCCGTGCCGCCCTGGCCGAACTGCTCGCGGTAGTGGATCTGGAGGAGCCCGCCGATGCGTGACGACGACCTGGCATTCATCGACGCGATGCAGCGGGACCTGCGCGACGTCCGCTGGGCGGAACCAGCCGAGCTGCGGGCACGCGCCCGGCGTCGCAGCCGCCGCACGGTGGCCGCCGCGGCGGTGGCGGTGCTGGCGCTCACCTCCGGTGCCGCGTTCGTGGCGGCCGGCCGTGCCGCCGCACCGGCACCCGCACCGGCGCCGGTCGCCGCCAGCCAGTCGGCGATCCCGTGGAGCGCCGCGGAGGTGCCCGCCGAGGTGCTGCTGCAACCGGTCGACCTGCGGCCGGCCGGCATCACGCCGTGGAACGACACCGGACTCGACGAGGAGATCCGGCTGGACCAGATGCTGGAGGTCTGCCGGCAGGACCAGGGCCTGCGGACGGAGTGGGTGAGATCCCGCTACTCGCGGTCGGTGACCCTCCTGCGGCAGCGGCCGGGCACCAGCGACCCGTCGGAACGGCAGCCGGTGGCCCTTCAGGACGTCTACCGCCTCGCGGCGCAGGACGGCGAGCGGCTGTTCGACGGGCTGCCCGCGCTGCTGGCGCCCTGCCGCACATGGCGATCCGCGGGCCCGGTGGAGTGGAAGGGCAAGCGGATCCAGGCGGAGGTCGTCCACTCCTGGCAGACGGTCGACAGCGGCTTCGCCGGCGACGAGTCGGTGCTCGTGCGGCACACCGTCGGGAAGGGCCGGCGGCTGGACACCGGAGCGCCGCTCGGTGCCGGGAGCCCGCCGAGGGACCAGGCGGTGGTGCGGGTCGGTGACCTCGTCACGGTGCTGCGCGCCGGGGCGGGCGGTGACGACGTGGCACTGCGGGATCTGGCCCGGGTCGCCGCCGAGCGGATGTGCCGCGCCGCGAACCCGGCCTGCTGACGCCGGTGCCCCCGCCGCCGACCCGGCGGGGGCACCCGACGCACTACAGCGGGATGTTGCCGTGCTTCTTCGGCGGCAGCGTCTCGCGCTTGGTGCGCAGCACCCGCAGCGCCCGCACGATCTGGGTACGCGTCTCGTGCGGCGGGATCACCCCGTCGACGTAGCCGCGCTCGGCCGCGATGTACGGGTTGGCGAGCGTGTTCTCGTACTCGGCGATCTTCTCGGCGCGCACGGCGGCCGGGTCGTCGGCGTTCGCCAGATCCGAGCGGTAGAGGATGTTCACCGCGCCCTGCGCGCCCATCACCGCGATCTGCGCGGTCGGCCAGGCGAAGTTCAGGTCCGCGCCGAGGTGCTTGGAACCCATCACGTCGTACGCGCCGCCGTACGCCTTGCGGGTGATGACGGTGACCTTCGGGACGGTGGCCTCGGCGTACGCGTAGATGAGCTTCGCGCCGCGGCGGATGATGCCGTCCCACTCCTGGCCGGTGCCGGGCAGGAAGCCGGGCACGTCCACGAAGGTCAGCACCGGGATGTTGAACGCGTCGCAGGTGCGCACGAACCGGGCCGCCTTCTCCGATGCGGCGATGTCGAGCGTGCCGGCGAACTGCATCGGCTGGTTCGCCACCACGCCCACCGGGCGCCCCTCGACGCGACCGAAACCGACCACCATGTTCTGCGCGTACAGGGGCTGCACCTCGAGGAACTCACCGTCGTCGAGCACGTGCTCGATGACCCGGTGCATGTCGTACGGCTGGTTGGCCGAATCCGGGATCAGCGTGTCCAGCTCCCGGTCGGAGTCGGTGACGTCGAGGACCGCCGGGGCGTCGAAGACCGGCGGCTCGTCCAGGTTGTTCGACGGCAGGTACGACAGCAGCGCCTTGACGTACTCGATCGCGTCCTCCTCGTCGGTGCCGAGGTAGTGCGCGTTGCCGCTGCGGGTGTTGTGGGTGCGGGCGCCGCCCAGCTCCTCCATGCCCACGTCCTCGCCGGTGACCGTCTTGATCACGTCGGGGCCGGTGATGAACATGTGCGAGGTCTGGTCGACCATGACTGTGAAGTCGGTGACCGCCGGGGAGTAGACGGCGCCGCCCGCGCACGGGCCCATGATGAGCGAGATCTGCGGGATGACGCCGCTGGCCCGGACGTTGCGGAAGAAGATCTCGCCGTAGAGGCCGAGGGACGTGACGCCCTCCTGGATCCGCGCGCCGCCGGAGTCGTTGATGCCGACGACCGGGCAGCCGATCTTCATGGCGAGGTCCATCAGCTTGACGATCTTCTCGCCGAAGACCTCGCCGAGGGAGCCGCCGAAGACGGTGAAGTCCTGCGAGAAGACGCAGACCTGCCGGCCGTCCACGGTGCCGTAGCCGGTCACCACGCCGTCGCCGTACGGGCGGGTCTTCTCCAACCCGAAGTTCGTCGAGCGGTGCCGCGCGAACTCGTCCAGCTCGACGAACGAGCCCTCGTCGAGCAGCATCTCGATCCGCTCGCGGGCGGTCTTCTTGCCCCGCGCGTGCTGCTTCTCGACCGCCCGCGCCGACCCGGCGTGCACCGCCTCGTCGAGCCGTCGCTCCAGGTCCGCCAGCTTGCCGGCGGTGGTGTGGATGTTGAACCCGGTGTCGGTAGTCACCCGTGGAATATAACGATGGTTCAGGTGAAAGAGGCTGTGCAGTGCGCCTCACCGCTTCCCGGCGACCGGCGAGCCCGGTGGCCGTAGGCTGGCGGGATGCCCGGCTCGCCGTACACCGATCTGGACCGACCGCCGCTGTCGGCGGCCCGGCTGGGGCGCGCGCTGATCGCGCCGAACGGGCCCTGGCGCCGGCTGGAGCTGCGGGCCGAGACCGGCTCGACGAACGCGGACGCGGTGGCCGCGGCGCGGGCCGGTGAGCCGGAGGGCCTGGTGGTGGTCGCCGAGCGGCAGACCTCCGGCCGGGGGCGGCGGGGCCGCGTCTGGCAGTCGCCGCCGCGCGCCGGCCTCGCCACGAGCGTGCTGCTGCGGCCGGGAGAGGCGGTCCCCGAGCGAGGCTGGGCGCCGGTGCCCGTCACCGCGTACGGCTGGCTGCCGCTGCTCGCCGGTGTCGCGCTGGTCGAGGCGGTACGCCTGCTGGCCGAGCTGGACGCGCGGCTGAAGTGGCCCAACGACCTGCTGGTGGACGGCGCGAAGTGCGCCGGGGTGCTGGCCGAGGCGGTGCCCGGGGAGACCGACCGGCCGCCCGCGATCGTGGTCGGTGTCGGGCTGAACGTGACGCTGCGCGCCGACGAGCTGCCGGAGAACCCGACCGGCCTGCCGGCCACCTCGCTCCAGCTCGCCGGCGCCACCGCCACCGACCGCGATCCGCTGCTGCGGGCGCTGCTGCGCTCGCTCGCCGACTGGTACGAGCGCTGGCGGGACGCCGGAGGCGACGCGGAGGCCAGCGGGCTGCGCGCGGCGTACCTGGCCGGGTGCGCCACGGTCGGCCGCCGGGTGCGGGTGCTGCTGCCCGACGGCAGCGAGGCGCACGGCACCGCGACCGGGGTGGACGCCGACGGGCAGCTCCTGGTCGAGACGGACGCCGACACGCTGCGGCTCGCCGCGGGAGACGTGCTGCACCTGCGCTGAAAGGAAGGGCACCCTCTTAACGCCTTCGGTAGAGGAAGGGCCCCCTTTTAACAACCACTGGCAGCCGTCCGCGCGGCCGATGCCGGGCGGACGCGCCGACCGGTTACGGTCAGCGCGTCCGGTTCTGCGAGGAGGTTCCGCCGTGGCGTTCCCCGAAGACGTGCTCACCGAGGACGAGCACGTCGTGTTACACCTGCACCCGCACTGGAAGGCCCTGATCCGGCCGATCCTGGTGCTCGTGCTCGCCGTCGCGGCGGTCGTCGCGGGCTGGCTCCTGCTGCCCGACGGCAGCGGCGGCACGATCGCGCTCTACGTGATCGCGGCGGTCGGCCTGGCGCTCGTGCTGTGGCTGGGGCTGTGGCCGTTCCTGGTCTGGCGCACCACGCACTACCTGTTCACAAACGAGCGGGTGCTGCTCCAGCAGGGGGTGCTGTCCCGCAACCGGCGGGATCTGCCGCTGACCCGGATCAACGACCACGCCATGCACCAGCGTTTCGTGGAGCGGCTGCTCGGCTGCGGCACGCTGACCATCGAGTCGGCCGGTGAGCGCGGTCAGTCGGTGTTGCACGACGTGCCGGGTGTGGACCGGGTGCAGACGAAGCTCTACGAGCTGGTCGAGGCGCATCACGACAAGCACAGCCTGGGCGACGGCGAGATGCGCGAGATCCTGGCCGACATGGCCGAGGGCAAGTCCCTGCGCGACCAGCCCTGACCCGTTCGACGGAGAAGGCCGGCACCCCTCGTCAGGGGCGCCGGCCTTCTCCGTCGTTCAGCGGCGGGCGCGGCGGGGCTGGAGTTCCGCGGCGATTTCGGCGTCCAGCTCGGCGCCGAGCGCGCCGCCCAGTCCGGCGTCCGCGGGTGCGGGGCGGCCCCGGGGTGGCGCATAGTCGGCCGGCCGGCCCGGAGGCGGTTCCTCCTCCTCCAGCTCGCTGACCGACTCGGCCAGCTCGGCCACCGGGTCCATCTCGGCGACGTTGTCCCACTCGTCACGCGGGACCGAGTGCCAGGTCTCCTCGGCGTGCTTGGCGACGGGCTGGAAGACGAACGTCCGGTAGGACCAGAAGCGGAACAGAGTGGCCAGCAGTACGCCGATGGTCTTGGCGACGTTCAGGGCGAGCAGGCCGTGTACGCCGAGACCGTACTTGGCCAGGGCCAGGACGCCCAGTTCGATGACCAGGCCCGCGCCGTTGAAGAGGAAGAACAAGACGTATTCGCGCCGGAGTGCCGATTTCGGTCGATCACGGTACGTCCAGTGACGATTCATCAGATACGACGTGATCGTGGCGACAATGGTCGCGATCACGGTCGCCTTCAGCTGACCGTCGCGGAAAACCGTGAGTGCGAGAGCATTGAACACGGCGTAATTGATGACGGTGTTGATGCCGCCGACGATGCCGAATTTGAGCGCCTCGTGGATGAACTTCTGCCAGCGCTCGGGCAGCAGACGGACTCCAGGCATGCGGAACACCTTAGGCAGTTGGCTGGGCCGGCTGGGCCCGGCGGGTCGGGATGGGCGGGTTGTCACGCCCCGGACTCTCGGTCGTGGCTCGTTGCCGTAACGGGAGGTGTTCCCGCCTCGACGAAGACGAACCGTCGGTACGACCAGAACCGGAAGAGCGTGCCCAGGCCGGTGCCGACGATGAAGCTGGCGATGTTGTCGGCCAGGGGGGTCTTGAACACCGCGGGCCAGAGCGCGCCCAGCCCGTAGTGGCTGATCGCCAGGCAGGCCACCGCGATGCCGAGGCCGACCGCGTTGAAGAAGAAGAACAGCGCGTACTCGCGGGCCGGGTTCGACCGCTGCCGGTGCCGCCACGTCCAGAACCGGTTGCCGAGGAAGGCGACGGTCGCGGCGATCACCGTGGAGACGGTCTTCGCGGCCAGTGGCGGCATGTCCCGGCCGCTGGACAGATAGTTGAAGAGGACGAAGTCCACGACGAAGGCGAGCCCGCCGACGGTGGCGAACTTGCTCAGCTCGTGGATGAGGTGGCCGAAGCGGTCGCGCAGTGCTCCGATCGGACCCCGGCGGGTCTGCGGAGCCCCCGGTTGGTCTCCGGTCATCGTCGCGGCCACCCGCTGAGCGTACCGGTTGTCCGGTAACCGGGCGGACTCCAACGGCGAGTCGGCCACGACGGCTTCGCCGCGGCCGTCGCGACCGGCCCGCCCCGTTCGGGGAGGCGTCGCCCGTTCTCGATGTCCGTGAGCAGAGCGTAACGCGCTGTGCGAATCTGTGGAGCGCATCACGGAATCGTCTTTCGCGACATGTTCGTACGCGCCCGTGATCGGGCTTCACGGCCACTCCGGTGACGGACCGCGCCGTCGAAGGTTCACCGCAGGATTTGCGTGAAACTGCGCGCGAAAGCGGGTATCAGATCGTGAAGCCGCAGCGTGGCCGTACCTTGTGCAGTTCTTCACAACCAGTCCCACTGACTGACGGGGCAGTCCGGTTTACGCTGAGCCCAATCCCAGGTTTCCACGAGGCGGCGCACCAGCCCGCCGGAACTCGTGCACCCCATAGATCGGTCAGCGTCGACCACAAGGAGAAGTGACATGGTTGCTCCGGCTGCTGTTCGGGGTATCGATCAGGCCCCGACGTCCCACCCCAAGCTGCTCGCCTGGGTTCGTGAGGTCGCGGAACTGACCACCCCGGACCGCGTGGTCTGGGTGGACGGATCTGATGAGGAGTGGCGCCGCCTCACCGACGAACTCGTCGAAAACGGCACCCTGATCCGACTGAATCCCGAGAAGAAGCCCAACTCGTTCTACGCGCGTACCGATCCCACGGACGTCGCCCGGGTGGAGGAGCGCACCTTCATCTGCTCCGTCGACGAGGCGGACGCCGGCCCCACAAACAACTGGATGGCGCCGGCCGAGATGAAGCGGACGATGACGGAGCTGTACCGCGGCAGCATGCGCGGGCGCACCATGTACGTCATCCCGTTCTGCATGGGTCCGATCGAGGCCGAGAACCCGATGTTCGGTGTCGAGATCACCGACAGCCCGTACGTCGTCGCCTCGATGCGGATCATGACCCGGATGGGCTCGTCGATCCTTGCGGCGATGGGCGACGACGCGGACTTCGTGCACGCGCTGCACTCCATCGGCGCCCCGCTCGCGCCGGGTCAGCAGGACGTGGCGTGGCCGTGCAACGAGACCAAGTACATCTCGCACTTCCCGGAGACCCGGGAGATCTGGTCCTACGGCTCCGGCTACGGCGGCAACTCGCTGCTCGGCAAGAAGTGCTACTCGCTGCGTATCGCCAGCGTGATGGGGCGCGACGAGGGCTGGCTGGCCGAGCACATGCTGATCCTCAAGATCACCTCGCCGGAGGGCAAGGTCTTCCACATCGCCGGCGCCTTCCCGTCGGCCTGCGGCAAGACCAACCTCGCCATGCTGGAGCCGACCATCCCGGGCTGGAAGGTCGAGACCATCGGCGACGACATCGCCTGGATGCGGTTCGGTGAGGACGGCCGCCTCTACGCGATCAACCCGGAGTACGGCCTGTTCGGCGTCGCGCCCGGCACCGACTGGAAGACCAACGCCAACGCCATGCGGACGCTGGACCGGGGCAACTCCATCTTCACCAACGTGGCGCTCACCGACGACGGCGACATCTGGTGGGAGGGCATGGGTGAGCCGCCGGCGCACCTGATCGACTGGAAGGGCAACGACTGGACGCCGGAGAGCGAGGGCCTCTCCTCGCACGCGAACAGCCGCTTCTGCACCCCGATCACGCAGTGCCCGATCCTGGCCGACGACTACTACGACCCGAACGGCGTGCCGATCGACGCGATCCTGTTCGGCGGCCGTCGCCGGGACACCATCCCGCTGGTCACCGAGGCGCGCGACTGGGTGCACGGCGTCTACATGGGCGCGACGCTCTCCTCGGAGACCACCGCCGCCGCCTCCGGCGCGGTCGGCGTGGTCCGCCGCGACCCGATGGCCATGCTGCCGTTCATCGGCTACAACGGTGGCGACTACTTCCGGCACTGGATCGAGATGGGCAAGGGCGCGGACGGCGACGAGTCCAAGCTGCCCAAGATCTACTACGTCAACTGGTTCCGGAAGGACGCCGAGGGCAACTTCCTCTGGCCGGGCTTCGGCGAGAACTCCCGCGTGCTCAAGTGGATCATCGAGCGGCTGGAGGGCCGGGCCGAGGCCGTGGAGACGCCGATCGGCATGGTCCCGGCGCAGGACGCGCTCGACGTCGAAGGTCTGGACATGACCCCGGAGGACGTCCGGATCGCGCTGAAGGTCGACCCGGACGAGTGGCGCAACGAACTGCCGCTGGTCACCGAGTGGTTCGAGAAGTTCGGGGACAAGCTCCCCGGCGTGCTCTGGGCCGAGCTGGACGCGCTGCGCGCCCGGCTGGACGCGGAGCCGCAGAAGTAACAGGTGTGCCTGTTGCCCGCACCGGGCAACATCGGATGCCATGAGGACGGCCGCTGAACCTGTCGAGGTCCGGCGGCCGTCCGCCGTCCGGGCGCTCACCACGCTGCTCGCCGTGACCGCGGCGGCCACCGTCGTGGTCGAGCTGCTGAACTACTGGTACGCCCCGGAGCAGGAGTTCGGTCTGGCCGTACGCACCGGCTGGGCGATGCTCCGGTCGCTCGGTTTCCTGCTGCTGATCGGGCACGTGAACAACGGCCGGGTGGGTGCCCGGCCGTTCGGGCTGATCCTGGCGGTGACCACGATCTTCGCGGTCGGGCGGCTGATCGTGCCCCGGCAGGGGGTGCCCGCGCTGCCCGGCCTGGTCGGGTTCGCCGTGCTCACCGCGCTCTGCGTCGCCGTGGTGGTGCTGCTGTACCGCTCCGAGACGATCCGCGCCCACCTGGTCCGGCACCGCAAGGGCCTGGTCGTCGAGGGCGGGACGATCGCCTGGCGGGAGGTCGCCCCGAAGCGCCCGCAGGCGAACGGCTGGCTGCTCACCGCCCGGGTCGCGGCGTTCACCTACAGCCCGCTGATGCTGGTGCCGGCGCTCGTCGCCACCGGTGCCGTGCTGGACGGGCGGCTGTCCGCCGTACCGGCTCTGGTCCTCTGGTTCGGCGCGGGCATCGCGGTCAGTTACGCCGTGCTGTTCTGCACCGCGTTCCTGCTGCGCGACAAGGCATGGGCACGCCGGGCGCTCGTCGTGGTCACCCTCGGCGTCCTGGCGATCGACCTGCCGCTGTGCTGGTGGCTGCTCGGCACCGACGGCCTGATCAGAGACGGCGCCCCCCTCGTCACGGCAGCGGCCCTCTGTCTCTACTCCCTCCACCGCGCCACCGGACCCCGTTTGATGCCGTCAACCTCATGATCGTCGCCCGGGGCGGGGTGCGGCGGGGGAGGATGAGGGCGTGTGGGACGTCGTGGTGGTGGGGGCGGGGCCGGCCGGAGCCGCGGCGGCGCTCGGCGCGCGACGGGCCGGGGCGGCGCGGGTGCTGCTGCTCGACCGGTCCGACTTCCCCCGCGACAAGGCCTGCGGGGACGGCATCGCCGCGCACGCGCTGGACGTCCTCGCCGAGCTGGGCGTGACCGGGGCGGTCGACGGCTACTCGCCGCTGCCCGCGCTGCGCCTGGTCGGCCCCGGCGGCGGCACCGTCGCGCGGACGCTGCCCCGGCCCGCGTACACGGTGCCCCGCCAGGTGTTCGACGCACGCCTGGTGGCGGCGGCGGTGGCGGCCGGCGCGGAGCTGCGGCGGCACACGGTACGCCGGGTGGAGATCGCCGCCGACCGGGTGCTGCTCGACGGGGAGTTGTCCGCGCGGGCGGTGGTGGGCGCGGACGGCGCCGGATCGGTGGTACGCCGCGCGCTCGGGCACCCGGTCAACCCGGACCGGCACCTGGCGCTCGCGATCCGGGGCTACGCGCCCGCACCGGCCGGGCCGCCGGAACAGTTGATCGTCACCTCGGCGGCGCGCTGGCCCGCGTACGCCTGGGCCTTTCCGATCGGCGACGGGCGCGCGAACGTCGGGTACGGGGAGGTGCTGCGCGGCGAGCCGCTGACCCGCGCGCACCTGCTGGACCGGATGGCCGCGCTGCTCCCCGGCGTCGACCCGGCCACGGTGACCGGCCTGCGGGCGCACCACCTGCCGCTGTCCACCCACCGGCCGGCGCCCGGCCGGGGACGGGTGGTGCTGGCCGGGGACGCGCTGTCGCTGATCAACCCGTTCACCGGCGAGGGCATCTTCTACGCGCTGCGCTCCGGGGCCCTCGCGGGCGCTGCGGCGGCCGGCTCCCCGGCCGGGGCCGCCCGGGTGTACGCCGCCACGTTGCGCGCCCGGCTCGGCACCCACCTGCGGCACAGCTCCGTGGCGGCGTGGCTGGCCCGGCGGCGCCGGGTGGTCGACGCGGTGGTCGGCGCGGCCGGGCGGGACGAGCGGGTCTACCGCACGGTGGTGGAGCTGGGGCTCGGCGACGGCCGGCTGGACGCGCGCACGCTCATGGCGATCGGGGCGGACCTGCCGCGACCGCGCCGGAGCGGTTCGCCCTCAGGTGATATGCCACCGAGACACTGATCTCTCCCGCGGGTCGCTACCCTGCAAGGTGATGACTCTGCGGAAACTCCTCTACTCCGTGTACGAGCGCCGGCTGACGGCGAAGCTCGCGGGCAAGCCCGTACCCGCACACGTCGGCGTGATGTGCGACGGCAACCGCAGATGGGCCCGGGAGATGGGCTTCGTCGACCCGAACGACGGCCATCGGATGGGCGCCGAGCGGATCAAGGAACTGCTCCGCTGGTGCGACGCGGCAGGCGTCGGGCACGTCACACTCTGGCTGCTCTCCACCGACAACCTTTCCCGCCCGGCCGCCGAGCTGGACCCGCTGCTCCAGATCATCGAGGACCTGAGCACCGAGCTGGCCGAGGAGGGCAACCCCTGGCGGCTGCGGATGGTCGGCGCGCTCGACGTGCTGCCGGCGCAGCACGCCGCCGCGCTCAAGGCCGCCGAGGAACGCACCCGCGACCGCGACGGCGGGGCTCAGGTGAACATCGCTGTCGGGTACGGCGGGCGGCGTGAGATCGCCGACGCGGTCCGCTCGCTGCTGCTGGAGCACGCGGCGAGCGGCGGCACGCTGGAGGAGCTGGCCACCTCGATAGACGTCGACCACATCTCCGAGCACCTCTACACAAAGGGGCTGCCGGACCCGGATCTGATCATCCGGACCAGTGGCGAGCAGCGGCTCTCCGGTTTCATGCTCTGGCAGAGCGCGCACTCGGAGTTCTACTTCTGCGAGCTGAACTGGCCCGACTTCCGCAAGGTCGACTTCCTGCGGGCCCTGCGCTCCTACGCCACCCGCCAACGCCGCTTCGGCACCTGACCCCTCGCCGCAGCCCTCTCGCCCCGCCCCCGCCCCGCCCCGCCCCGGCGGGCCGGGGTGTCAGCGGAGGTGGGGCAGGGCTGAGGTGAGGAAGTCGGCCAGGGCGGCGGGGGAGTCCAGGGTCATGTCGGCGGCGTCGGCCACCTCGTGACCGGTCTCCGGGTTGGCGACCGCGACACAGACACCGAGGAAGTCGGGGTCGTCGGCGGCGCGGGCGCGCAGCGCGGCGAACGCCTTGATGTCGGAGACGTCGTCACCGAAGTACCAGGCGCCACCGGCGTCCCGGACCGTCTCGCCGATCACCATGCCCTTGTCCCGGTCGACAGGGGGCTTCAGTTCCAGCACCATCCGGCCCGGCTGGGCGCGCAGCCCCAGCCGCTCGGCCTGGGCCCGGCCCCACTCCTGCACCAGCTCGCCGAGATGCGGGGCGGTACGCCAGTGCAGCGCCACGGAGAGCCGCTTGAACTCGACGAGCGCGCCGGGCGGCAACTCGGCGCGGGCCTGCTCGGCCAGCTCGGACATCGTCGGCACCCACGGCAGGGCGGCCGGCTCGGTGACCGTCTCACCGCCGGAGTGGCTGTGCTCCAGGCCGTAGAGCCCGTACAGGTCGATGCCGGCGAGGCCGCCGAGGTGGTCGCGGAGGAAGTCCACCGGGCGGGCGGAGACGATCGCGATCCGGCGGACGTGCGGGGCGAGCGCCTCCAGCGCGGTGAGCACGTTGGGCGCGGGCCGTACGGCTGTGGGATCGTCGTCGACCGGCGCCAGGGTGCCGTCGAAGTCGAAGAAGAGGACGACGTCACCCGCGCGGGCGGCGGTCGCACGCCAGGCGTGCTCCGCGTTCAACGGGGTCTTCGGCTGCTGGTTGCCCAGATTCAACGGCGGCACGCGCGTCAGCGTACCCCGCGCCGGGCGGCGTATTCGTGGCCGAGATGCGACGTCGGAACGACGTGGGGATCAGCGTTCGGCGGCTCCTCGTCCCCGGCGGCCGAACGGCACCACTGCCGCCTCCTGCCCGTGGCTGAGCAGGTAGCCCTCCACGAAGCCGGTGTTGCGGTCGCCGGTGTGCGCCTCGATCTCGTTGAGCCGCGCCACCAGGAACTCGGTGAGCGCGCTGACGCGGTCGTTGAGCCGATCGTGCAGCTCGGCGACGACGGCGAGGATCACCGCGGTGCCGGCCGTGGTGAGCGCGAAGAGGTTGACGACCAGTGGGAGCTGCCCGCCGTCCAGTACGCCGACCACCACGTTGCCGGTCACGCACGATGTCAGCGACACCACCGCGACCACGACTGCCAACCATTTCAGGGTCATGGACAGACCCCTCCTTCTGTCCCGCAGGGCTGGGTTCGGCTGTGTCCCGTCCCCCCGCCGATGACGAGCCCCTAGCAGTACAAACGTGGACGCTAGCGGGTCCGATCCGTCCCCGCGGCGAAACGATCGGGTCTGCTCATCCGTTCTTTCGCCATCTGAGGAACTAGCCCGCCTGTTTCCCCCTATTTCGGACACCGCCCGGCAGGGTCGGGCGGTATGCGAGGTAACGGATGGTTTCTCGGATGTGGAACTTCTCCGCGTCGGAGACGTTCGGGTCGACCAGCCGGCGCAGCAGCGCCTCCACGTCCGGGTCCATCGGGGGCGGTGCCGGCACGGTGCGCGGCCCGGCGGCCCGGTCCCAGCCGAGCGCGGTGAACGCGGCGGCCGGGTCGAGCCCGAGCCCTTCGCAGAAGGCGACCACCCGCTCCGCCTCCGGGTCGCTGGCCCAGTCGCCGCGTACCCATCGGTTGATGGTCTGGCGGGAGACGCCGGTGCGCCGGGAGACCTCGGTGCCGCTCCAGGCGCGCAGCGCGCGGGCGTCGTCGAGCGCGCGCCGGACGAAGGTGGCGAAGGCGATCTTCCGTGCGTTGGCCGTCTCGGTCACCCCGTGACGGTACGGCCAGTCGGTCCCGAGGGGGTGGCTCGGCACGCTGCTGTCACGCTGACGGGACGCCGGTCCGGGATTTCCGGTAAACGATCCAGTGCTGCTCAGGAGGGGTGTCACCCGGGCAGAATAGATGGACACGAGTGCAGCGGCAAAGGGCTGAAAAGCTGATACTGTCACGCTCATGAGACAGCTTACGGTGTGTCACGTGCCTGAGACGACGAGTGCTCACATGCGTCACTCCGCGGGTGCCGAGGGGGTCTCGTGACCGAGCTCGCGACCCGTGCCCAGGCCTTCGGGCTGATCGCGGACGGAGTGTCCGCCGGGCTGAGCGCCCCCTGGCGTCTCTACCTCGCCCGCGGGTGCCGGTACCTCTCGCTCAGCGTCGGCGACCGGGGGGAGTGGGACGCCTGGCGGACCCACCTCGGCTGCCCCGAGCTGAGCGTGCGGGTCTACGACTCCGGCGGGGAGATCCGCCGGGCGTCGGTGGCCGAGGTGGTCCTCGACGGATGCCGGATCAGCGTCGAGCTGGTCGAGGAGGTCAGCACCGACGACCTGGAGCGGCTGCTCGTGGTCGACCCACTGCCCGGGACGGACGAGCGATGACCCCCTTTCTCGCCGTGGTGCTCGTCCTCGTGCTCGGCTCCACCTGCTACGCGGCCGGCCGCCTGCACGGTCAGCTCAGCTACCGCATCGGCTACCGGTTCGGTTACCGTCAGGGCTACTTCGACGGCGACCGGGGTGCCTGGAACCGCCGTCGCCGCGACGCCCAGGCGGCGATCGCCTCGGCGCTGTCCGGTCCCGGCCCGACGGTGGTGACCTCGGCCGGGCGCTCGGCGGTGCCGTTCGCCGGCACCTCGGTACCCGCCGTGGTCGCCGCCCGGCCCGGCTCCGCCCCCGCGGTACGGGTCACCGCGACCGCCCAGCTCGGTGCCGTCGGCCGGGTGGGCACCACGTACACCGGCTCGTCGTTCGGCGCGGCCGGCGCCGGACCACGGGCCGGCACGTTGGTGCGCCGGCAGAGCTGAGGCCCGCGCCGCATCGCGGCGCTCGACGACCGGCCGGGGTGCGCGCAGGGGGCATGCATCCCGGCCGGTTGCGGTCCGCCCGTCACTCGCACAGGTGTACGTCCGGCGAAGACGACGCTTGATCCACGCGCGCCTCTAGCCGCGCGGCCCCGAGGCGATTAGCGTCTAGGCATGGCACGGGGTTTTCCCGGGCCAGCCGGACAGCCCGGACCTGCGTCCTCGCACACGGGGCCCGCATCCGACCCCGTGTCCTCCGGGCACCGGAAGAGGCGGAACTCGGGTGGCCGGGTGCCCATCCGCGGAGCAGGCCTGTGACCACTCGCCGTACCCCCGCCGGAGCCGAGCAGACCCCGGCCTCGACCGCCCCGACCCGCCGGACCACCCGCAGCCGCCGCGCCGCCGCCGCGGAGGCCGAGGAGCCCCGACCAGCCGGCCCGGCCTTCGTGCTGGACACCTCGGTCCTGCTGTCCGATCCGGCGGCGTTCCACCGCTTCGCCGAGCACGAGGTGGTGCTGCCGCTGGTGGTGATCTCCGAACTGGAGGGCAAGCGGCACCACCCGGAGCTGGGCTGGTTCGCCCGCCAGTCGCTGCGCATGCTGGACGAGTTGCGCGTACGGCACGGCCGGCTGGACCGCCCGGTGCCCGCCAACGACCAGGGCGGCACGCTGCGGGTGGAGCTGAACCACACCGACGACGGTGTGCTGCCGCCCGGCTTCCGCAACGAGTCGAACGACGCGCGCATCCTGTCCGTGGCGCTCAACCTGGCCGCCGAGGGGCGTCAGGTCACGCTGGTCAGCAAGGACATGCCGCTGCGGGTGAAGGCTGCCTCGGTGGGCCTGCGCGCCGACGAGTACCGGCACGGCCAGGCCAGCGATCCGACCTGGACCGGGATGGCCGAGCTGGATCTGGCCGAGGAGGAGATCGGCCGGCTGTACGCGGGCGAGGCGCTCGACGTCGACGTGGCGGCGGGACTGCCCTGCCACACCGGCCTGGTGCTGCACTCGGGCCGGGGCTCGGCGCTGGGCCGGGTGCTGCCGGACAAGACAATCCGGCTGGTCCGGGGCGACCGGGAGGCGTTCGGCGTGCACGGGCGCTCGGCGGAGCAGCGGATTGCGCTCGACCTGCTGCTGGACGAGTCGATCGGCATCGTGTCGCTCGGTGGGCGGGCCGGCACCGGCAAGTCCGCGCTGGCGCTCTGCGCCGGCCTGGAGGCGGTGATGGAGCGACGCCGGCACAAGAAGGTGATCGTGTTCCGTCCCCTGTACGCGGTCGGCGGTCAGGAACTGGGCTACCTGCCCGGGTCGGAGTCGGAGAAGATGTCGCCGTGGGCGCAGGCCGTCTTCGACACGCTCGGCTCGGTGGTGCACGAGAACGTGCTGGAGGAGGTCACCTCGCGCGGGCTGCTCGAGGTGCTGCCGCTGACCCACATCCGCGGCCGCAGCCTGCACGACGCGTTCGTCATCGTGGACGAGGCGCAGTCGCTGGAGCGGGGCGTCCTGCTCACCGTGCTGTCCCGGATCGGTCAGGGGTCGAGGGTGGTGCTCACCCACGACGTGGCCCAGCGGGACAATCTGCGGGTCGGCCGGCACGACGGGGTGACCGCGGTGATCGAGGCGCTGAAGGGGCATCCCCTCTTCGCGCACGTCACGCTCAGCCGATCGGAGCGTTCTCCGATCGCCGCCATGGTCACCGATCTGCTGGAGGACATCCCGGGCTGAGTGCCGCATTTGCACTATTTCATCCCGATATTAGGGGTGACGCAGATCACTTTTCGGCCTGGCCATTTCCCACCGGCCTCACCGTGCGCGATGGTGTCCATCGAGCGTCACCTACCACTCCAGCGCCGGACACGGCCCGGAGTCACACCGGTACCGGTGCGCTCACGGCACCCGGCGTGACCCGACCGTGGCCCACGTGTGCCGTGTCCCTGCCCCCGACGAAGGGAAACTTCGTGAGTCGGCTGTGGAGCCGGTTCGGCGCCCGTACGGCCGCTGTCGCACTGCTCTCCGTGGGCGTCGCAGGCGGCTTCTACCTGGGCGAGGATCGACAGACCCAGCAGCAGGGCCTGACCGCACAGGTCGGCCTGGAGGTCGACCAGGCGGAGCACGCGTACCAGCGTGAGCGGCTGTCCGACCACCGCGTGGACTCGTCGCGCAAGCGTGCCGCCGAGTACCAGGCGAAGCTGCGTGCCGCCGCGGCGGCGAAGGAGGCCGCCGAGCGGGCCAGGAAGGCCGAGGCGGCCGCCGCGTCCCGCAAGAAGGAGCGGGACGCCGCGGAGGCGGCCGAGAAGGAGGCGAAGGTCAAGCCGTACAGCGGCCCGATCCCGTCCTCGTGCGCGGAGTACAGCGGCAACCGGAAGGTCGGTTGCGCCATCATGCTCGACAAGGGCTTCGGCATCGACCAGTTCCCCTGCCTGGACAAGCTCTGGACCAAGGAGAGCGGCTGGAACCCGAAGGCCTCCAACAGCTCCTCGGGGGCGTACGGGATCCCGCAGGCCGTGCCGGGCAGCAAGATGGCCTCGGTGGCCGACGACTGGAAGACCAACCCGGCGACCCAGATCACCTGGGGTCTCGGCTACATCAAGGGCCGGTACGACACCCCCTGCGGCGCCTGGCAGAAGTCGCAGAGTTCGGGCTGGTACTGACATCACCACGACGGCGGGACACACCGGCAGACCCGGGTGTCCCGCCGTCGTCGTGCCGCCGCCCGACTGGCGGCCCGCCGCATTTGCTGATAGCTCTTGGTAGGTGACCTGGCACGGCGGCCCCAGCGGCGACCCCCATCGGTTCGGCACCGACGCGTTCTACGCGGCGCTCGGCCGGGCCTTCGTCGCCATGTGCGCGGTCGTGCCGGTGCTGTTCCTCATCGAGGCGCTCGACGTCGGCCTGCGACTCGGCCTCGACTACACCGCCGGCATCATCCCGCAGCGGCTCCAGGGCCTGGACGGCGTCTTCTTCTCGCCGTTCCTGCACGCCGGGTGGAACCACCTCTACAGCAACAGCATCCCGCTGATCCTGCTCGGCACGTTCGTGCTGGCCGCGGGCACCCGCCGGTTCCTCTGGTCCACCGGGGTGATCATCCTGGTCAGCGGTCTGGGCGTCTGGTTCACCGGCTCACCCAACTCGGTGGTGGTCGGCGCCAGCGGCGTGATCTTCGGATACCTCGGCATCCTGCTCACCCGGGGCGTGGTGGAGCGCAGCTGGTGGAACTTCGCCGTCGGCCTGCTGGTCGGGTTGCTCTACGGCTGGCAGCTGCTCGGCATCCTCCCCACCGACGAGCGCATCTCGTGGCAGGGGCACCTGTTCGGGCTGCTCGGTGGCGTGGTCGCGGCGATCCTGTTCCGGCGCCGCAACGACGCCGGCGAGTCCGACCGTCTCGGCTCACCGAGGATGACGCTGCCCTGACGGCGCGTTGATCGAAGCGCGGGACGTGCTTGCCCGCGGCCACCCGCCCGCCTACCGTTTCCGCATCAGCACGGGGTGATCCGAAGCGGAAAGTGACGGTACGCCATGCGCGAGGTCGATGTCGCCGTGATCGGGGCCGGTCCCGCCGGGCTCTTCGCCGCCTACTACGCCGGTTTCCGTGGACTCTCCGTGTCGGTGATCGACGCGCTGCCCGAGCCGGGCGGCCAGGTCACCGCGATGTACCCGGAGAAGCTGATCCTCGACGTCGCCGGCTTCCCCGCGATCAAGGGCCGTGAGCTGGTCACGAACCTGGTCGCCCAGGCCGCGCCGTTCCACCCCGACTACCGCCTCGGCGTACGCGCGGAGAAGCTGTCCTACCTCGACGGCCGGCCGGTGCTCGGCCTGGCCGGCGGTGAGCAGCTCACCTGCGGCGCGGTGCTGGTCACCGGCGGGCTCGGCAGCTTCACGCCCCGGCCGCTGCCGGTCGCGGAGAGCTTCACCGGCGGCGGGATCGTCTACTTCGTGCCGCAGCCGGCCGAGCTGACCGACCGGCACGTGCTCATCGTCGGCGGTGGCGACTCGGCTTTCGACTGGGCCGCCACGCTCGCCCCGCTGGCCCGGTCGGTGACGCTCGTGCACCGGCGGGACCGCTTCCGGGCACACGCCGCCACCATCGAGCGCGTCCGCGCCCTGCCGGTGCGGATCGTGGTGAACGCCGAGGTGAGCCGGCTGTACGGCGAGGAGACGGTCACCGGCGCCGAGCTGACCGTACGCGGCGGCGAGGTGGAGACGCTTCCGGTGGACACGGTGGTGGCGGCGCTCGGCTTCACCGCCGACCTCGGCCCGCTCGCCGAGTGGGGGCTGAACCTCGACCGGCGGCACATCGTGGTGGACAGCGCGATGGCCACCAACCTGCCCCGGGTGTTCGCGGCCGGGGACATCACCGAGTACCCGGGCAAGGTCCGCCTGATCGCGACCGGCTTCGGCGAGGCCGCCACCGCCGTGAACAACGCGGCCGTCGTCATCGACCCGGCCGCGCACCTGTTCCCCGGCCACTCCTCCGACGGCACCTGACGCCGACCGGCGTCAGGGCAGGCCGACCAGGTCCGCCATCAGTCCGATCTGGTGGTCGAAGTACTCGTCGCGGTGCGGCAGCGCCCGGTTGATCCGGCCGAACAGCTCGAAGCTGATCAGCCCGAACAACTGGGTCCAGCCGGCCATGCCACGGGCCAGCAGGGCGGGCGGCACGTCCATGCCGAGCAGGCCGACCAGTTCGGCCACGTCGCCGCGCAGCGGCTCGGGCAGATCCTCGTCGGGCGGGGCGAGCCGGCCGGACGCCAGCCCGTCGCGCAGGATGCCGACCAGGGTCACCGGTGGGCGCTGGGCCGGCGCGACGGTGTCGTCGGGGGCCGCGTACCCGGGCACCGGGCTGCCGTAGAGCAGCGCGTACTCGGCGGGGTGGGCGAGCGCCCACGCGCGGGCGGCCCGGCAGGCGGCGAGCCAGCGTCCGCGCAGGTCGGCCTGGTCGGCGGCGGCGTCGGCCGCCTCCACGGCGTCACCGAGCGCGTCGTACGCCTCCAGGATCAGCGCGGTGAGCAGGTCGTCGCGGCTGGGGAAGTAGCGGTAGATCGCCGAGGACACCATGCCGAGGTCCCGGGCGACCGCGCGCAGGGACAGGTTCGCGCCGTCGGTGTCCAGGTGGCGGCGGGCGACCGTCTTGATCTCTTCGATCATCCCGGCGCGGACCCGGGCGCGGAGCGAGGGAGCGACCATGTCTCCACTCTGCCATGGAGAGAGCGGCAATCAAAAGAGAGAGCACTGCTCTTGACGTGGGCCGCCGCGTAAGTCATGCTCTGTTGCGAGAGCGGTGCTCTCGATTCGGATTACTGCTTCAGCGAAGGTGGACCTGTCATGACACTGCACGTGATCGTCGGCGCCGGCCCTGTCGGCACCGCCACCGCCCGCCTCCTCGCCGAGCGCGGCGAGCGCGTGCGGATGGTCACCCGGCGCGGCACCGGCCCCGAGCACGCGGCGATCGAGCGGGTGGCCGCCGACGCCGGCGACGCGGACCGGCTCGCCGCGCACACCGAGGGCGCGGACGCGCTCTACAACTGCGCCAACCCGGAATACCACAGGTGGCAGACGGACTGGCCGCCGCTGGCCGCCGCCCTGCTCACCGCCGCCGAACGCAGCGGCGCCGTGCTGGCGACAGTCGGCAACCTCTACGGGTACGGCCCGGTCGACGCCCCGATGACCGAGGCGACCCCGCTCGCCGCCACCGGCGTCAAGGGCCGGGTCCGTAACCGGATGTGGGCCGACGCCCTGGCCGCCCACCGCGCCGGCCGGGCCCGGATCACCGAGGTACGCGGCTCCGACTACATCGGCCTCGGCGGCAACTCGCTGCCCATGATGGTGCTGCCCAAGGTGCTCGCCGGGCAGCGGGTGTTCCTGCCGGTGGCCTGGGACGCGCCGCACACCTGGACGTACGTCGGGGACGTCGCCCGTACCCTCGTCGCGGTCGCCGCCGACCCGCGGGCCTGGGGGCGGGCCTGGCACGTGCCCAGCGCGCCACCGATGTCCATGCGGGCGCTCGCCCACCGGGCGGCGGAGCGGGCCGGGGCGCCGGCACCCCGGCTGACCCGGATGCCCTACCCGGTGCTCTGGCTCGGCGGCCTCGCCGACCCGTTCGCCAAGGAGATGCGGGAGACCGCGCACCAGTTCGCCGGGCCGTTCGTGATGGACTCCACCGCAGCCACCGAGACGTTCGGGATCGAGGGGACGCCGCTGGACCGGGTGGTCGACGAGATGGTCACCGGCCTGCGCGCCGCCGCACCCGCCGCCGCCCGCTAGGTGCGGGGACGGGTCGGGCCGAAGGCGGCGACGAGCACGGCGACCATGGTCAGCGCCGCGCCGAGCAGCGTGTCCAGCCCGGGGTGCGAGGCGGCGGTCGGCAGCGCCAGGTCCAGCAGCACCGCGCCGACGATCTGCCCGGCGATGGTGGCCAGGCCGAGCAGCAGCACCCCGGTGAACCGGACGAGGGCGGCGGCCAGCGCGATGAACACGATGCCGAGCGGGCCGCCGAGATAGAGCCACGGCTCGTCCGGGAACGCGCCGGCCGGCCGGCCGCGTACCGCCAGGTCGACAGCGAACGTGAGCAGCAGCGCCGCGGTGCCCACTGTGAAGTTCACCAGCGTGGCCGTCATGGCGCTGCCCGCCGCCGCCCGGACCCGCCCGTTCACCGCCTGCTGCCAGGCGATGCCCACCCCCGCCGCCAGCGGCAGCAGGGCCAGCGCCAGCGCCTGCGGGTCACCGAGCCGGTCGCCCACCGCCAGCAGGACGGCGAGCACTGTGAGCACCGCGCCGATCAGCCGGTTCGGGGTGACCGGCTGCCGGCCGGCCGGGCCGATGCCGGCCCGGTCGACGAGCAGGCTGCTGCCGGACTGCCCGGCCACCACCGCGACGGTGAAGACCGCCACGCCGAGCGCGCCGATGGTCAGCCCCTGCGTCGCCACCAGGAACGCGCCGCACACCCCGCCCAGGCACTGCCACGGCCGCAGCGTGCCGGTGCGCAACGCGCCGCGCAGGGCGACCAGTCCCCGCCGGCCACCGGGGGTGGCGGGGACCAGCACCAGCAGGATCAGCAGACCCACGCCGAACGAGACCACCGCGGCGGCGATCCCGTCGGCCAGGCGTACGCCCAGCTCGCCGTTGATCCGGGACTGGACGGCGACCATCACGCCCGAGGCGGTGGCCAACCCGACACCGGCGACACGTCGCCCGGTCGACAGCGTCGGCGGTGCCGGTGGTGCCGCCGTCCCGGCTCTGCTCACTCCTGCTCGGCCAGCGGGCGCCCGTCGAAGTCGACAGCCGAGTAGAGGGCGAGCTTCTCCAGGCGGTGGTACGAGTCGATCACCCGGATCGTGCCGCTCTTGGAGCGCATCACGATCGACTGCGTGTACGCCCCGCCGGAGCGGTAGCGCACGCCGCGCAGCAGGTCGCCGGAGGTGACGCCGGTGGCCACGAAGAAGCAGTTGTCGCCGGTCACCAGGTCGTCGGTGAACAGCACCCGGTCCAGGTCGTGCCCGGCGTCCAGCGCCTTGCGGCGCTCGTCGGAGTCCTTCGGCCAGAGCTTGGCCTGCATCATGCCGCCCATGCACTTGAGCGCGCACGCCGCCGTGATGCCCTCCGGGGTGCCGCCGATGCCCATCAGCACGTCCACGTCCGACTCGCCACGCGCCGCCGCGATGGCGCCGGCGATGTCACCGTCGGAGATGAACCGGATCCCGGCGCCGGTACGCCGGATCTGCTTCACCAGGTCGTCGTGGCGCGAGCGGTCCAGCACGCACACGGTCACCTCGGCGGCGTCGGTGCCCTTGACCTTGGCGATCCGGTTGATGTTCTCGGCCACCCCGGCGTTGATGTCCACCACGTCGGCGTACATCGGGCCGACGGCCAGCTTCTCCATGTAGAAGACGGCGCTCGGGTCGAACATCGCGCCGCGCTCGGCCACCGCGAGCACCGCCAGCGCGTTCGGCATGCCCTTGCTCATCAGCGTGGTGCCGTCGATCGGGTCGACCGCCACGTCCACCTCGGGGCCGGTCCCGTCGCCGACCTCCTCGCCGTTGAACAGCATCGGGGCGTTGTCCTTCTCGCCCTCGCCGATCACCACGACGCCACGCATGGGGATCGAGTTGATCAGCTTTCGCATGGCGTCGACAGCTGCGCCGTCGCCGCCTTCCTTGTCGCCCCGGCCGACCCAGCGGCCGGCGGCCATCGCCGCGGCCTCGGTGACCCGGACCAGATCGAGGGCGAGGTTGCGGTCGAGATCCTGGGGCGTCCGCGTACTGGTGGTTGTCATGGCGGCCTCCTCGCGACGTTGCGGGGTGGGACCGGCGGTCACCACCGCCGGTTTGTCGCTGATCCTCACACGATCTCAGGTTCGCCGTCCCGGCGGGGCGGAGGAGGCCAGGATCACGTCCCCCGGTGGGCTGCGACAATGGCCGGGTGGAAGCCGCACAGCCTGCCGACCGCACACCGACCGACGCCACCCCGCCGGAGGGCCAGCCCGCGCTGGGCGAGCCCGCGGCTGTGGCACCCGCGCCCGGCGAGCCCGCGGCTGTGACACCGGCAGCGGGTGCGCCCGCAGCTGGTCCGGCGGGGGGCAAGGCCCGGTCCGAGCGGTCGCCGAAGGACATGGCGCTGTCCCTGCTGATCCTGCTGGTCCCGATCGCGCTGCTGCTCGCCTTCTACCGGGGCTTCCTCGGCGGCGACTCGCCGGTCACCGTCGACCCGGCGCCCGCGCTGGAGCAGGCCCGCTCCGCGAACGCCTTCCCGGTCAGCGAGCCGACCGGGCTGGGCGACGACTGGCGTACGGTGAACGCCCGGTTCCGGACCGAGGCGGACGGCTCCACGCTGCGCATCGGCTACGTGACCCCGGAGGGCCGGGGCGCCCAGCTCGTGGAGAGCAACGTCCCGGCGGAGAAGCTGCTGCCGGCCGAGCTGACCGAGGGACAGCCGCAGGGCGCGGCCGACCTGCCCGGCGGGCTGAGCTGGCAGCGCTACACCGCGCGCGGCAACGAGCAGGCGCTCGTCCTGCTGGAGCCGAACCGCACCGTGATCGTCGTCGGCGACGCGGGGGAGTCGGAGCTGCGCAAGCTCGCCACGTCGCTGCGCTGATCGTCCTCCCTCCGGGTGAGGCGGGATTGCGGAAGGCCGCTTCCGGGAACAGAAGGGACATCGAGCCCGGACGACCCACCTGGAGAGGTTGACGTGAAGATACGACGCTTCAGCGCCACCGCGTTCGCCGCGGCGCTGCTCATTCCCGGCCTGGCGGCCTGCAACGGCAACGGGACGACGTCCGACGCCTCCGCGACCCCGAGCGCCTCCGGCAGCGTCGCACCGAGCGCCACGGCGTCCAGCAGCGCGGCCAAGCAGGCCCTGCTCGACTCCACCAACGCGATCCGCGAGGGGAACTTCAAGTTCACCATGACCGGCGCGGGCTCCACCGCCGAAGGGCAGGTGCACGAGCCGAGCCAGAGCGCCGACATGCGGATGACCATCGGCGACCCGTCGTCGGACCTGATGATGAAGCTGGACCTGATCCACGCCAAGCCGGACAGCTGGGTCAAGCTGGAACTCGGCGGCGCCGCCGCCGCGCAGATCCCCGGCGTGAAGAACCTCAACACCGGCAAGTACCACCACCTCGACCAGAACCGGATCAAGGGCAACCGGGCGCTCGGCTTCGACTTCGAGAAGCTCGACCCGGCCGGCAGCGCCGTGCTCACCCAGGGCATCACCGAGGTGCGGCAGACCGGCGAGGGCGCGTACGAGGGCACCGTCGACGTGTCGAAGGCCGCCCAGGCGGGCTCGCTCGACCCGGCCGTGATCACCGCGCTCGGGGCGCAGGCCCAGTCGGTGCCGTTCACCGCCAAGGTCGACACGCAGGGCCGGCTCAGCGAGATGGTGCTCAAGATCCCGGCCGCCGGCCAGAGCGCCGCGCAGGACCTGAAGATCACCTACACCAACTACGGCAACGCGGCCCCGGCCCAGAAGCCCTCGGCCGACCAGGTCGTCGAGGCGCCCGCCGAGCTGTACGGCCTGTTCAACTGACCCACCGCTCCCCGAGACCTGGGCAGTTCCCGCGCCGAGCGGGAGCTGCCCAGGATTCGTTTCGGGTCAGTCCTCGGCGCGCTGGCGCGCGGCGTCGATGCGGGCGCGAGCGCCGTCCAGCCAGCGCTGGCACACCCCGGCGAGCTGTTCGCCGCGTTCCCAGAGGGCCAGCGACTCCTCCAGCGAGGTGCCACCCGCCTCCAGCCGCTCCACCACCGAGGCCAACTCGGCGCGGGCCTGCTCGTAGCTGAGCTGTTCGTCCTGCTTCGTCCCGGTCATGGTTCCTCTTCCCTCAGCCGTCGACGGTGGCGGTCAGCTCGCCCTCGGCGAGGCGTACCCGCAGTGCGTCGCCCTTCGCCACCTCGGTGGCCGCGCGGACGACGTGGCCGTCGGCGCGCTGCACGATCGCGTAGCCGCGCTCCATCGTCGCCGCCGGGGACAGCGCGCGCAGCCGGGCCAGCGTGTGCCGCAGGTCGTCGGTGGCGCCCCGCAGCCGGTGCTCAAGGGTGCGGCCGGCGCGGTCGCGCAGCGCCGACACGTCCACCGCCCGCTGTTCGACCATGACCTGCGGGCGGGCCAGGACCGGACGGGAGCGCAGCAGGTCGATCCGGTGCTGTTCCCGGTCGACCAGGTGACGAACGGCCCGTTCCAGGCGGGACCGGGCCTGCCCGATCAGCCGGGTCTCCTCGGTCAGGTCCGGCACGATGCGCTTGGCCGCGTCGGTGGGGGTGGAGGCGCGCACGTCGGCCACGTAGTCGAGCAGCGGCGCGTCCGTCTCGTGGCCGATCGCGCTGACCACAGGGGTGCGGCAGGCGAACACCGCCCGGCACAGCGCCTCGTCGGAGAAGGGCAGCAGATCCTCGATGCCGCCGCCGCCCCGGGCGATGACGATCACGTCGACGGCCGGGTCGGCGTCGAGCACCTTGAGCGCGCCGACGATGTCCGGCACCGCGCTCGGCCCCTGCACCGCCACGTTGATCGTGCGGAAGTCGACGGCGGGCCACCGGCGGCGGGCGTTCGTCAGCACGTCCCGTTCGGCCGCCGAGGCGCGGCCGGTGATCAGGCCGACCCGGCCCGGCAGGAACGGCAGCCGCCGCTTGCGGGCCCTGTCGAACAGGCCCTCCGCGGCGAGCAGCTTCTTGAGCTTCTCCAGCCGGGCCAGCAGCTCACCGAGGCCGACCTGGCGGATCTCGTCGGCCCGCAGGCTCAGCGTGCCCCGGGCGGCGTAGAACTCGGGCTTGGCGTGCAGCACCACCCGCGCACCCTCGCGCAGCTCCGGCGCGCCCGCGTCCAGCACGTCCCGGTTGGTGGTGACGGTGAGGCTGAGATCGGCCGACGGGTCACGCAGCGTGAGGAAGACGGTGCTCGCGCCGGGGCGGCGGCTGATCTGCGCCACCTGGCCGTCGACCCACACCCAGCCCAGGCGGGCGATCCAGGCGCCGACCTTCTGGCTGACCACCCGGACCGGCCACGGCTCCTCGGCCGTGCTCCGCCCGTCCGGCGCCCCTCGGCCGTCTTCTCCCGCGCTCACCCGCCCACCCTACGACCCGGCACCGACAGCGCCCGCGCGCGCCTCGCGGCCGCTGCCGCGCGGGAGAGCGGCACGTACGATGGGCCTGTGACTGACGCTGAGACGACTCCCCGGACCGGCAAGCGCGTGCTCCTGGCCAACCCCCGCGGCTACTGCGCGGGCGTGGACCGGGCGGTGCAGACCGTCGAGGAGGCGCTGAAGCTCTACGGCGCTCCGATCTACGTGCGCAAGCAGATCGTGCACAACAAGCACGTGGTGCGCACGCTGGAGGCCCAGGGCGCGATCTTCGTGGAGGAGAACGAGGAGGTGCCGGAGGGCGCCACAGTCATCTTCTCCGCCCACGGCGTGGCCCCCGAGGTGTACGAGCAGGCCAAGCAGCGCTCGCTGCGGGCGATCGACGCCACCTGCCCGCTGGTCACGAAGGTGCACCACGAGGCCCGCCGCTTCGCCGCGCAGGACTACGACATCCTGCTCATCGGCCACGAGGGGCACGAGGAGGTCATCGGCACCGCCGGTGAGGCGCCCGCCCACATCCAGCTCGTCGACGGCCCGGACGGGGTCGACAAGGTCACCGTGCGCGACCCGGAGAAGGTGGTCTGGCTGTCCCAGACCACCTTGTCCGTGGACGAGACGCTGGAGACCGTGGCCCGGCTCAAGAAGCGCCTGCCGCTGCTCCAGTCGCCGCCCAGCGACGACATCTGTTACGCCACCTCCAACCGCCAGCACGTGGTCAAGGAGATCGCCCCGGAGTGCGACGTGGTGATCGTGGTCGGCTCGCGCAACTCCTCGAACTCCGTCCGGCTGGTCGAGGTGGCGCTGGACGCCGGGGCCCGCGCCGGCTACCTGGTCGACTTCGCGCACGAGATCGAGGACGCCTGGCTGGCCGGCGCCCGCACCGTGGGTGTGACCTCCGGCGCGAGCGTGCCCGACGAGCTGGTCCAGCAGGTGCTCGCGCACCTGGCCGAGCGCGGCTTCGGCGACGTCGAGGAGATCACCACGGCGGACGAGCGGCTGACGTTCTCGCTGCCGCAGGAACTCAAGCGCGACATGAAGGCCGCCGCCGCGGCGCGCGGCTGACCGGGAACGGATCGGCCGCCCGCCGCGTCCAACCGATCATGAAGACTCCTCGTACGGTGCTCGTCGCACTGCTCGCCGGCCTCGCGCTGACCGCCTGCGCCGCGCCCGGCGACGGGTCCGCCGATTCCAGCCCGAGCCCGAGCCCGAGTACGACGGGAGCCGCCCCGGTGACCAGCCAGCCCGACCCCGGCACCAGCCCGACGACCCGCCCGGACCCCTCCTGGAAGGGCGGCCCGTCGACGCCGCCGGGTGTCGGCGGGACCGTCATCAGCGGCACCGTGCAGGCCGGCGTGGAGCCGAACTGCCTGCTGCTCGACGGTCACCTGCTGGTCGGCGGCCCGCGCGACGTGCTCAAGGCCGGTGCCCGGGTCGAGGTCACCGGCCGCCCCGAGCCGGGCATGATGACCACCTGCCAGCAGGGCACCCCGTTCGTGGTCGAGTCCGCCCGCCCCGCCTGACGACACGAAGGAGCCCCGCCCCCTGCGAGAGGGGACGGGGCTCCGTCGTGTCAGCGGCTCAGTTGACCGCGAGGACCTCGACCGAACCGCGGCCGACGACCGCGCCCTCGGTGGTGGTCACGGCCATGTCGCCGTACAGCTCCCGGCCGGCGGCCGGGGTGGACAGGGCGGTCACCGCACCGGTCAGGGTGGCGGTGGCGCCGTACGCCAGGGACAGCGGCGTGGACGGCGCGGAGAGCGTGCCCAGCGCCGGGGACGCGAACGAGTCCCGGTAGTCGTACGCGGTGCTCGGGTCGCTCATCGAGTAACCGTCGATCACGACCCGGTAGGTGCCCGGCGTCGGGTTGGTCAGCGTGACCGCCTCCTCCGAGTCACCGTCGGCCGACTGGCCCACCTGGGTGGTGCCGCGGAAGACGGTCAGGTCCAGGTCGGCGCTCAGGTCGGACGGGTTGCCGATCCGGGCGGTGAACGAGGTGGCGCCCTCGGGCACCTCCACCACGTACTCCTGGGTGGCGCCCTCGGTGATGCTGGGCCGCTCGGCCCGGGCGCTCGCCAGCGGACCGCCGACGCCGGTCACCTGGACCGGGCCGAACGTGTTGGTCAGCTTCCAGCTCACCGAGGCCGGGGTGCCCGCGGTGACCGACGGGAGCTGGACCACTGCGGGCTCCACCTTGACGCCCTGCACGCGGGCCTGCAGCCGGAACGGGTTGTCCAACGCCGGCGAGGTGCGACGCGCCTCCACCTCGATCTCCCACACGCCCGGCAGCGGGTTCTGGTAGTCCCGCTCCTGCGGCTTGCAGACCGCGGCGTCGGAGAAGTTGGTGTAGCAGGCGGTGCTGGCGGTGCTCTCGACCGGCACGCCGTACGGGTTGATGGCGATGAAGCGGGTCTGCGAGCCGGTCGCGATGCCGGACAGGTTGACCTGGAGCGCACCCGCACCCGGCGGGACGGTCACGAAGTACGACCGGAAGCCGTTCCGCTCGACCGAGCCGTCGACCGAGAAGGAGTACGCCGGAGCGGACACCGGGTTCGAGGCGACCACGACGGTGGCGACCTCGAAGTCGACCACATTGGTGGCCGGGTCGTCGACGGTCATGATGGCGCCGTGGGCGCCGGCCGTCATCGGCTTGGCCTTCACCTTGACCGTGACGGTCTTGTTCAGCGGCAGCCAGACCACCTTGGGGGCGCTGTAGGTGCCGTCGTTGCCGCGGAACGCGACCTCGTGCTTGATGCCCTTGTTCGGGCCGCTGGTGCGGGTCAGCTTCACCTCGTAGTGGCGGCTCTCCTTGACCTTCTGGCCACCGCGGTCGGCGGCGCAGCGGTTGTAGAGGCCGGTGCCGACGTTCGGGTTCGGCACGAACGTGCCGGAGGCCCGGTCGTAGCGGGTCAGGTTCGGCGACAGTTCGGTGCAGACCGGCGCCTCGGAGGTGTAGGTGCGGGTCGGCACGCCCTTGGCGAGCAGGCTCCACGCGCCCGGCACGTCGAACATGCCGTAGCCCTGCGCGTACGTCGGGACATCCGCGATCGGCTGGGCCGAGGTGTAGACGGCCCGGCGCAGCGCGGCCGGGGTGACGCCCTTGCCGGTCGCCTTGGCGGCCGACAGCAGCAGCGCGGCGGCGCCGGTGGCCTGCGGGGCGGCCATCGAGGTGCCGTTGAGCATCTGGTAGCCCGGGGGCAGCGGGTAGCCCGCCTCCGGCACCGGGTTGCCCGGCTGCCAGGTCGGCGCGGTGGAGATGGCCGAGCCCGGAGCGGCGACGTTCGGCTTGAAGCCGCCGTCCTCACGCGGGCCGCGCGAGGAGAAGTTGAACAGCGCGTTGTCCTTGCGGACCACCGAGCCGTAGTTGGCCAGCCAGGTGTCCTTGCTGATGCTCGCCGCGACGCTGACCACGTCGGTGGCGACCGACGGGTCGCCGACGGTGTTCAGACCCGGGCCGGAGTTGCCGGCCGAGATGAACAGCTGCACGCCGTAGGTGTTGATCAGGTCGTTGTAGAGGACCGCGCGGGCGTTCGAGCCGTCGTTGAGCGCGGGCAGGCCTCCGATCGACATGTTCACCACGTCGACCTTGCGGTTGATCACCAGGTCGGCCATGCCGGTGGTGAGCGCCGCCGCGGTACAGCCGCCACCCCAGGAGCAGGCGCGGGCGGAGACCAGCTTGGCACCCGGGGCGGCGCCGTCGAAGGCGCTGTTGCCGAGCATGTCGTTTGCGGCGGTGATGCCGGCGACGTGGGTGCCGTGGGTGCTCTCGACGATGCCGATGTTGACGTAGTCGACCAGGCCGGGGCCGCCGACCGGGGCGGTGTTCACGTTGCGCCGGTACTCGACCACGAACGGGATCTGCTCCCGTACGGCGGTGGCCGGGTTGTCCGTGCCGAAGTGGCCGACCTGGAACTTCTCCTTGTACGGCCGCATCACCTCGTCGTCGGTGAAGTCGTTGTTCTGGTTCGCGTCGACGCGGACGTCACCGGTGGTGGGGCTGTAGAGCACGCCCCAGAAGTCGGTGGTGTCCCCGTCGCGGTTGAGGTCACCCCGCGCGTCGCTGTTCGCGGTGATGTTCTCGCGGAACACGTTGAACCGGTAGTTGCCGGCCGGCGCCGTCCAGGTGCCGAGCGAGGTGGTGAACGTCGGGCCGCTGACCTCGGTCAGCATCGGCCGCCAGGACGCGTCCTCCAGCGGGTCGGTGGCGGTCACCCAGTCGACGATCTTGCGCTCGCCGGTGGTGGTCTGCTGCAGCGCCGGGTGATCGAGGTCCACACCGGAGTCCATGATGCCGATGGTGACGCCGCGGCCGTCCCACTGCGGGTTCGCGGCCTTGAAGGCCTCCGCGCCGGTCTCGTTCGTCGGCATGTACGGGTTCACCGCACCGGTGTCGCCGCCCGGCCCGGCCGGCGTCTGGGCCTGCGCGGCGGTCTTGGCGCCCTTCGGGGCCGCCTCCGGGGCCGGGTCGGGGAGCTTGATGGTCTCGTCCAGGTCGACGGCGGCGACGCCGGGCAGCGTGGCGGCCTTGAGCGCCTTCGCGGTCGGGACCTTCGCCAGCACGTAGCCGATCTGGTCGTACCGCTGGGTGACTGTGGCGCCCAGGGCGGTCAGGCCGTCGACGACCTTCTTGGTCGAGCCCTTCCTGGCCGCGACGATCATCGTGACGGTCGGCGCGTTCTTCGCCTCGGCCTCGTCGAGCAGCTTGGCGTCGTGTGCGCCCAGCGCCTTCGCCGCGGTCGGCTGCGAGGGTTGGGGGGCGGGGGCGGCGCTCGCGGTGCCGGCGCCACCTCCGACGGTCAGAGCGCCGGCCGCGAGGACCGAGGCCAGGAGCGCGGCGGACGGTCGCCGGCTGCGCGTGCGGGGTCTACTCAACGTTCTCTTCCTCCAGAGAACAGGGCCCTCGAGGGGCAGGGCACGTGTGACGGTGATCCTGCGTGTCCCGACGGCAGGTGTCACGACTCGGCCTGAGTTTGTGATCAGTCCGTGATACGGATCGGTCTACGTCATCGCGTGCGTCGTGCTAAAGGTCGACGCCCGTCGACCTCTCGGACGATGTGGACGGCGTGCCGAGAAGCTCAGGCGCCTGCGGCTGCCTCGGTGCCAGCTCGACCTGCGCTGGTGCGGCCAGCTCGTCGTCGGAGACACCCAGCTCGGCCAGCTTGCGGGCGCTGACGAGCACCCGCGCCTCCAGTGAGCCAACCGCCCTGTTGTATGCGGTCACCGCCCCGCTCAGCGAACTGCCGAGCTTGCCGACGTGGTCACCCAGTGTGGACAGCCGTGCGTACAGCTCGCGGGCCAGCGAGTGGACCGTGGCCGCGTTGCGCGCCAGCGCCTCCTGCCGCCACGAGTAGGCGACCGTGCGCAGCAGCGCCACCAGAGTGGCCGGGGTGGCGAGCACCACGTTGCGGGCGAACGCGTGCTCCAACAGGGACGGGTCGCGTTGCAGCGCCACGTCGAGGAACGGGTCCGCCGGCACGAACAACACCACGAACTCGGGTGTCTGGTCGAACGCCGACCAGTAGGACTTGGCGGCCAGGGCGTCCACGTGCGCGCGCAGGTGCCGGGCGTGCGCGTCCAGGTGGGTGTCGCGCCCGCGCTCGTCGCGCGCCTCCATCGCGGTCAGGTACGCGTCGAACGGCGCCTTGGCGTCCACCACCACCGTCCGGCCGCCGTGCAGGCGTACCACCAGGTCGGGGCGTACCCCCTGGTGGTCGGTCGCGGCGGTGACCTGCTCGCTGAAGTCGCAGTGCTCCAGCATGCCGGCGGCCTCGACGATCCGGCGGAGCTGGTGCTCGCCCCAGCGGCCCCGCACCTGCGGCGCGCGCAGCGCGGCGACCAGCTGCTTGGTCTCGGTGCGCAGCTCACCGGAGACCGTGCTCATGGCGCGCACCTGCTCGCGCAGCTCGGCGTACGCGTCGACGCGGTCCCGCTCCAGCTCGGCCACCCGCTGCTCGTAGCGGCGCAGCGTCTCGTGCAGCGGCGCGACCGCGCGGGCAACCGCCTCCTGGGACTGCGCCGTCGCCTCGTAGCTGAGCGCCCGCATGGACTGCTCCAGCCGCCCCTCGCCGGCCTTGGTGGCGGCGAGCGTCGCCTCCAGGCGGGCGATGTCCGCCGCCGCGCGCGCCCGCGCGGCCAGCCAGCCCACCGCGCCGCCCGCGGCGAGGCAGAGCAGCACCACGGCCAGCGTCGCAAAGCTCATGGCCAAGAGCTTGCCAAACGGGTACGACGAGCGCCCGGTGGGTACGTTTGAGTCATGGAGTTCGCGTTGTGGCTGGTCCTGATCCTGCTGCTCGGAGGTGCGTTCGTGTTCTGGCGAAGGGGGAGCAGGTCGCGGCGGTCGAACGAGCTGGCCGACGCCCGCGCCGAGGCGCAGCGCTGGTACGAGCGGCTCGGCGGCCAGCTCATGAACCTGCACGGCGACGCCCCGGCGGTCCGGCAGGCGCTCGCCGACGCCGGTGAGCGCTACAACGCGGCCGGTTCGCAGCTGGAGCAGGCGAGCACGCCGCGCCAGTTCGGGCTGGCCCGGGAGACCGCGCTGGAAGGGCTGGCGTACATCCGGGCGGCGCGGACCGCGATGGGCATCGACCCGGGCCCGGAGCTGCCGCCGCTCGCCTCCGCCCAGGGCGCCGGCGCGCTCACCAAGGAACGCCAGGTCGACGTGCAGGGGCAGACGTTCCGGGCCGGCCCGCAGCCGGGGAACGCGACGCCCTACTACTACCCCGGTGGGCGGTTCCAGGGGCGGCCGGTGCCGGCCGGCTGGTACTCCACGCCGTGGTGGAAGACCGCGCTCGGGGCGGGCGTCGGTGTGGTCGGCGGCATGCTGATCGCGGACGCGCTGTTCTCGCCCGCGTTCGCCGACCCCGGGTACGGCTACGACGCCGGCTACCAGGAGGGCTTCGGCGACGGCCAGGACTTCGGCGACCAGGGCGGCGACATGGGCGGCGGCGACGCCGGTGGCGACTTCGGTGGTGGCGGGGACTTCGGCGGCGGCGACTTCGGTGGCTTCGGCGGCGGCGACTTCGGCGGGGACTTCGGCGGCGGCGACTTCTAGCCGGCGCCGCGCGTCCGAGACCGCGCGTCCGGGCGCGCCACTCGCGCCACTCGGGCGCGCTCGGCGCACGCGTTAAAAAGGGCCCCCTCTTATGCACGAGGCGTTAAGAGGGGGCCCTTCCTTACACCTCAGCCGGTGTTGCGCATGCCGGCGGCGATGCCGTTGACGGTGGTCAGCAGCGCCCGCTCCAGGGCCGTGCCGTCGTTCGGGGCGCGTCGCCCACCCGGCGCGGTCGCCACCGCCCGCCCGGCCGCGCCGGATTCGCGGTACTGCCGCAGCAACGCCACCTGGAGGTGGTGCAGCGGCTCCAGGTAGGTGTCCCGCACGGCGAGCGTGCGCTGGAGCACCGGGGAGTTGTCCAGCAGCGCCGGTGAGGCGGTGACCGCCAGCACCTCCTGCTTGGTCAGCTCGTACTCCTGCTCGATCTTGTCGAAGATCGGGTGCAGCTTCTTCGGCACCAGCGTCTCCACGTACCGCCGGGCGATGGTCAGGTCGGTCTTGGTCAGCATCATCTCGACGTTCGACAGGAACGTGCGGAAGAAGTGCCAGTTCCGGTTCATCTCGGCGAGCACGTCGGCCAGCCCGGCCGCCCGCGCGGCGGCCAGCCCGGAGCCCACGCCGAACCAGCCCGGCACGATCTGGCGGGTCTGCGTCCAGCCGAACACCCACGGGATGGCCCGCAGGCCGGACAGTCCGGCACCGGTGTTCGGGCGCTTCGCCGGCCGGGAGCCGATGTTCAGCGCGCCGAGCAGCTCGGTCGGGGTGGAGGCCCAGAAGTACGCGGGCAGGTCCGGGTCCTCGACCAGCGACCGGTACGACCGGAACGCCGACTCCGAGACGACGTCCATGGCCGCGTCCCAGCGCTCCAGCATCTCGGCCGGCTGCCGGGGCGCGGTGTGCAGCAGCGTGGCCTGGAGCACCGCCGCCACCGTCAGTTCCAGGTTCTCCCGGGCCAGCGCCGGCAGCGTGTACTTGTCGGAGATGACCTCGCCCTGCTCGGTCACCTTGATCGCGCCGTCGAGCGTGCCGTACGGCTGGGCCAGGATCGCGTCGTGCGTGGGGCCGCCACCCCGGCCGACGGTGCCGCCCCGGCCGTGGAACAACCGCAGGTGCACACCGTGCCGCGCGGCCACGTCCCGCAGCGCGCGCTGCGCCCGGTGGATGGACCACTGGCTGGTGGTGATGCCCGCCTCCTTGTTGGAGTCGGAGTAGCCGAGCATCACCTCCTGCACGTCGCCCCGCGCCGCGACCAGCGCCCGGTACGCGGGCAGCGACAGCAGCTCGTCCAGCAGTTCGCCACCGGCGTTCAGCTCGGCCGGGGTCTCCAGCAGCGGCACGATGCCGATGCGGGCCCGCCCGGAGTGCACGTCCACCAGGCCGGCCTCGCGGGCCAGCACCACCGCGGCGAGCACGTCGTCCACGCCGAGCGTCATCGAGATGATGTACGACTCGATGACCTCGGGGCCGAACCGGTCCTGCGCCTCGCGGATCGCCGCGAACACGTCGAACGTCTTGCGGGCCGACTCGGTGAGCGGGCTGTCCTGGGTGGAGAGCGGACGGCGGCCGGTCAGCTCGTCGGCGAGCAGCTTGGTGCGCTCCAGCCGGGACAGGGCCGGGTAGTCGGACACCTCGCCGACCGCCTCGTAGAGCTGGGCCAGCACCTCGTGGTGCTTCTCCGCGTGCTCCCGGATGTCCATGGTGGCCAGGTGCAGGCCGAACGCGGACACCGTACGGATGGTCGAGGCGAGCCGCCCCACGGCGGTGAGCTGACCGGAGTTGCGGGCCAGCGAGGCGCGCAGCAGCTCCAGGTCGGCGATCAGCTCGGCCGAGCCCCGGTAGTCGCGCCCCGGCACGTGCGGGGTGTCGGCGCGCAGCCGCTCCCGGGTGTTGGCGAGCTTCGCCTTCACGCACCGCGCCTTGAGCCGGTACGGCTCCTCCGCGTTCACCCGGCGGAACCGGGGTGCCACCTCCGGTAGCGCGTCGAGGTCCTTGGCCAGGCTGGCGGACAGGTCGAGCGACACCGCGCGCAGCCGCCGGGAGACGCTGACCTCGGTGATCAGCTCGTCCATCGCCTTCTCGGTGGCGGCGATGCCGTGCTCGTGCTGGATGCGCAGCACCTCGCGGGTGACCACCGGCGTGACGAACGGGTTGCCGTCGCGGTCGCCGCCGATCCAGGTGCCGAAGCTCAGCGGGCGGGACGTCGGTGACGTCTCCACGCCGAGCGTGCGCAGCGTGTCGGCGAGGTCGTCGAGGACCTGCGGCGCGGCCTCGGCGTACAGGTCCCGCAGGTAGTAGATGGCGTTGCGCGCCTCGTCGGTCGGGTCCGGCCGGTCCAGCCGCAGCTCGTCGGTCTGCCACATGAGATCGAGCAGTTCGGCCAGGCGGCGGTTCGCCGGGCCCTCGTCGCTGGCGCCGTAGAGGATCGCGTTCGCGGTCTCGGTGTCCAGCTCGTCGGCGACCGCGCGCAGCTTGGACAGGATGGACCGGCGGGCCGCCTCGGTCGGGTGGGCGGTGAAGACCGGGCGTACGGCAAGCCGCCGGGCCGCCGCGGCGATCTCCTCGGCCGGTACGCCCCGCTCGGCGATCATCTTGGCCGCCTGGTCCAGCCAGCCGCCGTGCGTGGCGCGGCGACGGCGCAGGTCCCGCGCGCGGTGCACCTGCTCGGTGATGTTCGCCAGGTGGAAGTAGGTGGAGAAGGCACGGGCCAGCTTCGTGCCGGTGGTGACGTCGAGCCCGGCGAGGCGCTGGGCGGCGGCCGGCACGTCGGAGCGGACCTGGGCGCGGATCTCCTCGACCAGGTCGAGCAGCGGACGGCCCTCCTGGCGGGCAAGGGTCTGCCCGAGCAGCGTGCCGAGGCGGCGGATGTCGGCCCGGAGAGCGGCGTCGGGGCCGTCGTGGTCGTGCTGGTCGGTCACGGTTGCGCTCCTTACGCGAGGACGAAGGACAGCGCTGTCCGACTCCTCTGGATGGTATCCGCGTGCCCCCGGTGGGCAGGAGGGGGACGGCGTGATGATCTGCACTCTGGGACGGCCCGCCGGTCAGCCCCGGTCGGCGGCGTGCCGACCCGGCGGCGGCCGCCGCCGGGCGCGGAACATGGTCGCGGTGAGCAGACCGGCCAGGCCGGCGAGCACCCAGAGCAGCAACCCGGTCAACGCCCACCCGCCGCCGCGCCAGTCGAAGTAGATGGCCGACTTGAACAGGTCGGTGGCGAGGCCTGGAACGTTCCAGCGGTGCATGCCGCGCAGGAACGGCGGCAGGAACTCGGGCGCGTAGATGCCGCCGGAGCCGGGGTTGCCGAGCACCACGAGCAGCAGGATCACGATGCCGGTGCCGAGCAGCCCGAGCCAGCCCTGCACGGCGGCGGCGACCATCCCGGCCGCGAACGCGGCGAGCGCGCCGACCACCGCCACCGTCGCCGCGTGTCCGGCGAACACACCCAGCACCGGCCCGACCAGGATCGCCCCGATGACGCCGAGCAGGATCGCGTGCACCGCGAGCGTGGCGATCCGCAGCCCGGCCCGGCGCAGGCTGCGCGGGCTGGTGCCGAGCGAGATGCCGAGGGCGGTGGACGCCAGGTAGCCGCCGAGCACCACGCCCACGGCCAGGTAGAACGGCACCAGGCCGCGCGGGTCGTCGGCGGAGACCGGCACGTCGTCGGTGACCTGAAGTGGCACCCCGGCCTGCCGGGCCGCCTCGGTGAACACCCCGGTGACGAGTTCGCTGGCGGCGGGCGCTCCGGCGCTGGCGGTGGCGAGGGTCAGGCCGCCGTCCGGGGCGGAGCTGAGCACCGCGTACACCGACCTGTCGTTGAGGCCGTCGGAGGCGGCGTCGAGGCTGTCGTACCCGACGGGTTTGATCGTGTCTGTGCGGGCGCGGACGCCGGACATCACGGCCTGGGCCTGCTGGTCGTTCGTGACCACGGCGACCGGCACGTCGCGCGGGTCCGGCTTGTGCAGCGCGCCGACGTAGGCGGCAATGAACGCGCTGGCCAGCGCCAGGGTGCCGAGGATCAGCGCCGCCGTGCGCGGCAGCCAGTCCCGGGTACGCAGCTCCGGCTCGTCGTCCACGGCCACAGCCTATTGCCGGCATATGTCCGGCTCGTGGGGTTTCGTCGAGCGAAACCGCTGGCCCGGGCCGATAGCGTCGGGCCATGAACGTGCCTGTCTACCCCGCCAAACCGCAGCCGGGCGACCGGGTCGCGGTGGTGTCGCCCTCCGCCGGCCTGCCGGGTCTCTTCCCCCACGTGTACGAGCTGGGGCTGCGCCGGCTCCGCGACGAGCTGGGGCTGGAACCGGTGGAGTATCCGACGACCCGGGTCATGGGCGCCGACCCGCGCGACCGGGCACGTGACCTGACCGCCGCGTTCGCCGACCCGACGATCACCGCCGTCCTGGCGACGGTCGGCGGGGACGACCTGATCACCGTCACCCCGTACCTGGACGACGACGTGCTGCGGGCGAACCCGAAGCCGTACTTCGGCTACTCGGACAACACCAACGTGCTCAACCACCTCTACCGGCTGGGCGTCGTCGGCTACCACGGCGGCTCGGTGCTGGTGCACCTCGGGCGCTCCGGCAAGCCGCACCCGCTCACGCTCGACTCGCTGCGCGCCGCGCTGTTCACCTCCGGCTGGTACGAGCTGACCGCCGCGCCCGAGTGGGGCGACGAGCCGTGCGACTGGCGCGACCCGGCCGCGCTGGCCGGGGAGCCGCCGATGTACCCGTCCGAGGGCTGGCGCTGGCACGGCCCGGCCGAGGTGGTGCGGGGCCGCACCTGGGGCGGCAACCTGGAGATCCTGCACTGGCTGATGGCGGCCGACCGCGTTCCGCGCGCGGCCGACCTGGCCGGCTCGGTGCTGGTGCTGGAGACGTCGGAGGAGATGCCGCCCGCGCAGGAGGTCTTCCGGATCGTGCGCAACATGGGCGAGCGGGGTCTGCTCGCCGCCGTACCGGCGATCGTGGTGGGCCGCCCCAAGGCGTGGGACTTCGACCGGCCGCATACCGTGGCGCAGCGGCTGGCCTGGAGTGAGGACCAGCGGGAGGCGATCCTGTCGGCGCTCGCCCCGTACGCCGGCGACCCGGTGGTGGTCTTCGACGTCGACCTGGGCCACACCGACCCGCAGCTGATCATCCCGTACGGCGGCGAGATCCGGGTGGACGCGGTCGAGCGCCGGATCGCCGTGCGCTACTGACGACGCCGGCCATGGGTGTCTCCGCGCTGTTTCGACACCCATGGCGTTCCACCCGGCGCTGTCCGGCCGGCGCCGGCGTGGGTCAGGCGTCGACGACGGCGAAGGCGCGGACCGGGAACGTGCCCATGCCGGCCACCCGTGGCGGGGCGGCGGTGAACCGGAAACCGGTAGGCGGCAGCGCGTCCAGACCGGTCAGGTGTTCCACGATCGGGATGCCGGCGGCCAGCAGGCCGGTGTGCGCCGGGCGCTGACCGGCTGCCGCCGGAGTCATGTCGTCGATGTTTATCGAGTCGATGCCGACGAGCGCCGCACCCGACTCGGCCAGCCACTGCGCGCCGTCGCCGGTCAGGTAGGGCGCGTCCGGTCCGGCGTACCCGTCGGTGCCGAAGTGCGCGTCCCACCCGGTGTGCAGCAGCACCGCGCACCCGGCCACCTCGTACGGGGCGAGCAGCAGCCGGTCCACCGCCCGCGTGCCGGGCGGCACGCGTACCACCAGGCCGGGCAGGTCGGCGAGGCGGTCCAGCGGCACCCCGGTCAGGTCCGGTCCGTCGGCGAAGCGGTGCGAGGGCGTGTCCACGTACGTGCCGGTGTTGGCGATCATGTCGATCCGCCCGACCTGGAACTCGACGCCCGGCGCGTACCGCTCCCGGGACGCCTCCCGGGTCAGCCACTCGTCGATCACCGGACCGGGCCAGCCGGGCAGCGTGACCATGCCGTCGGTGACCACGTGACTCAGCTCCACCAGCCGCCGCCCGCCGGAGGCCGGTGGCGTCACGCCGCGCCCGCCCTTGTGCGGCTCCGCCACGACGGTCCGGTCGGTGATCCGTACCTCGCCGACCATGAGCAGCCCGAGGTGCCGGACCAGCAGCGCGGCCACCTCGTCGTCGGTGACGTCCGGGTGCGGCACGTCCAGCCGGAACCCGTCGGTGCGCAGCCCGCCACCGTTGGAGAAAACCACCTCGGCGTCGAAGACCGTCCGATACTCGATCATCCGCCCACCGCACCACGCCCGGCCGCGGCCGGTCAAGATCCAGATTCGGGCGGCCCCGGAACGTCGGTGCGGGGGGATAGGCTCGAACGGTGCACCCCCCGTCCGGCTGGACGCGGGGTCGTCGTCGTGTGTCGAAGCCGCTGGAAGTGATCACTGATGCTCACCGGACTCTTCTCCGCCGCCCTGGCCGACCCGGGGCTGGCCCGGGCGCGTGACCTGGCGCGCTCCGGTGCCGCGCAGGTCGACGGGCTCGACCTGACCGCCCCCGCCGCGCTGCGCCCGTTCGCTGTCGCAGCCGTCGCCGCCGACGAGCCGGCCGGCGGCGCGGGCCGCCCGGTCCTCGCGGTCACCGCCACCACCCGCGAGGCCGACGACCTGGCCTCCGCGCTGGGCAGCCTGCTGCCGCCGGAGCAGGTGGCGGTCTTCCCGTCCTGGGAGACGCTGCCGCACGAGCGGCTGTCGCCCCGCTCCGACACGGTCGGGCGCCGCCTGGCCGTGCTGCGCCGCCTCGCCCACCCGGACGCCGCCGACGCGCACGGCCGCACCGGGCCGCTGCGGGTGGTCGTCGCGCCGGTCCGCTCGCTGCTCCAGCCGCAGCTCAAGGGCCTCGGCGACCTGGAGCCCGTCCAGCTCGCCGCCGGTGACGAGGCCGACCTGGAAGAGGTGGCCCGCCGGCTCACCGACATGGCGTACGCCCGGGTCGACCTGGTCACCAAGCGCGGCGAGTTCGCCGTGCGCGGCGGCATCCTGGACGTCTTCCCGCCCACCGACGAGCACCCGTCCCGGGTCGAGTTCTGGGGCGACGAGGTGGAGGAGATCCGCACCTTCGCGGTCGCCGACCAGCGCACCATCGAGGGCGTCGCGCAGCTCTGGGCGCCGCCGTGCCGGGAACTGCTGCTGACCCCGGCGGTGCGGGAGCGGGCCGCCGCGCTCGCCGCCGAGCACCCCGAGCTGGCCGAGATCCTGGACAAGCTGGCCGAGGGCATCCCGGTCGAGGGCATGGAGTCGCTGGCCCCGGCGCTGATCGGATCCGACGCGCTCGAACTCCTCGTGGACTGCATGCCGGCCGGCACCCACGTACTCCTCTGCGACCCGGAGCGCATCCGCACCCGCGCGCACGACCTGGTCCGTACCTCGGAGGAGTTCCTCCAGGCCAGCTGGGCCGCGGCCGCCGTCGGCGGCCAGGCCCCTGTCGACCTCGGCGCCGCCGCCTTCAAGACCCTGGCCGAGGTACGCACGGCGGCCCGCGCCCTGCGCCAGCCCTGGTGGACGCTCGCGCCGTTCGGCCTGGTCGAGGCCGACGCCGCACCGGCCCGGCAGCCCTGGGAGGACGCTCCGGCCGCTGTCGACGTCACCCCCGACGACGCCATCGCGGTGAGTCTGGCCGCCCAGCCGGCCCCGCTCTACCACGGCGAGACCGCACGGGTGGTCGACGACCTGAAGCGGTGGGCCGGCGAGGGCTGGTCGATCGCGCTGGTGTTCGAGGGGCACGGTCCCGCCCAGCGGGCCGTCGAGGTGCTGCGCGACGCCGGTCTCGGCGCCCGCCTCACCGAGGAGGTGCCCGCCGCGCCCGCGCCCGGCGAGCTGCTCGTGTCGTGCGGCTGCCTGACCGCCGGGTTCGTCGACGAGGCGTCGAAGTTCGTGCTGCTCACCGGCAACGACGTCACCGGCGGCCGGGGCACGTCCACCCGCGACATGCGCAAGATGCCCAGCCGGCGGCGCAACACCATCGACCCGCTGGAGCTGAAGGCCGGCGACTTCGTGGTGCACGAGCAGCACGGCATCGGCCGGTACGTCGAGCTGGTGCAGCGCACGGTGAACGGCGCGAGCCGCGAATACCTGGTCATCGAGTACGCGCCGAGCAAGCGCGGCCAGCCCGGTGACCGCCTCTTCGTCCCCACCGACCAGCTCGACCAGCTCTCCCGCTACGTCGGCGGCGAGCAGCCCACGCTGCACAAGATGGGCGGCTCGGACTGGCAGAAGTCCAAGGCCCGGGCCCGCAAGGCGGTCCGTGAGATCGCCGCGCAGCTCATCCAGCTCTACGCCGCGCGCAAGGCGTCCAAGGGGCACAACTTCGCCCCCGACACCCCGTGGCAGCGGGAGCTGGAGGACGCGTTCCCCTGGCAGGAGACACCCGACCAGCTGGCCGCCATCGAGGAGGTCAAGCGGGACATGGAACAGACCGTCCCGATGGACCGGCTGATCTGCGGCGACGTCGGCTACGGCAAGACCGAGATCGCGGTACGCGCGGCGTTCAAGGCGGTGCAGGACGGCAAGCAGGTGGCCGTGCTGGTGCCGACCACGCTGCTGGTGCAGCAGCACTACAACACGTTCGCCGAGCGGATGAGCCAGTTCCCGGTGTCGATCCGGCAGCTGTCCCGGTTCCAGACGCCGAAGGAGACCGAGCAGACGCTGGAGATGGCCGCTGCCGGCACCGTCGATATCGTCATCGGCACCCACCGGCTGCTCCAGGCGTCCACCCGGTTCAAGTCTCTGGGGCTGGTCATCATCGACGAGGAGCAGCGGTTCGGCGTCGAGCACAAGGAGCACCTGAAGACGCTGCGCGCCTCGGTCGACGTGCTCGCCATGTCGGCCACCCCGATCCCGCGCACGCTGGAGATGGCGATCACCGGCATTCGGGAGATGTCCACCATCGCCACCCCGCCGGAGGAGCGGCACCCGGTGCTCACGTTCGTCGGCGCGTACGACGACCGCCAGGTGGCCGCGTCCATCCACCGTGAGCTGCTGCGCGACGGCCAGGTCTTCTACCTGCACAACCGGGTCGAGTCGATCGAGAAGGCGGCCCGCAAGCTGCGGGAGCTGGTGCCCGAGGCCCGGGTCGCGGTGGCGCACGGCCAGATGGGCGAGGAGGCGCTGGAGAAGGTGATGGTCGGCTTCTGGGAGAAGGAGTTCGACGTCCTGGTCTGCACCACCATCGTCGAGTCCGGCATCGACATCCCCAACGCCAACACCCTCATCGTCGAGCGGGCCGACCTGCTCGGCCTGGCCCAGCTGCACCAGATCCGCGGCCGGGTCGGCCGCGGCCGCGAACGGGCGTACGCGTACTTCCTCTACCCGCCGGAGAAGCCGCTCACCGAGAACGCGCACGAGCGGCTGGCCACCATCGCCCAGCACACCGAACTCGGCGCCGGCATGTACGTGGCGATGAAGGACCTGGAGATCCGCGGCGCCGGAAACCTGCTCGGCGGCGAGCAGTCCGGCCACATCGAGGGCGTCGGCTTCGACCTCTACGTCCGGATGGTCGGCGAGGCCGTGTCCGCCTTCAAGGGCGAGAGCACCGAGGAGGAGACCGAGGTCAAGGTCGACCTGCCGATCGACGCGCACCTGCCGCACGACTACGTCGCCGTGGAGCGGCTGCGCCTGGAGATGTACCGCAAGCTCGCCGAGGCCCGCGATGAGGAGCGCCTGCGTGAGGTGGTCGCCGAGATGACCGACCGGTACGGCGAGCCGCCCGCGCCGGTGCAGAACCTGGTCGCGGTGGCCCGGTTCCGGCTGCTGGCCCGCCGCTACGGGCTGACCGACGTGTCGATGCAGGGCAAGCACATCCGGTTCGGCCCGCTGCCGCTGCCCGACTCCAAGCAGATGCGGCTCAAGCGCTACCACCCGGACTCGGTCTACAAGCAGGCGCTCGACCAGGTCAGCGTGCCCCGGCCCAGCACCCGGCGGATCGGCGGCGAGCCGCTGCGCGACCAGGCGCTGCTGGAGTGGTGCGGGCAGCTCCTGGCCGATGTGCTGGGCAAGCCCGAGGAGCTGGCCGGTTCTGCCAGCCCCGCAGTGGCGAGCGGAAGGTGACGGGGCAAGCCCGAGGAGCTGGCCGGTTCTGCCAGCCCCGCAGTGGCGAGCGGAAGGTGACGGGGCAAGCCCGAGGAGCTGGCCGGTTCTGCCGGTTCCGTGGCCGGTGCCCGATGAGGTGGGTGGAGTCACAGGCCGGTACGGGGCGTGAGAGAGTGACCCTCATGCGTGCTCGCCGTTCCCTCGTCGCCGTCAGCGTCGCGGCCCTCGCCGCGCTCTCTCTCGCCGCCTGTGGCCGCTCCGCCCCGGACGTCGCCGCATACGTCGGCGACACCCGGTACTCGGTCGACCGGGTCGACGCGATCTACGAGGACGCGCAACGGCAGTACGCGGACGCCGTCCGTAGCCAGGCGCCGCAGACGCCCTCGCCGGCGGAGCTGCGGTCCTCGGTGACCCGGCAGGACGTGCTGAACCTGCTGGTCGCGATCGACCTGGGCAAGCGCGTGGCGGCCGAGAAGGGTCTCCAGGTCGCCGACCAGATCTCCCCGGAGCAGCTCCAGCAGGAGCTGCGCATGCCGGCGACCACCGAGTACACGAAGCTGTGGGGCGAGTGGGTCGACCTCTCCGGCACGCTCCAGCAGAGCCTGCCCCCGGCCGACCTCAGCGACGAGTCCCTGATGGCCGTCTACCGGGCCATCGAGAAGACCGGGGCGATCCAGCCGGGCATGAGCGTCGACCAGGTCCGGCAGGCGTTCGGCGAGGCCGGGTTCGTGCGTACCGCCACCGCCCTCAGCAACGCGCTCCAGCAGCAGGCCGAGAAGACGGACGTCCGCGTCAACCCCCGGTTCGGCGTGACCGGCGTGCCGTCGCTCGTGAACACCGGCCAGTCGTTCGTCTTCTACTCCCTGCCGTACGTCAACGAGGAGGGCCCGGTCACCGACATCTCGACGCCCGAGGCGCCGGCCTCCGGTTCGCCGGCTCCCGGAGCCGCATGACCGCGCGCATCGTCCTGCTCGTCACCTCGCCCCGGCTGCCCGCCGGATTGCTGACCTCGGCCGCCTGGGACGCCGTACGCTCCGCTCCGGTCCTCGCCGGTGCGGAGAGCGAGCTGACCCGGGCGGTGCGGACGGCCGGCGCCGAGGTGAACGTGGTGACCGAGGGTGCGACCCCGGCGCTGCTCGACGCCGCGGCGGCGCACGGTGGGGCGGTGTGGCTGGCCGGCCCGACCGGCGACGAGGCGCTGGCCCGCGAACTCGGCCTGCGGCTGGCCCGCGAGCCCGCCCTGGCCGAACTGGAGCTGATGTACGGCTCGTGGGACCCGCCCGGCGCCCGGCTGCTCGACGCGGTCGAGGTGATGGACCGGCTGGCCTCGCCGGGCGGCGACCCGTGGAAGCGGGCACAGACCCACCGCACCCTGGCCCGGTTCCTGCTGGAGGAGTGCTACGAGGCGTACGACGCGATCAGCGCCGACGACACCGACGCGCTCCGCGAGGAACTGGGCGACGTCCTGCTCCAGGTGCTGCTGCACGCCCGGCTGGCGGAGAACCTGCCGGAGGGCAAGAGCTGGACCGTCGACGACGTGGCGGGGACCCTGGTCGACAAGATGGTGCGGCGTAACCCGCACGTCTTCTCCGGCGAGCCGGCCGGCTCGATCGAGGAGATCGAGGCGAACTGGGAGCGGATCAAGCGGGCCGAGAAGACCCGCGAATCGGTGCTCGACGGCATCGCGCTGAGCCAGCCCGCGCTCTCGCTGGCCGCGAAGATCCTGGACCGTGCCGGCCGGGTCGGCCTGGCCGTACCGCCCCCGCTTGCCGAGTCGCAGGTGGACCCGGAGGCCCGGCTGGGAGCGAGCCTGCTCGCAACTGTCGCCGCCGCACGGCAGGCCGGCATCGACCCGGAGGCCGCCCTGCGGCGGGCCACCCTGGCGTACGCCGAAGCCGTCCGAGCCGCCGAACGCCACACCCCCACCAGCCCCGCCTAGCCCCTCCGCGCCCCACCCCCCTTGCCCTTCCCTGCCCTCCCTTGGCGATCTTGCACTTTCGGCCCGAGCGGTGCCCGCAAATGCCCGATCTGCCCGGGCGCAAAGTGCAAGATCGCCGAGCCGACCGCCCCCGCCCAGCCGCGCCTCCCGGAAGGCGAGACTCGCCGTTCGTATCGCGGGATCAGCGGAGATCTTGGTACGAAAGTGCCCCTATAGGGGCCGTTTCCGTCCAAGATCTACGTCGGCCTTGGGCGCGCTCGCGCCCACCAGCCAGCGCGTCGAGGGCCGGCGGCAGCGCCGGCACGGGCCGTCCAGCTGACTCGCCGTGGTGATCAAGGAGTTTGTGTCGTCGGGGGGCGCTGAGCGGGACGCAAACTCCTTGATCAACGCGGAGGGGCGGGGAGGGCGCGGGGAGGGCGCGGAGGGAGCGGAGGTCGGTAGGGTCGGGGGATGGAGTCGTTCGTGCCGCTGGCGGAGCGGATCGTGGAGGCGTTGCTGGAGAGCCGGCCCGGGCTGGCCACCTTCGCCGGGGACCACCGTTACGACGACCGCCTGCCCGACCTCTCCGCCGATGCCCTCGCGGCCGACCAGGCGATGCTCAAGGACGCCGCCGACGCGCTCGCGGAAATCGACCCGGACGCGCTCGACCCGGCGGAGAGCGTCGACCACGCGCTGCTCACCAGCCTCGTCGACAGGGGTCTGTTCGAGGCCGGCGAGATCCGCGGCCACGAGTGGGATCCGCTGCGCCACAACCCGGGACCACTGCTGCACGCCCTGCTGGCCCGTCCCTTCGCCCCGGCCGAGGAGCGCCTGACCAGCCTGGTCGGGCGCCTGTCGGCCGTACCCGACGCGCTGTCGACAGCGCGCGCGACGCTGCGGGACATGCCGCGGGTCCACGCGGAGACGGCGGTCGGGCAGTTCACCGGTACGGCGGCGCTGATCCGCGACGAGGTGCCCGGGTTGCTGGCCGAGGCGCCGGCGCTGCGTGAGCGGGTCGGCGCGGCGGCCACCGACGCGATCGCCGCGCTGGAGGAGTTCGTGGCCTGGCTGCGGCAGGGCCTGGCCGCCGACGCCGGCCCGGGGCGTGACCCGCGGCTGGGCCGGCGGCGGTGGGAGGCGCGGCTGTGGCACACGCTCGACACCGAGCTGAGCGCCGCCGAGGTGCAGCGCCGCGCCTGGGCCAACCTCGACCGGGTCACCGAGGAGATCCGCGCGGCGTCGGTCGAGCTGGTCGGTGGTCCGGCCGACGACGAGACGGTACGCCGGGCGCTGGACCTGCTGGCCGCCGAGCATCCGGACGACGCCACGATCGTCGACCTGGCCTCGGTGACGCTGGACGAGGCGAGTGACTTCGTCCGCCACCACGACCTGGTCAGCATGGTCGGCGACCCGTGCGTCATCCAGGAGATGCCGGAGTTCGCGCGGGGCGTGGCGGTGGCCTACTGCGACTCGCCGGGCCCGCTGGAGACGGCCGACGTGCCGACCTTCTACTGCATCTCGCCCACCCCGGCGGACTGGCCGGCGCAGCGGATCGAGTCGTTCTACCGGGAGTACAACGACCACATGATCCGCAACCTGACGGTGCACGAGGCGATGCCCGGCCACTTCCTCCAGCTCGCGCACGCCCGCCGGTACGACGGCCCGACCCGGGTACGCGCGCTCACCGAGTCGGGTGTGTTCGTCGAGGGCTGGGCGGTCTACGCCGAGGAGTTGATGGCCGGGCTCGGCTTCGGCGGCCTGCCGGTGCGGTTGCAGCAGCTCAAGATGCAGCTCCGGATGACCATCAACGCGCTGCTCGACCAGCTCGTGCACTGCGACGACCTGCCCGAGTCCGAGGCGATGGCGTTGATGACCGGGCGTGGCTTCCAGGAGGAGGGCGAGGCGGCCGGCAAGTGGCGGCGGGCGCTGCTCACCTCGACGCAGCTGTCCACGTACTTCGTCGGCTACAGCGAGATGGCCGACATCGCCGCCGCGCGGCCGGACGGCGTGCCGCTGCGTGACTGGCACGACGCCATGCTGGCGCACGACTGCCCGCCGCCGCGCCACCTGCGGACGCTGCTGGGGGTGTGAGGGCTCACCGGCGGGCGGCGACCGCGTCGATCAGCCAGCGCGACAGCGAGTACGCGGGCGGCAGCTCGGCGGGCAGCGCGTCGACCGGGAACCAGCGCGCCTCGGTCAGCTCGGTGCCGTCGGGCGCCGGTTCGGCGGCCGGGTCGGTCACCTCGGCGGTGAACCCGGTGAGCAGCGTGCCCGGCCCGGACAGCGCCCACGGCTGGCTGTCCACGTAGGCCGGTCGCCGCAGGGTCAGGCCGACCTCCTCGGCGACCTCGCGGTGCACCGCCGCCTCCAGCGACTCGCCCGCCTCGACGAACCCGGCAACGAGCGCCCACAGCTGCGTCGGTCCGTGCGCGTGGCGGACCAGCAGCAGCTCGTCGGCGCCACCGGCCGGGCCGGGGCGGGTGATCGCGGTCAGCACCGCGACGGACAGGGGGAGGAACGAGGTGAGTTCGCACTCCGGGCAACGCCGCGCGGTCTCGCCCGGCACGTCGGCCAGTTCGGCCCGGCACGCGCCGCACCACCTGTGCGTACGCCGCCAGGTGACCACGGCGAGCGCCCGCCCGGCCAGGTCGGCGCGGGGTGCCGGTAGTTCGGCGGCGAGGCCGCGCCAGCTGCGCCACCGGCCGGGCAGCGACTCCGGATCGGTCACCTCGGCGGCCCACGCCGGTGTGCCGTCGAGCGTGCCGACCGGCGTCCAGGCGAGGTCGCCGGGCAGCGCGCCGATCCGCAGCGGCTGCTCGTCCGGGCCGGTCAGCAGCTTCCGTCCGGACACCGGCAGCGCCAGGTCGTCGCGCCGCGGCGGCCGCCCGTGATCGGCAGCGGGCAGGAATCCGGCGCGCGCCGGGCGAGCGCCGGTGGCCCGGGCCTCGGCCTCGGACGGGGGACCGTCGGGCGGGGTCACGACGTGGTGGGGCGGCGGTCCACCACACCGGCGCCGGCCGGCACGGCGAACGCGGCGGCCTCGACGCTCTCGGTGTAGCGACTCAGCGTCACCTCGGCGGGCTTGCCGTCGAGCGTGCCGGAGAAGCTCCCCAGCACGCCTTCGGTCGTCACGCAGGCGCTGAAGCGTTCCCCGCTGTGGGTGACGTCGACGCAGGTGGCGTGGCGGCCGGCGAGCGTGGTGTCGCTCTGCTCGATGACCGCTTCCGGATCGAGCGCCGCCGCGGTGAGCAGCCGGATCACCGCGGGCGGCGTGACGAGGCCCTCCTTGCGCGCCTCGTCGTAGACGACCACCGACGGCTTGCCGGCGGTGAGCACGGGCGGCGAGACGGTGCAGGAGGTGCGGGCGGCGGTGCTCGCGCACCGGGTCACCGACTCCTGCGTCACCGTGATCTTGCCGCCCGGCCAGGTGTACGTGGAGCGCAGCGGCTTCTTCGTCTGCGCGATCGAGGCGGTCCGGCCGCCGTCGATCTGGTAGTCGGCGGCCCAGGTCTGCTCCAGCGCCCGGTCCATCCGCGCGGCGAGGTCGTTGACCAGGTCGGAGCGGCCGAGCGCGACGTTCGCGTCGTCCAGGGCCTGGCAGCCGGTGACCGAGAGCGACGCGATGACCGAGGCGGCGAGCACGCGGAGAGTCGTCGTGGCGGCAGGCATGATGCCCAGCCTTGTCGATCGGCGCAACGTCTCGCAAACCGGTTGCCGGTTGACGACCGGTAATCCGGGAATGTCCGTCTCAGCAGGCGCGTCGAGGGCTGCCCCGAGCGGCGTGCGGCGGGGCGGGGACCGATACGCTGCGTTCAACACCTGCCTCAGCCGCACCGTCGCGGCCCATACGGACCGGAACCACACAAACGAGGAGCGACTCAGTGGCAACCATCGAGGGAATCGTCGCCCGGGAGATCCTGGACTCGCGGGGCAACCCGACGGTCGAGGTCGAGGTCGGGCTCGACGACGGCACGATCGCCCGCGCCGCGGTGCCGTCCGGCGCCTCCACCGGCGCCTTCGAGGCGGTCGAGCTGCGCGACGGTGACTCCGACCGCTACCTGGGCAAGGGTGTCGAGAAGGCCGTCGCCAACATCGAGGACCGGATCGTCGACCAGCTCATCGGCTACGAGGCCAGCGAGCAGCGGCTGATCGACCAGAAGATGATCGACATCGACGGCTCGGACAACAAGGGCGAGCTGGGCGCGAACGCCATCCTCGGCGTCTCCCTGGCCGTGGCCAAGGCCGCCGCGGGCAGCGCCGAGCTGAGCCTGTTCCGCTACCTGGGCGGCCCGAACGCGCACCTGCTCCCGGTGCCGATGATGAACATCCTCAACGGTGGCGCGCACGCCGACTCGAACGTCGACATCCAGGAGTTCATGATCGCGCCGATCGGCGCGCCGACGTTCCGGGACGCGCTGCGCTCGGGCGCCGAGGTCTACCACGCGCTGAAGTCGGTGCTGAAGAAGAAGGACCTGTCGACCGGCCTGGGTGACGAGGGCGGCTTCGCCCCGAACCTGCCCACGAACGCCGCCGCGCTGGACCTGATCGCCGAGGCGGTGGAGAAGGCCGGCTACCGGCTCGGCACCGACATCGTCTTCGCGCTCGACGTGGCCGCCACCGAGTTCTTCGACAACGGCACCTACACGTTCGAGGGCAGCGCCAAGAGCGCCGAGGAGATGAGCAACTACTACACCAAGCTGGCCGGCGACTACCCGATCGTGTCGATCGAGGACCCGCTGGCCGAGGACGACTGGAGCGGCTGGGCCACCCTCACCGCCGCGCTCGGCGACCGGATCCAGATCGTCGGCGACGACCTGTTCGTGACCAACCCGCAGCGCATCGCCCGGGGCATCGCCGAGCAGGCCGCAAACGCGGTGCTGGTCAAGGTCAACCAGATCGGCTCGCTCACCGAGACGCTCGACGCCGTCGACCTGGCCCACCGGGCCGGCTTCAAGTGCATGATGAGCCACCGTTCCGGCGAGACCGAGGACACCACGATCGCCGACCTGGCCGTCGCCACCGGCTGCGGGCAGATCAAGACGGGCGCACCGGCCCGCTCGGACCGCGTGGCCAAGTACAACCAGCTCCTGCGGATCGAGGAGGAACTGGCCGACGCGGCGCGGTACGCCGGGGCGGGCGCCTTCCCGCGCTACCGTTCGGCCTGAGCGAGCGCTCCGGGGGAGGGGTGTGACGATGCAGCAGCGCCGCACACCGGGTGGCCAGCGGCCCGCCCGTCGGCCGGGTCAGCCCGGCCGGGCGGGCGGGGCCCGGGTCCGGTCCACGGCACGCGACAACGGCGTCCGCGCGGAGGCGCGCGCCGCCGGCCGGTCACCGGGCGCGTCCCGTGCCACCGACGGCGTACGTCCCGCGAGCCGTCCCGCCGCGGCCCGGCGTACCGCCGCCGGTGGTCCGGTCAAGCGGCTCACCGCACCCCAACCCCGGCGCTTCACCGGGCGCGCCACAGTGCTGTTCGCGGTGCTGATCGCGCTCGCGCTGGCGTACACCTATCCGGTCCGGGTCTACCTGGACCAGCAGGCCGACATCGAGCGGATGGAGGCGTCCCAGGCCGAACAGCGGCGGCTGATCGAGAGCCTGACCGCCGAGGCGGCCAAGTGGAAGGACGACGCCTACGTCGAGACGAAGGCGCGGGAGCGTTTCTTCATGGTCCGGCCGGGTGAGACGGCGCTGGTGGTGCTGCGGGACCCGGACGGCGCGGCCAGGGACGCCGGCAAGGGCACGACCCAGGGGGCACCGAAACCGCCCGAGCCCTGGTACGACACCCTGTGGGGGAGCGTGCAGGCGGCGAACGCCGAGCGCCCCGACAAGTGAGCTTTGATTCGAGAGGCACTTCCTTGAGCGTCGTACCACCGCAGGAGCCGGCGGCGGACTCCGTACCCCCGCCGGAGCGCCAGCCGGCCACCGAGGCCGACCTGGCCACGGTGGCCGCGCAGCTCGGACGCCCGCCGCGCGGCACCCGCGCGGTGGCCCACAGGTGTCCCTGCGGCCTGCCCGACGTGGTGGAGACGACGCCCCGGCTGGCCGACGGCACGCCGTTCCCGACGCTGTTCTACCTGACCTGCCCGCGTGCCACAGCGGCGTGCAGCCGGCTGGAGTCGGCCGGGCTGATGAAGGAGATGGCCGAGCGGCTGGCGGAGGATCCGGAGCTGGCCGCGCGGTACCGGGCGGCCCACGAGGACTACCTGGCTCGCCGGGAGGCGATCGGCGAGGTGCCGGAGATCGCCGGCATCTCGGCCGGCGGCATGCCGGGGCGGGTGAAGTGCCTGCACGTGCACCTCGGGCACGCGCTCGCGGCCGGGCCGGGGGTCAACCCGTTCGGCGATGAGACCCTCGCCCTGGTGGAGAAGTGGTGGGCGGCCGGCCCCTGCGTGGACGTGCCCGCGGTCCAGTGAGATGAGCACCGACGAGATCACTGTGCGCCGGGCCCGCACCACCGACGTACGCGGCATCCGGCGGCTCGTGGACACCTACACCGACGACCGCCGGCTGCTCAGCAAGGCGACTGTGACGCTGTACGAGGACGTGCAGGAGTTCCGGGTCGCGGTGACCTCGGACGGCACGGTGGTCGGCTGCGGCGCGCTGCACGTCATGTGGGAGGACCTGGCGGAGATCCGGACGGTGGCCGTCGACCCGTCCTGCCGGGGCCACAAGATCGGGCACCGGATCGTCGGCGGGCTGATCGACGCGGCGCGGGAACTGGGCATCGCCCGGATCTTCGTGCTGACGTTCGAGACCGGCTTCTTCGGCTCGTTCGGCTTCCGCGAGATCGACGGCGCACCCGTCCCGCAGCCCGTCTACGAGCAGCTCCTGCGCTCGTACGACGAGGGCGTGGCCGAGTTCCTGGACCTGGAACGGGTCAAGCCCAACACGCTCGGCAACACCCGAATGCTGCTGCGCCTCTGAGGTTCAGGGCGCTTGCCGGCGATCATGAAGTTGGCGGCGTCCGGCGTCCGGTTTGTCGCCGCCAACCTCATGATCGCGCGGGGGTGGGGGCGGGCTGCCGTAGGGTGGGCGCCGTGAGTGCGCGTGTGGCAGCCATCGACTGCGGGACCAACTCGATCCGACTGCTGATCGCCGACCTGCCCGAGGCGTCGGCCGGGGAGGCGGCGCCACTGGTGGACGTCTCGCGGCGGATGGAGATCGTGCGGCTGGGGCAGGGCGTCGACCAGACCGGAATGCTCGCGCCCGAGGCGATCGAGCGGACCCGGGTGGCGCTCGCCGACTACGCGGCGGAGATCGAGAAGTCCGGCGCCGAGCGGGTGCGCATGTGCGCCACCTCGGCCTCCCGCGACGCCTCCAACGCCGCCGACTTCCGCGCCATGGTCGAGCGCACGCTCGGCGTACCGCCCGAGGTGGTGACCGGCGACGAGGAGGCACGGCTGTCGTTCACCGGCGCGGTGCGCGGCCTGCCCGCCGACGCCGAACCGCCGTACCTGGTGGTCGACATCGGCGGCGGCTCGACCGAGTTCGTCGTCGGCACCCGCGCCGACGGCGTGCGGGGGGCGATCTCGGTGGACATCGGCTGCGTCCGGATGACCGAACGGCACCTGCACGGCGACCCGCCGACAGCGGCGCAGATCGCCGCCGCCGAGGCCGACATCGCCGCCGCCGTCGACCGCGCGCTCGCCGCCGTGCCCGGCCGCGAGGCCGCCACGCTGGTCGGGCTCGCCGGTTCGGTCACCACAGTGGTCGCGCTGGCCGAAGGGCTCCGGGAGTACGACCCCAGCCGCATCCACCACGCCCGGGTCTCGTACGAGCAGGTGGCCGAGGTGACCGCCGACCTGCTCGGCAAGAGCAGTGAGCAGCGGCTGGCGTACCCGGTGATGCACCCGGGGCGGGCCGACGTGATCGGCGCGGGCGCGCTGGTGCTGCGGGTGATCATGGAGCGGGCCGGGATGCAGTCGGTGGTCGCCTCCGAGCACGACATCCTCGACGGCATCGCCTGGAGTCTGGCGGCGACCTCGAGATAGGTGGTTCCCCTGCGTGCGGCCGGTATGATTTCCATATGGTCACCACTGTCAATCTTCCTGACGGACTGCACGAACGGCTCAAGCAGCTTGCCGAGCAGGAGCACCGGTCGATGAACGCCACCATCGTCGTGGCCGTCGAGGAGTACGTCTCGGCGCGCAATCATCGTGCCCGCGTGCGGGATCTTGCGCGGGAGGTTGCGGAGCGTGACGCTGAGCTGCTGCGGCGGTTGGCGGAGTGATCAACTACCTCGAGGTCGACGACCTCGTGGAGATCGCCTCGATCGTGTTGGGTGAGACGCCGCAGGTCCGTGATTTCGGTCTGCTCTCGTCGGCGGTGGTCCGCCCGGCCACCGTGGCGTTCGGCCAGGAGGCTTATCCCGATCTCTGGACCAAGGCCGCCGCGCTGCTGCACTCGGTCTGCATGAACCACGCGTTGATTGATGGGAACAAGCGTCTCGCCTGGGCGGCGGGGCGGGTGTTTCTGGCCCTCAACGAGGTGCCGATCCAGGATGTCGACGTCGATCAGGCCGAGGCTCTCGTGATGTCGGTGGCCGGCGGCACCCTGACCGAGGTCTCCGACATCGCCCGTGAGCTTCGCAAGCTCTACGTCTGAGCCATCAAGTCTCGCCTAGCCCTCGTCCGCGTTTCCGTGGCGGTGATCAAGGAGTTTGTGTCTGGTCGGGGCGCCGGTGAGAACACGAACTCCTTGGTCAACGGGACGGGCGGGGTTAGTCCGTCGCCAGGTCGGGGCGGTGTTCCTTGATCCACTTCTCGACGTCCGACTTTCGCCAGATCTGGCCCATCCTGAGCACCTGATAGGGCGCGGGGAAGTCACGACGCGAGGCAACCACTGACGCGCGGGCACGCGAGACGCCACCGAGCATGTCTCGAATCTCAGCGATACCCACGAACTCGACCACCCCTTGACGGTAGGTAGCAGCGATTGTCTCGCGATCGGTAACAGCGATAGGGGTTGACGATCGATAACAGCGCGAGCACGATCGGGGGATGACCGTGAGGAACTGTTCTCCCGTACCCGATCGCAGTCGCCGGGTCGTGCGGCCGCACGTACCGATGCGGCCCCTGTGGTTGTGCCGGGTGTGCGCGGCCCCCTGGCCGTGCCAGCCGGCCCGCCTGTTGCTGCTGCTGGACTACCGGCGGGACCGCGTCGCCCTGTCGATCCACATGGCGGGCTGCCTGTTCGATGCCACCGCCGACCTGCTGCGCGCCAACCCGAATCCGGCCGACCTGTTCGAGCGTTTCATCGGGTGGACCGCCCGCCGGTAGGTGCTGTGTCATTGACGGTAGTGTGCATAGCGCACTAGTGTGCTGAGCGTGGATACCACGCAGCTCCTCAAAGGCGTGCTCGACCTGGCGGTGCTCGCCGTGCTCAAGGACGAGGACGGGTACGGCTACGACATCCTGCGGCGGCTGCGCGAGGCCGGCCTCACCGAGGTCGGTGACGCCTCGGTCTACGGCACGCTGCGCCGGCTGTTCGCGGCCGGCCTGCTCACCACGTACGTGGTGCCGAGCGAGTCCGGGCCGCACCGCAAGTACTACTCGTTGAACGCCGCCGGGCGTGACCAGCTCACCCGCTCCGGCAAGACCTGGCGCTCGTTCGCCACCACCATGGACGCACTGCTCGACGATCGGGGGATGGCGGCATGACCGTCACTGGGCAGGAGATCACGGACTACGTCGACCGGGTACGCGCCGCGCTCGCCGACCTGCCGCCGGAGGTCCGCGACGAGCTGACCGAGGACCTGCCGGAACACCTCGCCGAGGTGGCCGCCGAGGGCGACGGCGCGCTCGTGGACCGGCTGGGCACCCCCGAGGCGTACGCGGCCGAGCTGCGTGCCGCCGCCGGCGCCGGGGAGGGGCGGCGACCGGCGCGCTTCCACCGGCTGGCCGAGGCGCGGGAGCAGGCGGCCGCTCAGATCCGTCTGCTGGATCGTCAGCTCGGCCCGCTGCTCGGGCACGAGACGGTGAGCGACTTCCTGCGTCCGCTGCGCCCGGCCTGGTGGCTGGTGCGCGGCTGGCTGGCCGCGCTGCTGATCAGCGTGATGGTGGACGGTGGCCGGCCCGGTCTGCTGCCCCGGCCGAACGACAACGCGTCGGCCGGCCTGCTACTGCTCATCGGCGCGGTGGTCGCGTCACTGTGGCTCGGCCGCCGTTCCGTGGCCTTCACCGGTTGGCCGCGCCGCCTGCACCGGCTGGGTACGGCCGGGCTGCTGCTCTTCGGCTTCACGGTGCTCGTCGATGTGGACCGGAACGCCAGTTCCGACGTCTACAGCGGCTACGAGCAGACGTCGGTGGACCACCGGTACGACCGGATCGAGGACGTCTTCGTCTATGACCAGCAGGGGCGGCTGATCCGCGACGCACGGCTCTTCGACCAGAACGGCGTGCCGATCACGCTCGGCTGGCCGAGCTGCATGGCCGACACGGGCGCGGTGCTGGAGATGCGTAACACCTACCCGTACTGCCCAGAGCTGGCACCGTTCGGCCCGCCGGTCTCGCCGTCGATCGCCCCGCCCGCACCCGCGCCCACGGACAGCATCACCCCATCCGCGGCCCCGCCGCCCGCCCCGTCCACCCCCAGTGCTTCCCCGGAACCCACGTCAACCCCCTGAGTGCGCTCGACCGCGCGAGATCTTGGAAGGAAACGGCCCTCATGAGGGCCGCAATCTTCCAAGATCTCGCGCGGAGCCGCTGTCAGGCGATGGCGGCGATGTCACCGTCGTCGAAGTAGATCGCCTGGTGGAGCCGGCCGCCCAGCGCTGCGGCGAACCGCGCCACCACCTCCTGGCCGGAGATCTTCCCCTGCTCGATCTGGGAGACCCGTCCCTTGGTGACGCCCATCCGGTCGGCGACCTGCTGCTGGGTCAGGCCGCGCGCCCGCCGTACCTCCGCGAGGCGGTGACCGATGACCTCCGCGAGAAGTTCCTGCTTACCCGCATCGACCGCCTCTTCCCCGCCGGCCCGGGCGACGTGGTCGGCGCGGATGTCCTGCCACCGGGAGTAGTCGCTCATGCCTTCCCCTCCTCTCGTGCCCGGTCCTTGACAAGGTCGATCACCTGCACCACCCGCGCGTGGGTGGACGCGTCGAGAGTGTCGAGCCGGCGTGTGTACCTGTCCGGCGGTTCGACAGGAGGTGAATGCCACTGTTGTTCCGTCTTCCCCGGGCCGCTCACCGCGTGGCACGCTACCGGCACGTAACAGCCAACTGTGCGACCAGCCAACGTTGACTGACCGCAAGGAGGACGGGCCCATGGGCGAGATGGTGAGCTTCACCGGCAACGGGGGGACGAGCGAGGGGTATCTCGCGATACCCTCCGGCGGTGCGGCCAGCCCGGCGGTCATCGTCATCCAGGACTGGTGGGGTCTCGTGCCCCACGTCCGGGCCGTGGTCGACCGCTTCGCCGAGGCCGGTTTCGTCGCCCTCGCGCCCGACTTCCGGCACGGCGGGCCGGCCGTGAAGCCGACCGAGCCGCAGCTGATGCTCAACAGCTCTCAGATGGACGAGGCGGCGACCGACATCGCCGCCGCCGCCGAATACCTGGCGAGCCGGCCGGAGGTCGCCGGCAAGGTGGGCTGCGCCGGGTTCTGCGCGGGCGCCAGCCTGGCCCTGTGGTCCGCCACGCTCTCCGAGCGCATCGTGGCCACCGCCGGGTTCTATCCGCGCCTGCCCTGGGAGGGCATGGCCGTCGGGGCGGCCGACGAGGGCGGCTGGGCCGGCTACGCCGGCAAGGCGGCGCTCATCCACTGCTCCGAGGCGGACGGCCTGTCCGCCGCCGACGGGGTGCAGAGCGTACGCCGGTCCATCGAGTCGGCCGGCGGCACCTGCCAGACGTTCGACTACCCGGGCACCGCGCACGCGTTCTTCAACGAGGACCGGCCGGAGCACTACGACCAGCGGGCCGCGGCCACCGCCTGGGCCCGCACGCTGGAACTGTTCCGGGCGAAGCTTGGCTGAGTCGCGTACCCCGCAGGACGTGGTCGCCCGCGCCGCGCGGGCGACCGACCTGGCCGACCTCGACGGCGCGGTCAGCGACTGCTTCGCCTGCCCGCGCCTGGTGGCGTGGCGCGAGGAGGTCGCGCTGGTCAAGCGGGCGGCGTTCCGCGACCAGGACTACTGGGGACGGCCGGTGCCCGGCCTCGGCCCGCCGGACGCGCGGATCGCCATCCTCGGCCTGGCGCCCGCCGCGCACGGCGGCAACCGCACCGGCCGGATCTTCACCGGGGACCGGTCCGGCGACGTGTTGTTCGCCGCGCTGCACCGCGCCGGGCTGGCCAACCAGCCGACGAGCGTGTCCGCCGACGACGGCCTGACGCTGCGCGACACCCGCGTCTTCGCCGCCGTGCGGTGCGCGCCGCCGGACAACAAACCCACCCCGGCCGAGCGGGACACCTGCGCGCCGTGGCTGCACCGCGAGGTCGAACTGGTCCGTCCCACGCTGCGCGTCGTGGTCGCGCTCGGCGCGTTCGCGTGGGCCGCGTGGTGGCCGGTGCTACGCCAGGTGTACGGGCAGCGACCGCCCACACCGCGACCGGCGTTCGGTCATGGGGCACACTGGTCCGGCGAGTCGGTGCCGGCGTTGCTGGGCTGCTATCACGTCAGCCAGCAGAACACATTCACCGGACGGCTCACACCGGCGATGCTGGACGACGTGTTCACCCGGGCGAAGCACCTGGCCGGGGTGGACTGAGGAACACCTGAGGCGGTGGGATGGATTTCGGCGTACTGCGCAGGTGGTGGCCGGTCGCCGCGGTGACGGTGCTGCTCGCGTTCGCCGCGTTCGCCGCCGGTCACTCCGCCATCGGGGCCAGCCGGATCCCGCCCGCCGCCGACACCATCCCGTACGTGCCGGACTACCCGTCGCCGGAGGCCGTGCCGTCGATCCCCGTGGAGCCGCGCGACGTCGGCGAGCCCACCTCGGGCGGCGTGCCCGACTGGCTGGCCACCGCCGCCGTGGCGTTGCTGTTCGCGGCGGTGCTGGCCGCCATCGGGTACGTGTTGTGGAACGTGCTCCGGGGCGCGCTGCGGCGGACCACCCGCGCGGTGCCGGTGCGGCGCACCCGGCGTACCGCCGAGGGGACCGCCCGCGAGGTGGTGGCCGCGCTCGACGCCGGACTCGTCGAACTGGACGACCGCTCCACCGACCCGCGAACCGCTGTCATCGCCTGCTGGGTACGCCTGGAGGAGGCCGCCGAGGACGCGGGCGTGCCCCGGCACACCGGCGACACCCCGACCGACCTGGTGGCGCGGCTGCTGCGCGGCGACCCGGCGGCCGGCATCCCGGCGATCGCCAGCGCCGACGTGCTCGACGGTTTCGCGAACGTCTACCGGGAGGCCCGGTACGCCACGCACCCGGTCGACGAGCACACCCGGGACCAGGCCCGTGCCGCGCTGCGCCGGTTGCGCGGCGAGCTGACCAGCCTGGCGGCGGGGGAGGCGTCGTGAGCAGCAGCATCGACGACCTGCTCTCGTTCGGCGAGGAGCCCGCCGGGGAGGAGACCCGGCCCTCCGGCGGCGGCCGGGCCCGGCTGCTGCTGCGGACCGCCGCTGTCACCGCCGCGATCGTGGTCGTGGTGGTGGTCGGGCTGCGCGCTGTCGGCCTGAAGATGCCGGTCTGGATCATCGCGGCCGGGGTGCTCGCGGTGCTCGCCGTACGCCGGGTCACCACCACGCTCTCACCTCCGCCGCCGCCCCGCGCGGGGGCCCGCGCGCCCGCCGGCGAGGAGCCCGGCACCTGGAACTGGTCGGCGCGGGACGCGCTGCGTGCCGCGATCAACGGCTGGGAACGCCCGCTGGACTGGTGTGCCGACAACCGGGACCGGTTCAACGAGCGCATCCTGCCCCGCCTCGGCGAGCTGGCCGACGAACGGCTGCGCCAGCGCCACGGCGTCACCCGGGAGTCCGACCCGGACCGCGCCCGGTCGGTGCTGGGCGAACCACTGTGGACGTTCCTCGCCACCCCCGTCCGCCGCCCTCCGTCGCCGCGCGACCTCGCGGCGATCGTCGCCGAACTGGAGAAGATCTGATGAACGACGTGGACCGGAGCATGGCCCCCGCCGAGGTGGGCCGGCTCGCCCGGGCCGTCCTGGAGGCGGTCGGCACCGTCGTGGTCGGCAAGCGCGACGCGCTGGAGCTGGTGCTGGCCGGCATCCTCGCCGGTGGTCACGTGCTGCTGGAGGATCTGCCCGGCCTGGGCAAGACGCTCACCGCGCGGTGCTTCGCGCAGGCGCTCGGGCTGGACTTCCGGCGACTCCAGTTCACCCCGGACCTGCTGCCCGCCGACGTGACCGGCTCGTTCCTCTACGACCAGAGCAGCGGCGACTTCGCGTTCCGGGCCGGGCCGGTCTTCACCAACCTGCTGCTCGCCGACGAGATCAACCGGACGCCGCCGAAGACGCAGTCGGCGCTGCTGGAGGCGATGCAGGAGAAGCAGGTCTCGGTCGAGGGCGTGACCTACCGGCTGGACGAGCCGTTCCACGTGCTCGCCACCGCCAACCCGATCGAGTACGAGGGCACGTACCCGCTGCCGGAGGCGCAGCTCGACCGGTTCCTGCTGCGCGTGTCGTTCGGCTACCCCAGCCACGACGAGGAATGGGACGTGCTGCGCCGCCGGCTCGCCCGCCGCCGCGAGGAGGCCGAGATCAAGCCGGTGGTGGACGCCGCCACGCTGCGCGCCATGCAGGCCGCCCTGGAGGACGTGGTGGTCGAGGACTCGATCGGCCGCTACATCGTGGCGCTGACCGCCGCCACCCGGGAGCACCCGTCGGTGCTCGTCGGCGCGTCCCCGCGCGGCTCGCTGGCGCTGCTCCTGCTGTCCCGGGTACGGGCGGTGCTCGCCAACCGGGACTACGTGGTGCCGGAGGACGTCAAGGCGGTGGCGGCGCCCGCGCTGGCGCACCGGATCACGCTGCGGCCGGAGATGTGGCTGCGCCGGGTCGACCCGTCCTTCGTGGTCGGCGAGGTGCTGGAGTCCACGCCCGCCCCGGCCAGCGGCGCGCTGCCCAGCTACGCCGCCGGACGCTGATGGACCGGGCCGACGCGGCGAACGGCTGGGCGCCCACCTGGGCGCTCGGCCGGGCCGTGCTGCTCACCGGCGTGCTGCTCGTCGTCGCCGTCCTGCTCGGCCGCATCGACCTGGTGGTGCTCGCCACGCCGTTCGCGCTCGGGACCGCGTACGCCCTGCGCCGCCGTCCCGCCGGGCTGCCCGAGCTGGAACTGGGCGTCGCGGACACCCACCTGGTCGAGGGCGCGCCGATGGCCGCGACGGTCGCGGTGGCCAACCCCGACCTGATCGGGTACGACCTGGCGGTGGTCCGCACCCGGATGTCGCGCTGGCTGCGGGTGAAGCAGGTGGGCTTCGGCGGCACCGGGCTGGACGTGAGCCGCTCCGGCGGCGCGGACCGGCCGTTCGTCACCTCCGTACCCCGGGGCAGCGCCGTCGACCTGGAACTGACCGGCACCGCGCTGCGGTGGGGCCGGCACCCGATCGGCCCGGCCGGGGTGCGGGTCGCCGCCGCCGACGGGCTGCTGGTCTCCCGCGCGGTGATCACCGAGCCGATCCGGGCCCGGGTCTATCCGCGTACCGAGCCGTTCGACGCGGTCGAGGCGATGCCCCGGGCCGCCGGGCTGGTCGGCGCGCACCGCTCGCGGCGGCCGGGCGAGGGCGGCGAACTGGCCGGGGTGCGCGTGTTCGCGCCCGGCGACCGGCTGCGCCGGATCGACTGGCGGGTGTCGCTGCGGGCCCGGCAGCTGCACGTCGCGTCGACGCTCTCGGACCGGGACGCCGAGGTGGTGGTGCTGCTGGACGTGCTGGCCGAGGCGGGCCGTTCCGGCGGCGTCAACGGGACCGCGTCGGTGCTGGACACCACGGTCCGGGCCGCCGCCGCGATCGCCGAGCACTACCTGCACCGCGGCGACCGGGTGTCGATGCTGGAGTACGGCCCGTCCGCCCGCCGGCTGCGCCCGGCCACCGGGCGGCGGCAGTACCTGACAGTGCTGGAGTGGCTGCTCGACGTGCAGGCCGACTCGTCCCCGCACGAGCCGTACGACCAGGTCTTCGGCCCGCAGGTGCTCTCCTCGGACGCCCTGGTGGTAGTGCTCACCCCGCTGCTCGACGAGCGGTCCGCGCAGATGCTGGCCCGGCTGGCCCGGGGCGGGCGGTTCGTGGTGGCGGTGGACACGCTGCCGGCCGAGCTTCCGGTGCCGAAGGAGCGGGGCTGGGCCGAGGTGGCGTACCGGCTGTGGCGGCTGGACCGGGACACGATGATCGGCCAGCTCCGGGAGCACGGGGTGCCGGTGGTGCGCTGGGCGGGCTCCGGCAGCCTGGACGAGGTGCTGCGCGACGTGGCCCGGCTGGCGACCGCCCCGAAGGCGGGGTTGCGGTGAACGAGAGGCGGGCCCGGTGAACGCGGTCGTCGAGCGGGTGCGGGCCCTGCGGTACGCCGCCGCCCGGGTCAGCCCGCTGCCGCTGCTGGTACGCGGCGGCATCTTCCTCACCGTGCTGGCCGGCTTCCTGCTCGCGTACCCGGTGCAGGCCTTCACCTCCCGCTCGCTGCTGGCCCTGACGGTGGCCGCGGTGCTGCCGGCGGCCGGGCCGCGCCGGATCTGGCCGACGTTCACCGCGCTGGTCACGGTCGGCGGCTGGCTCCTGGCCACGCTCGGCTTCGACCGGCCGCCGGCGCTATGGCGGCTGCTCGCCGTGGCGACGCTGCTCTACCTGGCGCACTCGCTCTGCGCGCTCGCCGCGCTGCTGCCCTACGACGGCCTGATCGACCCGGACGTGGTGCTGCGGTGGCTGGGCCGGGCGGGCGGCGTGGTGCTCGCCAGCGCCGTGCTGGGCGTGGTGCTCGCGTGGCTCGGGGGAGTGGGCGGGACGGACGGCTCGCAGGCGGTGACAGCGGTGGGGCTGCTGGTGGCGGTGGGTCTGAGCGCGCTGCTGGGGTGGCTGCTGCGACGCCGGTGACGCTGCGTTCCGGTGACGTTGCGCAGGTCACACGGGTTGTGCTCCGTCACAGAAGGGGGTCTCGCGCGGGATTACCCGGGGACCCCGGGGAAAGATAGATGACGTGAACCCGAAGCGGATCCTTGTCGTGGGTGCCGGTCACGTGGGCCTGTACGCCGCTCTGCGCCTGTCCAAGAAGCTGAACAGGCGTGAGGCCGAGGTCATCGTCGTCGACCCGCAGCCGCACATGACGTACCAGCCGTTCCTCCCGGAGGCATCGGCGGGCAACATCTCCCCTCGGCACGCTGTGGTGCCGCTGCGGCGGGAGTTGCGCAAGTGCACCGTGGTGGCGGGCACCGTCACCCGGATCGACCACGACCGCAAGACCGCCGTGGTGCAGCCGATCAGCGGCCCGGCCCGGGAGATCCAGTACGACCACGTGGTCGTCGCCCCCGGCTCGGTCTCCCGCACCCTGCCGATCCCCGGCCTGCACGAGAACGGCATCGGGTTCAAGACCATCGGCGAGGCCATCTTCCTGCGCAACCACGTGCTGGACCGGCTCGACGTGGCGGCCTCCACCACCGACCCGGCAGTACGCAGCCGCGCGCTGACGTTCGTCTTCGTGGGCGGCGGCTACGCCGGCATCGAGGCGCTGGCCGAGATGGAGGACATGGCCCGGGACGCGCTGCGCTACTACCCGGAGCTGAAGCCCGAGGACATGCGCTGGGTGCTCGTCGAGGCGACCCAGCGGGTGCTGCCCGAGGTCGACCGGGACATGGGCGCCTACACGGTGCAGCAGCTGATGAAGCGCGACATGGACATCCGCCTGGACACCCGGCTGGAGTCCTGCGTCGACGGTGTGGTGAAGCTCTCCGACGGCGACAGCTTCCCGTCCGACACCATCGTCTGGACCGCCGGTGTGAAGCCGTCGCCGATGCTCGACGCGACTGACTTCCCGCGCGACGAGCGCCGCCGGGTCACCTGCCGGCCGACCCTGCAGATCGTGGACGGCGACCGGGTGGTCGAGGGTGCGTGGAGCGCCGGTGACTGCGCCGCCGTACCGGACCTGACCAAGGAGCCTGGCAACTTCTGCTCCCCGAGCGCCCAGCACGCGGTGCGGCAGGCCGCGCGGATGGCCGACAACATCGCGAACGTGATCCGCGGGCGCGAGCCGGTCGACTACAAGCACAAGCACGCCGGCAGCGTGGCCAGCCTCGGCCTGCACAAGGGCGTGGCGCAGGTCTACGGCATCAAGATGACCGGCTGGCCGGCCTGGTTCATGCACCGGACGTACCACATGTCGCGGATCCCCTCGTTCAACCGCAAGGTGCGTGTGGTGGTCGACTGGACGCTCGCGTTCTTCCTCAAGCGTGAGGTGGTCGCGCTCGGCCAGCTGCACGACCCGCGCGAGGAGTTCGCCGAGGCGTCCGCGCCGCAGGTCCCGGCGCGCGTCTGACGCGTCTCGCGTAGGGGCCCTTCCCGTATGGGAGGGGCCCTTCGCCGTCACCGGGGGTCAGAACCGCCAGGTCCAGGCGTCGGCGAGCCGGACGCCGGGGCCGTAGAGCTGCTCCAGGGTGCGGCGCAGCATCTCCGCGTGCGGGGCGTCGTCGGTCACCGCCACGCACGAGGCCTGCCAGAACTCCACGTCCCGGGCGGCCTGGCGGCGTTGCCGGTCACCGACAGCGGGCGCCACGCCCCGGCGGGCCACCTCGGCGAGCAGGGCCGAGGTGGGCCGCTGCCAGGTGCCCATGGTGGCCGAGCCGTCCCGGCCGTACGGGCCGATGAAGAAGCCTTCCGGCATGGCGAACGCGACGCCGGTGGCGGTGGCCCAGCGCATCGGCCAGGGGTCCTGCGGGGTGGTGGTGGGCACCGGCACCAGCACGCCGCCGGGGCGTACGCACTGCCGCCAGTGGCCGCCGGTGACGAACTCGGGCAGCGGCGGCCGGTCCATGGTGGGCAGCGGCGCGGGGAGGACGCTGAGCAGCGCCGCGCCGACCGCGACCGGGACGACCCGGCGGGCCCGCCCGGACTCGCCGAGCGCCCGGTGCACGGCGAGGGTGAGCACTGTGCCGGTGAGCGGCAGCACCGCGAGCGCGAACCGGGTGGGCAGCGCGCCGTCCACCAGCGGCAGCCCGGCCAGCAGCGCGTACGGGCCGGGGATCCCGGTCCGCTCCCCGCCGGCCACCACCTCGGGGCCGAGCGCGAGCGCGGCCATCGTCAGCGCGCCGGCCACGAGCGCCACCACCGGTGCGCGCCGGCCCAGCCAGACCGCGCAGCCGACGGCGACCAGCAGCAGCGGCCAGCCCAGGAACGAGGTGAACTCGGCCGGGCCGGTGGTGAGCCGTACCGCCTCCGGGCTGCCGAACACCGACAGCGCGGAGAGGCGGGTCCAGGCGATCAGGTCGGCGGAGAAGTAGGCGGGTGGGAACATGCCGTCCGCGACGCCCTGGGGGCCGGCGAACTGCACCCACAGCGGGTACGCCAGCACCGGCAGCGCCAGCCCGGCGGCGGCGAGCAGCCCACCGGCGAAGCCGCGACCGGCCCGGCGTACCAGGTCCCGGTCGGCCAGCCCGTACGCGACGGTGACCACCGCCAGGGTGAGCGCGGCGAGGAACAGCACCTCCTCGCCGACGAAGACCTGCACGATGACGACGGCGGCGAGCCCGGCCGTCGAGGAGGCCATGCGGCGGCGGTCCGGACCGTCCGGGCGACCGGCCGGGTCGGCGGCGCGCAGCAGCCGGACCACGAGCCAGACCAGCACCGGGACCAGCCACTGCGCGGTCATGTGCAGATGGCCGTTGCTCTGCGAGACCATGCCCGGCCCGAAGCCGCACAGCGCCGCACCGGGTGCGGCCGCGAGCCGGCGGGCCCGCAGGACGCGGACGAACAGCAGATACCAGGCGAGCGCCGTACCCGCCATGTTCACGGCCACGAGCAGGGCGAACGTCACAGGTGCCCCGAACGCCAGGGTGACCGGGGCGAAGAGCACGCCCAGCGCCACGACCGAGGTGTTCGCCATCAGGTTGACGCCGTCCGGCGCGTTCAGCCGGTCGGTGACCAGGCTCAGCTCGCCGCGCAGGGCGCGCGCGTCCAGCGCCAGGAACCACTCGTACAGCGTCTGGTCGGCCGGGTTGAGCGCGAGCACACGCGTGCCCGGCGCCGGCCAGAGGCCGTGGGTGAGCCAGCCGGCGAGCGCGGCGAACGCCAACCCCGCGAGCAGGTCCGCGCGATGCCGCCGGAGGGCCGCCGTCACCCGCCGCGTGCCCGCCGCCGGCCGGGCCGCCCGGCGGCGGCCGGGCCGGAGTGCCGGGCGGGCGGGGCTGGTCACGGCCTCGACCATAACGGCCGCACCCGTCGGGGTACGCCGCGTCGCGGCCGAGCCGCTACGGTGAGATCTGTACCGCCGCGTGTCGACGCGCCGGTGTCACCCGCCCGGGTGGTGGAACGGCAGACACGGCCGCCTTAAAAGCGGCTGCCGCAAGGCGTGCGGGTTCGACCCCCGCCCCGGGCACCCGAACTCTCAGGTTTCCCACAGCTAGGCGTAGCACGCGCGATTGCGGCCACGTTTACCCTGGAGTAGCGCGTCTTTCGTGCGATCGACCCCCTGAGGGAGGCCTGAGAAGTGAAGTCCTCGAACCCGGTGCTCGCCCGGCTCGGCCAGGCGGCAGAGCGTGAGCGGGCGGCCGGGTACGCCCAGCCCGGGCCGTACGGTCAGCCCGGATACCCCCAGCAGCAGTACCCGCAGCAGCAGTACGCCCCGCAGCAGTACCCCCAGCAGCCCTACGCCCAGCCCTACCCGGGCGGCTACGGCCAGCCGGTGGCCCCGCCCACCGTGACCCCGATGACCCTCGACGACGTGGTCGTCAAGACGGTCCTCATGCTCGCCATCCTCGGCGCCTCGGCCGCTGCGGCCTGGGTGCTCGTGCCGGACTCGCTCGTCGGCGTGGCCTGGATCGGCGCCGCGGTGGTCGGCCTGGTGCTCGGCCTGATCATCTCGTTCTCCCGGATGGCCAACCCGGCGCTCGTCGTGGCGTACTCGGTCATCGAGGGCGTCTTCGTCGGCATGGTCAGCAAGGCGTTCGAGTCGCTCTACGACGGCATCGTGCTCCAGGCGGTCGTGGCCACGTTCGGCGTGTTCTTCCTGATGGCGATGATCTACAAGGCGCGGATCATCCGGGCCACCCCGAAGTTCACCCGGATCATGGTGGCCATCATGGCCGGCCTGTTCGGCGTGATGCTCGTCAACCTGGTGCTGGCGCTGTTCGGCGTGAACACCGGTTTGCGTGACGGCAGCCCGCTCGCGATCGGCTTCAGCCTGGTCTGCATCGTGGTGGCGTCGCTGAGCTTCGTGCTCAACTTCGCCGACATCGAGGAGGGGGTCCGGATGGGCCTCCCGCAGCGCTACTCGTGGACCGCCGCATTCGGCATCGTGGTGGGCCTGGTCTGGCTCTACATCGAGATCCTGCGGCTGCTCAGCTACTTCCAGGGCGACGACTGACATCACGCCCTCCCCGACGACGCCCGCCTGCCGCATCCGCGGCGGCGGGCGTCGCCGTTTCCCCGTCCCCGCCGGGCCGCCCGGGGCAGAGTGGGATCCGGGTACGTGGGCGGGAGGTGGTCACGGTGCGCAGCGCCAACCCGGTGCTGGACCGGCTGGACGACGTCGGCCGCGCCGAGCGGCAGGTGCTCGGGGTCGGGACCGCCGGCACGATGACGGTGGCCGACGTGGTCAGCCGGACCGTGGGCCTGCTGCTGGTCACCGGCGTCACGGCGGCGGTGTCCTGGGTGGTGGTGCCGCAGGCCGCGTGGATCACCGCCGCGCTCGCCGGGAGCGCGCTGGCCAGCCTCGCCCTGGTGCTCGTCATCTCACTGAAGCAGATCACCAGCCCTCCGGTCATCGTCGGGTACGCCGTTCTGCAAGGGCTACTGCTCGGGGTGGCCAGCCGCGCCTTCGAGCTGGTCTATCCGGGCATCGTGGCGCAGGCGGTGGTCGGCACGTTCGGCGTCTTCCTCGGCATGGCGGTGCTCTACCGGGCCCGGCTGATCCGCGCCACCCCGCGCCTGGCCCGGCTGGTCATCGGCACGCTCGTCGGGATCGTGGCGATCGGCCTGGTCAACCTGGTCGCATACCTGTTCACCGGGCGGCAGGGGGCGGTCGTGTACAGCCTCAGCGACCGGGTGGGCTGGTTGCCGTACCTGTTCTCGGTGGTGGCGATCATCGCGGGCGCGCTCAGCTTCATCCTCGACTTCGACCTGGTCGAGCGGTCCGCCGCGAACCGGTTGCCCCGCCGCTACGCCTGGTACTGCGCCTTCGGGCTGCTGGTCGGGCTGATCTTCCTGTACTGGCAGATCCTCCGCCTGCTCAGCTACGTACGCCGCTGACCGTAGACTCGGCGGCGATGAGCGCAGCGGAACTGGACCGGGCGGTGGCCCTGCTGGTCCGACAGGTCGGGCACTGGCAGCAACCGCGCTGGTCGGCCAAGGCCGAAGGCGGCAACGTGTCCCGGGCCGACCTGGTGCACAAGCTGGTCCAGGAGATCGCCGACCTGGCCGCCGACGCGGCCGGTGAGCCGCGCCGCGACGTGCCCCGCCTCCCCGCCGATCTGGCGCTGCCCGACCAGCTCCGCGTGGTCACCGCCGACCTCACGCGCGCCGCGCCCCCGGAGCCCGTCCTGGTCACCGCCACCGACGCGGTGACCCGAACCCGCACCGCCCTCTAGCCCCGCTTCAGCCAGCGGCGTACCTTGCGGTGCCGGGCCCGATCGCGTGCCCGCAGGACCGCGGGGCGGTCGTGGCCGGCGGCCTCGGCCTGCCGCGCGTGCAGCAGGCCGTAGGTGAACGTGTTCTCGCCGTCGGCGTACGCCTGGAGCGCCTGCCGCCGGAGCGCCTCGCGGGTCACCACCGAATCCTGGTGGGTGCCGAGCAGATTCTGGAGCGCCTTGAACCGCTTCACCAGACGGGCGGCAGGCTTGCCGGCGGCCGGCTCGCGCACCTCCACCGCGTACCGGGCGGCCTTGATCTTCTTGCGTGCCTCGTGCAACGCGGCGTCACCGGCTGGCCCGGTGGTGGCGAGCGCCCGGTCCAGCCGCCGGTCGGCGCGGCGTACCGCGCGGCGGACCCTGCGCTCCACCCAGCGCCGGCCCACGTCGGCGGGCGGCCCGTCGGCCAGCCGGTCCAGACGGGTCAGCAGGGCGGGGTAGCTGTCGGCGTCCAGCGCGGACCGCAGCGCCGCGGTCGCCTCGGCCAGGTCGGCGGCGAACCGCTCGCGGATCCGCGCGGCCACCGGGCCGAGCACCAGGTCGTCGGGCAACTCGTGCACCGCGTCGGTGAGCCGGACGGCCATCACCTGGGTGTCGCGGACCCGGCCCAGCTCGCCGCCGAGCTCGCGCAGTTCAGCCCGGAGCGTCTCGCTCTCCCGGCGGTCCCACAGGCCCCGGAAGGTACGCAGCGTCGCCCGCAACCGGCGGGTCGCGACGCGCATGTCGTGGACCGCGTCCTCGCCCCCCTGGTACGCGGCCGCGTGGTTGCCGACGATCGCGTCCCGCTGCGCCCGGACGTACGCGAGGACCTGCCCTGCCGGACCGTCCGGCTCCTGGTCGTCGAAGCGCTCGATCCGGGCGGCGACGGCCCGGTGCGACTTGCTGACCGCCACGTCCCGGGCGCCGGCCGCGTGCAGCCGCTCGCCGACGACGTCGAGCAGACCCTCGTCGCCCTCGACCAGCTCGATCTCGATCTCGTGCCAGGCCCGCTCGGTGCCGTCCACGAGGTCTTCGGACCGGACGTCGTCCTCGGCCACCTCGGCCAGCACCCGGCCGTCCGCGTCCAGCAGCCCGCGTTCCCGGCGGCGGTTGACGACCCGGGCCGCCGGGGCCACCGGGCGACCGCGCGACGCGGCCCGGATCAGCGCGACCAGCTCGGGCGGCGGGCCGTCGTCGGACGCCCCGGCGGGGAACCGGTGCTCGACCCGGGCACCGCCGACCGCGCCCACCTTGAGATGCCAGCCCGCGTCGTGCCCGCCGGTACGCCGGCGCAGCGCGTGCCCGCTGCGCAGCAGGAGCAGATCGTCGGTGTCCCAGTAGACGGCGTCCAGATCCGAGACGGTGGCGTCGGACATGGTCACGACGCCACCGCACCCGGTCAGGTCGGGCAGCCGGAAACCCTCGTCGCCGGAGTACTTGCGCTCACGTTCCACGACGGTCGCCATGCGGCCTCCCGTACCCGGCCCGTGCCCCGGCGAACCGGTCTCAGTTCAGTCGTTCGAGCACCATCGCCATGCCCTGGCCGCCGCCGACGCACATGGTCTCCAGACCGATGGTCTTGTCGTGCCACTCCAGCGCGTTGAGCAGCGTGCCGGTGATTCGCGCGCCGGTCATGCCGAACGGGTGGCCGACGGCGATCGCGCCACCGGCGACGTTCAGCTTCTCCTCCGGGATGCCGAGCTGCCGGTACGAGGGGATCACCTGGGCGGCGAACGCCTCGTTGATCTCGACCAGGTCGACGTCGTCGATGGTCATGCCGGCCCGCTTGAGGGCCTGCTTCGACGCCTCGACCGGGCCCAGACCCATGATCTCGGGGGAGAGCCCCGTGACACCGGTGGAGACGATCCGGGCCAGCGGGGTGAGCCCCAGCTCGGACGCGCGCTGCGCGCTCATGATCACCACGGCGGCGGCGCCGTCGTTGAGCGGGCAGCAGTTGCCGGCGGTGATCCGGCCGTCCGGGCGGAACACCGGCTTCAGGCCGGCCACCGCCTCCAGTGTCACCCCGGCACGCGGACCGTCGTCGGTGCTGACCACAGTGCCGTCCGGCGTGGTGACCGGGGTGATCTCGCGGGCCCAGAAGCCGTCCGCGATCGCCTTCTCGGCGAGGTTCTGGCTGCGGACGCCGAACGCGTCCATGTCCTCGCGGGTCACGTCGTAGACCTGGGCCAGGTTCTCGGCGGTCTGACCCATGGCGAGGTAGATGTCGGGGAGCTGACCGGCCTCGCGCGGATCGGTCCACACCTCGGCTCCGCCCTTCGCGCGGGCCGCGGAACGCTCCCGCGCCTCGGCGAAGCGGGGGTTCTCCCAGCCGCCCCCGACCAGCGCCTGCGCCTCCGGCGGGAGCGTGTCCGAGTTGCCCCGGGCGTACCGGGAGACCATCTCCACACCGGCGGAGACGAACACGTCGCCCTCACCGGCCCGGATCGCGTGCATCGCCATCCGGGTCGTCTGGAGCGAGGACGCGCAGTAGCGGGTCAGCGTGGCGCCGGGCAGGCCGTCCAGCCCCATCAGGGTGGCGACCACCCGGGCCATGTTGAAGCCCTGCTCGCCACCGGGCAGACCGCACCCGAGGTAGAGGTCGTCGATGGTGGTGGGATCGAGGGCCGGGACCTTGTCGAGGGCGGCCTGGACGATCGTGGCGGCGAGGTCGTCCGGGCGGACCTCGCGGAGGGAACCCTTGAACGCGCGGCCGATGGGGGACCGGGCGGTGGCGACGATGACGGCGTCGCGGGGCGACTCAATCGGCATGAGCCAACGTTAACGCGCTAGTAACATGCGCGGGAAGCCGCGAGGCGGGCGGGAAATGTCACCCCGTGGGCGGTCGCCTGTGGTGCCGGAACGCGACAGCGGTGGCGGCCTCGACGGCCGGCAGCAGGGCGTGCGCCCAGACCCGGTAGCCGTCGGCGGACGGGTGGAAGCCGTCGTGGCACAGCGTGCCCGCGTCCGCGCGGAACACCGGACCGGTCTCGGTGCCCAGGTCGACGACGGTGCCGCCGGCGTCCAGCACGGCCGCCGTCTGGGCCCGCGCCATCCGCCGTCCCGACCAGCCGAGCACCTGGCGCAGCGGGGCGGCGACCGCGCGGACCGCGCCGAGATCCGGGCACGTGCCCACGACCACCTCGACGTGGGCCTCCCGCAGCCGGCGTACCGCCGAGCCGAGATAGGCCGCCGCGTCACCGGGCCGGGCCATGGCGGTCGCGTCGTTCGCCCCGATCAGCACCACCGCCACGTCGGGCCGCTCGCCGAGCAGTGCCCGCGCCACCTGGGTGGCCAGGTCGGTCGCGCGCGAGCCGGAGACACCGACGCTCGACAACTGCACCCGCCGGCCGGCCGGCCCCTCCGCGAGCAGGTTGGCGAGCTGGCCGCCGATGGTGTCCTCGAACCGGTCGACGCCCACGCCGAGCGCCGACGAGTCGCCCAGCAGCACCAGCCGCAGCGGCGGGGCGTCGGCGCGTCCGACCGTCGCGCGCAGCATCAGGCCCAGCTCGGGCTGGGCGTACTCCCGGCTGCGGGCGGCGATGGCCTGGCCGGCGAGGACCGCCGCGCCGCCCACCGTGCCGGCCAGCAGGGACAGGGCCGCCGCCCGGCCCCACCGGGCCACCTCACCGCGCTCGCTCATGACGTCACTCCGCTTCGCTCCGTGCCGCCATGAGGCATCTTCGCGCTGAGCCAGCCGATTCGCTCGCTGCGCTCGCTCATGCCGTCACTCCGCTTCGCTCCGTGCCGCCATGAGGCACCTTCGCGCTGAGCCGGCCGATTCGCTCGCTCATGCCGTTCCCTCCAGCGTTGCCGAGTCGGCGGCGCTGCCGGTCGGTGGCACCGCGCCGACGCCGAAGAAGGCCCGCCGGCGAAGCTGCGCCCACCGCCCGCCCGGCCCGCGGTCGCGACCCCGCAGCTGGGTGCCGCTGACCTCCGTGCCGGCGTGCCGGGCCGCCTGGTGAGCGGCCTCCGGGAGCGACCGTACGCCTTCCACGCCGGGCAGGACAGGTCTGCGTTCCGGGACCGCGCCCAGCGCGGACAGCACGGTGGGCAGCAACGCCGCCGCGGCTATCGCATACCCCTCGGCGGAGGGGTGGAATCGGTCCCAGGCGAACATCCGCCCGGGGTCGGCGGCGAACCGCGGCCCGAGCATGTCACCGAGCGAGACGGCACGGCCGCCGGCCTCGACCACACCCACCGTCTGCGCGGCGGCGAGCTGGCGGCTCCAGCGCCGGGCCAGCCAGCGCAGCGGCGGCTGGATCGGCCGGATGGTGCCCAGGTCGGGACAGGTGCCGACGACCACCTCGCAGCCGGCTGCCCGCAGCGTGCGGACCGCGTCGACCAGGTAGCGCACGGCCACCGGGAACGGTGTGCGGTTGGTGACGTCGTTGCCGCCGACCAGGATCACCGCCACGTCCGGCTCGACCTCCAGGGCGGACTCGACCTGCGGCTTCAGACCGGACGACAGCGCGCCGACCACGGCGAACCGGTGCAGCCGGACCGGCCGGTGCAGCCGGCGGGACAGCCCGGTGGCGAGCAGCGAACCCGGCGTCTCCCGGCGCCTGTGCACGCCGTAGCCGGCCGCGGAGGAGTCGCCCAGGACGACCATGGTGATCGGCGGGCCGGGCAGCCTCGCCCCGTAGACGCCGTCGCAGCGAGGCGGCGGGGCCTGGGCCATCGGGATGGTGCGGCGGGCCTGCCGGGCCTGGCCGAGCAGCACCCCGCCGGTGGCGAGCGTGGCCGCGACCGTGGCGCCCGTGCCGACCGCCGCGAGGCGGACGATCTGCCGGGCGCGCTGCCGGCGGACCGGCGCGACGGAACCAGCGTCCCCCATGAGCCGACAGTATCGCGCCGGTACGACCACTGCTGTCCGTGATCGGATGGCTGGGCGACGCCCGGAATGGGTACCGGTGGGGTAGCGGGCGCGGACTTGCCACCGGGCCGCACCATGGTCGAGCGGAGAGGGGCGACATCATGGGGAAGACGTTGAAGCGCAGCGCCGCGTTCGCCGCGCTGGCCCGGGCGCTGGCGGCGGGCACGCGGGGCGGGCCGTCGCTCGGGGCCCGGCTGGCGGCGCTGCCGCGGATGATCCGCGCGACCACCCGGGGCGAGTACGACGGTGGCCTGCGCCTGGCGCTGATGGCCGGGGCGACGGCGTACATCGTCTCGCCGATCGATCTGCTGCCGGAGATCCCACTGGCCATCTTCGGGCTGGCCGACGACGCGGTCATGGTCACCTGGCTGGCCGGCAGCGTGCTCGCCGAGACCGAGCGGTTCCTGGAGTGGGAGACGCGTCGCAGCTCCGTCATCCCGGGGCATGTGGTGCCCTGAGGGCACGTACGCTGGTCGGCGAACTGACGGCTGACCGACCGCCCCACGACGGCGGCGCGACGAAGGGCACAACGAGGTGCAGTACTACGACAACGTCGTCGAGCTGATCGGCAACACCCCGCTGGTCCGCCTGCGCAACGTCACCGAGGGCATCCAGGCCACCGTGCTGGCGAAGGTGGAGTACGTCAACCCGGGCGGCTCGGTCAAGGACCGGATCGCCCTGCGCATGGTGGAGGACGCCGAGAAGGCGGGCATCCTCGGGCCGGGCGGCACGATCGTGGAGCCGACCAGCGGCAACACGGGCGTCGGGCTGGCCCTGGTGGCCCAGCTGCGGGGCTACCGCTGCGTCTTCGTCTGCCCCGACAAGGTCAGCCAGGACAAGCAGGACGTGCTGCGCGCGTACGGCGCCGAGGTGGTGGTCTGCCCGACCGCCGTGGCGCCGGAGGACCCGCGCTCCTACTACAACGTCTCCGACCGGCTGGCCCGGGAGATCCCCGGCGCGTGGAAGCCCAACCAGTACAGCAACCCGGCCAACCCGCGTTCGCACTACGAGACCACCGGCCCGGAGCTGTGGCGGCAGACCGAGGGGAAGATCACCCACTTCGTCGCGGGCGTCGGCACCGGCGGCACCATCTCCGGCATCGGCCGCTACCTCAAGGAGGCGTCCGAGGGCCGGGTCAGGGTGATCGGCGCGGACCCGGAGGGCTCGGTCTACTCGGGTGGCACCGGCCGTCCGTACCTGGTCGAGGGCGTCGGCGAGGACTTCTGGCCGGAGACGTACGACCGGCAGATCGCCGACGAGATCGTCGAGGTGTCGGACAAGGAGTCCTTCGAGATGACCCGCCGGCTGGCCCGCGAGGAGGGCCTGTTGGTGGGCGGCTCCTGCGGCATGGCGGTGGTGGGTGCGCTGGAGGTGGCCCGCAAGGCCGGCCCGGACGACGTGATCGTGGTGCTGCTGCCGGACGGCGGCCGTGGCTACCTGTCGAAGATCTTCAACGACAAGTGGATGGCCCGGTACGGCTTCCTCGACGAATCGGGCACCGAGCCGACCGTCGCCGACGCGCTCGCCGACAAGCCCGGTGGCCTGCCCGAGCTGGTGCACGTGCACCCGACCGAGACGGTCCGCGACGCGATCGACTACATGCGCGAGTACGGCGTCTCCCAGCTGCCGGTGCTGAAGGCCGAGCCGCCGGTGGTGACCGGTGAGGTGGCCGGCTCGATCGCCGAGAAGGACCTGCTCGACGCCCTGTTCACCGGCCAGGCGCACCTGCACGACACGATCGAGCGGCACATGGGCGAGCCGCTGCCGATGATCGGCGGCGGCCAGCCGGTGAGCGAGGCGGTCGGGCTGCTGGAGAAGGCGGACGCGGCGCTGGTGCTTGTCGACGGCAAGCCCAAGGGCGTGCTGACCCGCCAGGACCTGCTGGCCCACCTGGGCGCCCGCTGACCCTCCGCGTTGTAAGGAAGGGCCCCCTATTAACACCCGGTGTTAACAAGGGGCCCTTCCTCTACCGGAGGCGTTAATAGGGGGCCCTTCCTTACACCAGGCGGGCGTAGCGGAGCTGGGGGACGAGCGCCGCGCCGATGTGCTCGTCCCGCTGCTCACCGGTGGCGGCCCAGCCGCCACGCTCGTAGAAGCGGCGCGCGGCGGCGTTGTCCCGCAGCACCCACAGCGCCGCCCGGGTCCACCCCCGTGCCCGCATCGCGTCGAGCGCGTCCACCATCAGCGCCCGGCCGGTGCCCCGGCCCCGCTCGGACGGCTCCAGGTGGATCGCGTTGAGCAGCCCGGTCGCCGGATCGCCCTCGTCGTCCGGCCCGAGGTAGCTGAACCCCACCAGCCGCCCGTCCCGCTCGGCCACCGTCATCCGGTGGTCAGCGCCTTCCCAGGTCAGCCGCTCCACCCAGTAGCGGCCCATCGCCGCGGGCGTCGGGTCGGTCAGCGCCTCGGGCGGCAGGAACGACGAGTACGCCGCCACCCGGGAGCGCTGGTGGAGGGCGCCGACCGCCATCAGGTCGGCCTCGGTCGCGGAACGTAGGGAGATCGTCACCGGGGCGACGGTACCCGCCGGGGCGGCACCTGCACCGTCTGGAGATCCTCGGCGATCACCAGCTCGCCGGCGAAGTGCTCCCGGGCCTCGTCGTGGAAGCGGCGCGGGTCGGCGTACCGCTGGGAGAAGTGGGTCAGCACGAGCGTGCGTACCCCCGACTCGGTCGCCACCCGCGCGGCCTGGCCGGCGGTGAGGTGCCCGACCTCGGCGGCGAGCGCCGCCTCCGATTCCAGGAACGTCGACTCGATCACCAGCAGGTCGGCGTGCTCGGCCAGCGCGTACACGCCGTCGCAGAGCCCGGTGTCCATCACGAAGGCGAACCGCTGCCCCGGCCGGGTCACGCTCACCTCGTCCCGGCTGACGCGACGCCCGTCGAGGTCCAGGTGGCCGTCGCGCAGCAGCCGCCCCACATCCGGACCGGCGATGCCGTACGCGGCCAGCTTCTCCGGCAGCATCCGGCAGCCGTCCGGCTCGACCAGGCGGTACCCGTACGTCTCGATCGGGTGCCGCAGCCGGCGGGCCTCCAGCGTGCCGACGCCGAGGGCGAACCGCTGCCCGTCGGTGTCGACCGGCTCGACCGCGAGATCGGCGGTCTCGTAGAAACTCGAGGCGTGCCGCAGCCGGGTGAAGTACTCGGCGCCCCCGGCCGGGAAGTGCACAGCCACCGGGCGGGGTACGCGGTCCAGCGAGAGCCGCTGGATCATGCCGGGCAGCCCGAGGCAGTGGTCGCCGTGGAAGTGGGTGACGCAGATCCGGGTCAGGTCGGTGGCGGTGATCCCGGTGTGCAGCATCTGCCGCTGACTGCCCTCGCCCGGGTCGAAGAGGATCACCTCGTCGTCCCAGCGCAACAGGTAGCCGTTGTGGTTGCGCTGCCGGGTCGGGGCCTGGCTGGCCGTACCGAGCACCACCAGCTCACGCATGGACACGGCATCCTCCGGAAGGCAAAAAGCGACCCCCGGGGCTTCCGCGCTCGCGCGCGGGCCGGCTGGACTGGGCCGGCACCCCGGGGGTCGGGTGGCTGTCGTGGTTTCGCCGCACCGCTGCCACACGGTCTCGACGATCCTGCGGGTGCCCGCCTCGCGGCGGGCGAGTTTTCACTGTCGAGGACAGCGGCTAGCGGACAGCCACCTCACGAGTCCGATTGCTATACAAGTCTGGACCACCTCCTTTCCCGTGTACCGCCACGCTATCCACTTCCCGGCGGCCGCGGCAACGGATTTCGATCACAGGCCCGGTCAGTCCAGGCCGATCGGGCCCTCGCGGGGGCCCTCCTCGTTCGCCGGCTGCACCGCCAGCGACGGGAAGTCGGCCAGGTCGCCCTCCGGCTCGGCGTCCCACTCCGGGAAGACCAGCGGGCTCTGGAGATAGAGGCAGAGCAGCTGGGTGAGCTGGTGCAGCCCGTCGAGGTGGGTGCGCTCGTGGCCGTGGGTGGCGTCCACGCCGAAGCCGAGCAGCGCCACCCGGGCGTGCGCCCCGGCCTCGACCGCCGCCGCCACGTCCGAGCGGTAGTAGTCGAAGACGTCCCGCACCAGGTCGACGCCGTGCTCCTTGGCGATCGAGGCGAGGTTGCGGGTCAGGTGGTAGTCGAACGGGCCGACGCCGTCGCCCATCGCCAGCGTGGCAGCGGTCTCCCGGGACTGCTGGCCCGGCGCGACCACCGCCGCGTCCACCGAGACGATCTCCGCGACGTCCGGGTCCAGTCCGTGGCTCGCGCCGTGGCCGATCTCCTCGGTGACGGTGACCAGCAGGTGCGCGGTGACCGCCGGGGTGACCCCGGCGTCGACCATCGCCTTGAACGCGGTCAGCACCGCCGCCACGCCCGCCTTGTCGTCCAGGTGCCGGGACTTGACGTACCCGTTCGGGGTGATGGTCGGGTTGGGCAGGAACGCCACGAAGTCCCCGGCGTCGATGCCGAGCGCCCGCAGCCCGGCCTCGTCGTGCACCGGCTCGTCCACCCGCACCTCGACCAGCTCCCAGCCGACACCCTGGAGGTCGACCGCCTCGTTGTAGCGGTGGCCGCTCGCCTTCAGCGGCAGCACCTGGCCGGTGATCACCCGCTCCAGGTCGTCGGTGAAGATCCGCACGTGGGCGCCCTCGGCGAAGCGGGCGCTGTGCGTACCGATCGGGTTGACCTCCAGCCGGCCGTTCTCCTTGAGCCGCTTCACCATGCCGCCGATGGTGTCGGTGTGCACCACCACGGCCCGGTCGGCGCCCGTCGACCGGGGGCCGGGCAGGCAGGCGCTCAGCGCTCCGCGCCGGGTCAGCGTGGAGCTGATCCCGATCGCGGAGAGCCGCTCGCCCACGTACTGCTGGATGTGGTCGGTGCGTCCCGACGGGCTGGGGATCTCCAGCAGCTCCACCAGCACCTGGCGGAGGTAGTCGAGGTCGAGCTTGAGCGGTTGTGGTTTGCGTGCGGTCATGCCCCAGAGCCTGCCGCACCGGCCGGCGACCAGAGTCGCTGCGGTGCCCGGGTACCCGGGAAGAGCAGGTCGACGAAGCGCTCGGCGGTGGGCTGCGGCTCGTGGTTGGCCAGTCCGGGGCGCTCGTTCGCCTCGATGAACACGTGTTCCGGCTGGTCCGGGGCGGGAACCAGCAGGTCCAGCCCGGTGACCGGGATGTCCAGCGCCCGGCTCGCGGTGACGCACGCCTCGGCGATGGCCGGGTGCAGCTCGGCGGTCACGTCGTGGATCGTGCCACCGGTGTGCAGGTTGGCCGTCCGACGGACCGCCAGCACCTCGCCCTCCGGGAGCACGTCGTGCATCCGGTACCCGGCCTCCGCCACCACCTCGCGGGTCATGTCGTCGACCGGGATGCGGGACTCGCCGCCGGTGGCGGCCGACCGGCGGCGGCTCTGCCGCTCGATCAGCTCGGTGATGTCGTGCACCCCGTCGCCGGTGATCTGCGCCGGCCGGCGCACCGCCGCGGCGACCACCTCGTGGTCGATCACCACGACCCGCAGGTCCTCGCCCTCGCGCAGCTCCTCGATGAGCACGTCCGGGCAGAACCGGCGGGCCAGCTCGACGGCGGCGGTCAGCGCCTCCGGCGTACGCACGCCGACGGTGATGCCGTTGCCCTGCTCGCCCCGCGCCGGCTTGACCACCACCGGGCCCACGTCGTTGAGGAACGCGACGTCGTCGGGCTCGCCGGTGGCGGTGCGTCCGCGCGGCACCGACAGCCCCGCCTCGGTGAGGATGCGCCGGGTCACCCGCTTGTCGTCGCAGCGGCTCATCGCCACCGCCGAGGTCAGCTCCGACAGCGACTCGCGGGTGTGGATGGTCCGGCCGCCGCTGGTCAGCTTCAGCTCACCCCAGTGCGGGTCGGTCACCTCCACCCGGATGCCGCGCCGCATCGCCTCGTCCGCGACGATCTTCGCGTACGGGTTCAGCTCGTCGTACCCCTCGGGCATGGCGGGCAGGAACAGGCGCTCGTTGATCGGGTTCTTCCGCTTGACGCAGAGCGTGCCGGTGCGGTGGAAGCCGAGGCGTTCGTACAGCCGGATCGCGCCCGAGTTCTCGGCCAGCACGGACAGGTCCACGAACGCCCGGCCGCGCTCGTCGAGCCGGTCGGCGAGCGCGGTGAGCAGCGCCTGGCCGGTGCCGGGCGGGGCGGTGTTGAAGTCGACGGTCAGGCACCACAGGCTGGCGCCTTTCTCCGGGTCCCCGAAGACCGCGACGTGGTCCACGCCGGTGATGGTGCCGACCACCTCGCCCGTGGCGTCCTCGGCGACGAGGTGCAGGAACCGGTCCGTGCCCGCGTTGTCCACGAGCACCTCGACCGGGGCGGTGACCATGCCGTTGCGGGCGTAGATCCGGTTCACCGCCTCCGCGTCGGCGGCGTCGCGCAACCGCCGGACGGTCAGCCCGGGCACCTCGCCGCCCTCGGTGGCGGCGGGCCGCTTCTCGCCCAGCGGCAGCCGGTACGTCAGCGACGGGTCGATGAACAGCTCGTCCGGCAGCCGGGACACCAGCACGTGCGGATCGCGCAGGTAGATGCAGATGTCCCGGGCGCCGACCGCCTCGGACCGCAGCACGTCGGCCACGTGCACCTGGTCGTCGAACGTCTGCCCGAACACCAGCCGGCCCCAGCCGCAGTCCAGCACGACGCCCGAGGCGTCGGTGTCAGCGGTCTGCGGCTGCCGTGGCTCCGGCGTACCCGGTGCGATCGGGTCGCCGCCGGGGCCGGTGCGTTCCCGGCGTCGCCCGAGCACCCGTTCCCGGTCGGTACGCGCCGTTCCGGTGGCGAGGGTGTCGGTCACTGTCAGTCGATTCCGTGGCTCTGGAGCCACATTTCCAGGAGTCCCAGTTGCCACAGCTTGTTTCCGTTCAACGGGGTCAGTTCGGCATTCGGGTCGGCGAGCAGCGCGTTGACGTAGTCGGCGCGGAACAAGTCACGACGGCGCGCCTCCGGTGCGGTGAGGGCGTCGCGTACCCGGTCGAGGAGCTTGCCCTCCAGGTGGGTGAGGCCGGGCACCGGGAAGTAGCCCTTGGGCCGGTCGATGACCTCGTGTGGCAGGACCCGCCGGCCGATCTCCTTGAGCACGCCCTTGCCGCCCTGGGCCAGCTTCAGCTCCGGCGGGCAGCTCGCGGCGAGCTCGACGAACTCGTGGTCGAGGAACGGCACGCGGGCCTCCAGCCCGTGTGCCATGGTCATGTTGTCGACCCGCTTCACCGGGTCGTCGGTCAGCATGACCTGGGTGTCGATCCGCAGGCCGGCGTCCACGGCGGTCTGCGCGCCCGGGCGGCCCAGGTGCGCGGCCACGAACTCCCGCGCCGGGTCGCCGTCGGCCAGCCACGCCGGGTTGAGCACCCGGGCCAGTCCGGCCGCGTCGCGGTCGAAGAACGCCTTCGCGTACGTCTCGAGCGCCTGCTCCCGGTCCACCCCCGCCAGCGGCGGGTACCAGTGGTAGCCGCCAAGGATCTCGTCCGCGCCCTGGCCCGACTGCACCACCTTGACGTGCCGCGCGACCTCCTGGCTGAGCAGCCAGAACGCGACGCAGTCGTGGCTGACCATGGGCTCGCTCATGGCCGAGACGGCCGCCTCCAGCGGCGGCAGCAGGTCGCCGGTGGGCACCCGGATCTGGTGGTGGTCGGTGCCGAACGTCTTCGCCACCAGGTCGGAGTAGACGAACTCGTCGCCCTCCCGGCCGCCGACGGCGTCGAAGCCGATGGAGAACGTGGCCAGGCCGGAGCGGGCCTGCCCCTCGCCGGCGAGCAGCGCGACGACCAGGCTGGAGTCGAGGCCGCCGGAGAGCAGCACGCCCACCGGCACGTCGGCCACCATGCGGCGGCGTACGGCGGTGGTCAGCGAGTCGAGCAGCGCGTCCTGCCAGTCCCGCTCGGACCAGCCGGCCCGCTCGGCGGCACGGCCGAACGTCGGGTCCCAGTAGACCCGCTCGTGGGTGGAGCCGTCCGCCTCGTACACCCGGACCGTGGCCGGCGGCAGCTTGGTGACGCCGGCCAGGATGGTGCGCGGCGGCGGCACGATGCTGTGGAAGCTCAGGTAGTGGGCGAGCGCCACCCGGTCGATGGTGGTGTCGATGCCGCCACCGGCGAGCAGCGCCGGCAGGGTCGAGGCGAACCGGACCACGCCGGGGCTCTCGGCCAGGTAGAGCGGCTTGATGCCGAGGCGGTCCCGGGCCAGCACCAGGCGGCCGGTGTCGCGTTCGCTGATCGCCACCGCGAACATGCCGATCAGGTGGTCGACGAAGTCGAGCCCCCACTCGGCGTACGCCTTGATCACGACCTCGCTGTCACCGGACGAGAAGAACCGGTGGCCCTTGGCCTGAAGCTCGGCACGCAGCTCCCGGTAGTTGTAGATGCAGCCGTTGAAGACACCGGTGAGTCCGGCGGCGGCGTCAACGATGGGTTGGCCGCTCGCCGCGGACAGGTCGATGATCTTCAGGCGCCGGTGTCCCAGCGCGGTCGGGCCCTGCGACCAGACGCCGCTGTCGTCGGGCCCTCGGTCACTCATCGTGGCCGCCATCCGCTCCACGGCCGAGACGTCGGCGCGTGAACCGTCACGACGGAACTCTCCCGCAAGTCCGCACATACGAGCCAATGCTGCCAGAGCTTGTTGCGGTTCGCCTGTTGAGACGATGACGAACGTGTGACAGCTTGCTACCATGCGCCCCCACGAAGGGGGGTCGCCTCCTGTGGTGTTCTTCCGTGCCTGTCGGCGGCTGATGTCCGACCTCGTCCCACCGGGAGACGTGAGGTAAATCCCAACCGCTCATCGAAGCGACCCCGCATCCGGCCCGGCTGTGCCGGGTCGTACCTGCTGTTGCACGACCACTTCAGGTGCTGCGGCAGGTCCACGGCCCCTCGGTGGGCGCGCGAAGAATCTCCGGGCGATCGGGGCACGATGACCGGCTTGGCATACCCGGTCGGGCATGCGCCGTCCATCGTGCCCTCCTCGTCGTCGGATCCAGACTGACGACCCAGGCCTAGCCCGCGGTACGGGCCACGCCGACCGGGCAGGACATCCCGTTCGGCCCGTGGTTGCAGTAGCCGTTCGGGTTCTTCGTCGGCGCCAGGTACTGCTGGTGGTAGTCCTCGGCGAAGTAGTAGTCGCCGAGCGGGGCGATCTCGGTGGTGATCTCACCCTTGCCGGCCCGGGCCACGATCGGCGCGAACGCGTCCCGCGACGCCTTGGCGGCGGCCAGCTGCTCGTCGGTGGTGGTGTAGATCGCCGAGCGGTACTGGGTGCCCACGTCGTTGCCCTGGCGCATGCCCTGGGTCGGGTCGTGGTTCTCCCAGAAGACCTTCAGCAGGTCCTCGTAGGCGATCTTCGACGGGTCGTAGACCACCTGGACCACCTCGGCGTGCCCGGTCATGCCCGAGCAGACCTCCTCGTACGTCGGGTTGGTGGTGTACCCGCCCGCGTAACCGGCGGACGTGGTGACCACGCCGGGGAGGGTCCAGAACAGCCGCTCGGCGCCCCAGAAGCAGCCCATGCCGAAGACGGCGACCTGCGCGCCCTCGGGGAACGGGCCCTTGAGCGAGGCGGGCAGCACCTCGTGCCGGTCGGCGATCGGCATCGCGATCGGGCGGCCCGGCAGGGCCTGGTCAGGAGAGATCATCTCGGCCTTCATGCGGCGGAGGAACACGGTGGGACTCCTCTCTTGGCTTTCCCAGCGTGTGCAACAGCGCCGGCCCCCGGTTCCTTACCCGCCCACGCCGCCGTCAGGCCAGCGCCGCCGAGATCCGGCCGGCGAACGCCGTCGCCTCGGCGTCGTCGGCGTACCGGGTACGCGGCCAGAAGAACCCGCGCAGACCGTCGCCCCTGGTCCGGGGCACCACATGGGTGTGCAGGTGCGGTACGGACTGCGACACCCGGTTGTTCATCGCCACGAACGTCCCACCGGAGCCCAGACCGGCCTCCACCGCCACGGCGATCCGCCGCACCAGCCGGAAGTAGCCGGGCAGCGCGTCGCCCGGCAGGTCGGGCAGGGCGACCAGGTGGGGCCGGGGCACCACGAGCACGTGGCCCTTGAACACCGGCCGGGTGTCGAGGAACGCGACCCCGTCCGGCTCGTCGGTCACCCGGAAGGCCGGCACCTCGCCCGCCACGATCCCGCAGAACACGCACCCGCTCATCCGGGCAGGGTATGCCGTCCGGGCCCCGCGCGCGCCGTCCGCGGCCCTGCCGCGCTGACGGGTCGCCCCCACGGCGGCGAGCGATTGTGGTAACTATTCATGAGTCTGGATCAGCACGTTCGGGGGCGATGGTGCTGACGCGCGACGGGGACCGGTCCGGTCCCCGTCCGGGTGTGCTCGCCGACCGCCTCCGAGGACGGTCCGGCAGCCATCCGGCCGTGGCCACCGCCGCGGCCGACCTCGTGAAGGGAACACCCTTGCGCCTCGACAGACGCCTCGCGCCGGCCCTGGCCGCGCTCACCGGCATGCTGCTCGCCGCCGTACCCGGCGTGTCCGCCTCCGCCGCGGCCGCGCCCCGGGCCGTACCCCTGCCGATCGCCGACGCCGCCGACGTGGTCGCGGCCGGCGACCGGATCTTCGTCAGCGGCGGCCGGAACTCCACCGACGTGGTGGTGACCGCCGCGAACGGCGACCTGGTCAGCACCCTGTCCGGCCTGCCCGGCCCGACCGACCTCCAGCTCAGCGCGGACCGGCAGACGCTCTACGTGGCGTTGCCGTCGGCGAACGCGATCGCGGCGGTGAACACCGGCACCCTCACCGAGTTCGCCCGGTTCGACACCGGCGCGGCCGCCTGTCCCTCCTCGCTCGCGCTGACCGGCCGCTTCCTGTGGTTCGGTTACGGCTGCGGCGGGTGGGACGGCAACATCGGGCGGCTCGACCTGGGCCGCCAGCCGGCCGTCCTGACCACCGGCCTGGCCCGGGAGACCTACTACGGCGCGCCGCTGATGACCGCCCCCCAGCAGAACCGCACCGTGCTGCTTGTCGGCCAGCCGGGGGTCAGCCCGGCGTCGGTAGACGCCTACGCCATCGGCACCGGCGGCGCGCTCAGCTTCCTGCGGACGAACGACTTCATGGCAGTCGGCAGCAACCTGCGGGACATCGCCCTGAACCCGGCCGGCGACACGATCTACACCGCCTCCGGCGCCCCGTACGAGGTGCAGGCGTTCCCGCTCGCCGCCATCACCACCCCGACGGCGACGTTCCGGACCGGCGCCTACCCCAACGCGGTCGAGCTGACCCGGGACGGCACCCGGGTGGCCGGCGGCGCCGACGCCTCCTACGACCCGGACGTGTTCGTGTTCGGGCTGGACGGCACCGAGCAGGCCCGGTTCGAGCTGGGCGCGGACCTCGTACCCGGAGGGCTGGCCTGGTCTCCCAACGGCGCCCGGCTCTACGCGATCACCTCGGACTGGACCGGCGCCCGGCCGGCCACCCTGCACGTGCTGCCGGTACCTGCGGCCTGATCGTCCCGCGCCGCTCCCGCCACCGGGTGGGAGCGGCGCGGCACCCGCGACGGGGACATCGCGTACCGGGGGCGGACGCAGGGACTAGCCTTCCGGGCATGAGCCACGGCTTCGAGACACTCGCCATCCACGCCGGTCAGGACCCGGAGGCCCGCACCGGCGCGGTGATCCCGCCGATCTACCAGACCAGCACGTACGCCCAGGACGCCGTCGGCGCGCCCCGCGAGGGCTACGAATACAGCCGCTCCGGCAACCCCACCCGGGACGCGCTCCAGGAGTGCCTGGCCGCGCTGGAGGGTGGCCCGGTGGCGCTCGCCTTCGCCAGCGGCCTCGCCGCCGAGGACACGCTGCTGCGGACCGTCTGCAAGCCGGGCGACCACGTGGTGATCCCGGACGACGCGTACGGCGGCACCTACCGGCTGTTCGCCAAGGTGGCCGAGCGCTGGGGCCTGGCGTACACCCCGGCGAAGGTCTCCGACCCGGACGCCGTGCGGGCCGCGATCCGCCCGGGCGCCACCCGGATCGTGTGGGTGGAGACGCCGACGAACCCGCTGCTCGGCATCGCCGACCTCGCCGCGCTCGCCGCGGTGGCGCACGACGCGGGCGCGCTGCTGGTGGTCGACAACACGTTCGCCTCGCCGTACCTGCAGCAGCCGATCGCGTTCGGCGCGGACGTGGTGGTGCACTCCACCACCAAGTACGTCGGCGGGCACTCCGACGTGGTCGGCGGCGCGCTCGTCGCGGCGGACCGCGCGCTCGGCGAGGAGCTGCGCTACCACCAGAACGCGATGGGCGCGGTGAACGGCCCGTTCGACGCCTGGCTCACGCTGCGCGGCATCAAGACCCTCGGGGTACGGATGGACCGGCACTGCGACAACGCCGAGCGGATCGCGGCCTACCTGGACGGGCACGCCAAGGTCGCCCAGGTCATCTACCCGGGCCTGCCGTCGCACCCGGGCCACGAGGTGGCCGCCAAGCAGATGCGCCGCTTCGGCGGCATGATCTCGTTCCGCGCGGCGGGCGGCGAGGAGCACGCCGTCGAGATCTGCAACCGGGCCCGGCTGTTCGTGCTCGCCGAGTCGCTCGGCGGCGTCGAGTCCCTGATCGAGCACCCGGGCCGGATGACACACGCGAGTGCTGCGGGCTCGCCGCTTGAAGTTCCCGGCGATCTCGTGCGACTGTCTGTCGGCATCGAGACGGTCGACGACCTGCTCACCGATCTGGAGCAGGCCCTGGGCTGACCGCTGGCTGGGGAGGGTGGCAGTGCCGGAGATCTTGCCGACGACCTGGGTCGGGACGACCGCGAAACAGATCGCCCGGGCGGTCCGCCGTGGCGACGTCTCCGCCACCCAGGTCGTCGCCGACCACCTGGACCACGTCGACCGCGTCGACGGTGAGCTGGGCGCGTTCCGCACGGTACGCGGCGGCGAGGCGATCACCGAGGCGGAGAAGGTCGACGAGCAGGAGGAACTGGCGAACCTGCCGCTGGCCGGGGTGCCGGTGGCGGTCAAGGAGAACACGCCGGTGGCCGGCCTGCCCACCTGGAACGGGTCGGCCGCGATGCGTACCGAGGTGGCGGAGGCCGACCACGAGGTGGTCCGGCGGCTGCGCGGCGCGGGCGCGGTGATCCTCGGCGTGACCCGGATGCCGGAGCTGGGCCTGTGGGCTCTCACCGACGACGACACCGGAGTGACCCGCAACCCGTGGGACAAGGCGCGCACCCCCGGCGGCTCGTCCGGTGGCGCGGCAGCCGCGGTGGCCGCCGGGCTGGTGCCGATGGCCCACGGCAACGACGGCCTCGGTTCGATCCGCATCCCGGCGGCCTGCTGCGGCCTGGTCGGGCTCAAGCCCGGCCGGGGCGTGGTGCCCTGCCAGCTCGGCGCGGACGACTGGTTCGGCCTGACCGAGCACGGCATGCTCACCAGCACGGTCGCCGACGCGGTGGTCGGCTTCTCGGTGCTGGCCGGGCGCCGGCCGGACAAGCTGGTCCCGCCGGCCCGGCTGCGGGTGGGCGTCTCGCTGCGCTCGCCGGTACGCGGCATCTCGCCGGACGCGCCGAACCGGGACGCGGTCGCCGCCGCCGGCCGGCTGCTGGCCGCCGCCGGTCACGACACGGTGCCCGCCGACCCGGTCTACCCGACCCGGCTCGGTCTCCAGGGCATCGCCACCTGGTTCGCGGCCGCCGCCGCCGACGTGCGCGCCGCCGGGGTGGCGCCGCGCCAGCTCCAGCGGCGCAGCCGCCGGCACGTCACGCTCGGCGAGTGGGCGCAACGCCGGGGGTACGTGCGGGAGGCCGACCGGGCCGCCTGGCGCGAACGGTCGGTGAACTTCTTCGCGGACAACTCGATCGACCTGCTGCTCACCCCGGCGCTGGCCGGGCCGCCGCCGGAGGCCGCCGGGTGGTCCGGCCGCTCCTGGCTGGCGAACATGTCGACGAACATCAGGTACGCCCCGTACGCGGCGCCGTGGAACATCGCCGGGCTGCCCGCGATCGTGGTGCCGGTCGGCCGCCGCCCGGACGGCCTGCCGGTGGGCGTGCAGTTCGTCGGCCCGCCCGGCTCCGAACTGCTGCTGCTCGGCGTGGCCGGTCAGTTCGAGATGCAGGCGCCGTGGGCCCGGCACGCGCCCGGCTATCCCCGCGCCGGAACGGGGTCGCCGGCCACCGCGTGATCGTCTAACGTGTGCGCACCTCTGTCGCACACTCCACCTCGGACGGTCCCCGATGCACTGCCAGACCTGCGGGGACGCCACGTCCCCGGCCTATGAGGAGTGCCGGCGCTGCGGCACCCGCGTCGGTCAGCCCGCCGTCACCCCCGGCACGCCCACGTACGGCGTACGCGGTCTGGCCGTGGCCAGCGCGTTCGCGGTCGGCGCGGCCGCCCTGTTCTACCTGCTGGCGGCCCTGTCCCCGCTGGTGGGTGTGCGGATGGCCCGTTCGGCCGCCGAGCAGCTCGACCGGGACATGCTGCTCGGCGCGGTGCTGGCCGACGTGCTGTTCACCCTGCCCTACCTGCTCGCACTCCTGACCGCCGGCACGCTCGTGGTGATCTGGACCTGGCGGGCGCGCAAGAACCTGGACGCCTTCCCGGGCACCGCGCCGAATCTCAGCCCGGCGTGGGCGATCGCCGGCTGGCTGGTCCCGTTGGCAAACCTCGTCGTGCCGGCCCGGGTGCTCGCCGACCTGCTCCGCAACAGCGTCTGGCGGGGCCGCCAGTCGTGGCTGGTCGGGGTGTGGTGGGCGAGCTGGCTGGTGTTCCTGATCGGTGACCGGTTCGTCGCCCGGGCCCAGCAGCAGCGCTACGACCGGCTGACCGAGCTGCCCCGCAACGACGCGGAGTTCGGCATGTACGTGCGCTTCTACGAGGAGGCGCTCGTGCCCCGGCTGGTGCCGGCGGCGGCGTGCCTGGTCGCCGGCATCGCGTTCGTCGTGCTGATCCGCCGGATCTCGTCCGCCCAGCAGGACCGCCTCGCCCGGGCCGTGCCCGCGTGGCCGGGTCAGCCGGCGTGGCCCGGTCAGCCGGGCGGGCCGGGGCACCCCGACCGGGCCTCTTCCGTCGCGCCGGTGCCGCCCGCGCCGTCGGCCACGTCGGCGCAAATCCCACCGGGGCCGGGTGGCACGATCGGGGCATGACGGAACTGGTCGGCCTCGCCGACGTGCAGGCCGCGCGGGAACTGCTCGCCGGTGTCACCCGTACCACCCCGCTGGAGCCGTCCCGGCCGCTCAGCGCCGCGCTGGGCGGGCCGGTCTGGCTCAAGTGCGAGAACCTCCAGCGCGCCGGGTCGTACAAGGTGCGCGGCGCGTACGTGCGGATCTCCCGGCTCTCCGACCGGGAGCGGGCCCGCGGCGTGGTCGCGGCGAGCGCCGGCAACCACGCCCAGGGGGTGGCGCTCGCCGCCGGGCTGGTCGGCGCGCACGCCACCGTCTTCATGCCGGTCAACGCGCCGCTGCCGAAGGTGGCCGCCACGAAGGGGTACGGCGCGCAGGTCGAGCTGGTCGGCAACACGGTGGACGAGTCGCTGGTGGCGGCGCAGACGTTCGCCGAGCGGACCGGCGCGGTGTTCATCCACCCGTTCGACCACGCCGACGTGATCGCCGGGCAGGGCACCGTCGCGCTGGAGATCCTCGAACAGTGCCCGGACGTACGCACCATCGTGACCGGGGTGGGCGGCGGCGGGCTGGTCTCGGGCATGGCGGTGGCGGCGAAGGCGCTGCGTCCCGACGTACGCGTGATCGGGGTCCAGGCGGCGAGCGCCGCCGCCTTCCCGCCCTCGCTGCGGGCTGGTGAGCCGCTGCGGCTGCCCTCGTTCGCGACGATCGCCGACGGGATCGCCGTCGGCCGTCCGGGCGAGCTGACCTTCACCCACGTCCGCAAGCTCGTCGACGACGTGGTGACGGTCTCCGAGGAGGACATCTCCCGGGCGCTGCTGATGCTGCTGGAACGCGGCAAGCAGGTGGTGGAGCCGGCCGGCGCGGTGGGCGTGGCGGCGCTGCTGGCGGGCGCGGTGGAGGTGAGCGCCCCGGTCGTCGCTGTGCTCTCCGGCGGCAACATCGACCCGTTGCTCATGCTCCGGGTGATCGAGCACGGCCTGGCCGCGGCCGGCCGGTTCCTGCGGATCACCGTGCGTTGCACGGACCGGCCCGGCCAGCTCGCCTCCCTGCTCGGCGAGATCGCCGAGCACCGGGCCAACGTGGTGGACGTGGTGCACCAGCGCGCCAACCCGCACCTGCGCCTCGGTGAGGTGGAGGTGGCCCTGTCCGTGGAGACCCGCGGGGTGGAGCACTCTGACACGCTGATCAGCGCGCTGCGGGCCAGCGGCTACCAGGTGGTCTTCACCGGCGAGGGCTGAGCCACTCGGCGGAACGCGAACGCCCCGGCCGGATGATCCGGTCGGGGCGTTCGGGTGTGCGGCTCGGGTCCGAGGAGGGCCTGTCAGCCTCGGTCGGGTTCGGGACCCGAGCCATCCGGCGCGGGTCCGGAAGGTCAGCCGCTGTACGGCTCGAAGGAGACGATGGTCACCTTGATATCGGCGCCGCTGGGCGCGGTGTAGGTGCAGGTCTGCCCCGCCTTGCCGCCGAGGATGGCCTTGCCGAGCGCGGACTCGGGGCTGTAGACCGTGAGGTCGGTGGTGGAGGCGATCTCCCTGGAGCCGAGCAGGAAGGTCTCGCTGTCGTCGGCGTCGTCGTCGAAGTAGATCTTCACGACCATGCCCGGGGACACCGCGTCGGTGTCCGGAGCCTCACCGACCTTTGCGGTGCGCAGCAGCTCCTTGAGGTAGAGGATGCGGCCCTCGGCCTTGCCCTGCTCCTCGCGGGCGGCGTGGTAGCCACCGTTCTCCCGCAGGTCGCCCTCCTCGCGCCGGGCGTTGATCTCGGCGGCGATGACCGGCCGGTTGGCGATCAGCTCGTCGAGCTCGGCCTGCAGACGGTCGTAGGCGTCCTGGGACAGCCAGGTGGCGGGCGCCTTGTTTCCATTTGTGGACACAGGCGATCTCCTCGATTGGTGCGGACTGGCTGACAGGTGAACTTGCAAGGCTACCAGTGCGGTACGCGTCGAGGTGTGATCAATCACCCCGGGTGGCGGTGACGGGCCGGGGTGTGGCTGCCGGCGACTCGCCGGCGGTCCGGGTCAGCCGGCCGGCCGGCAGCGCAGGACCTCGCCGATGAACGGCCGGGCGCTCGTGGGCACCTCCTGCCGGGTCCGGATGTGGCGCTGGCCGGGGTCGGCGGTCACGGTGACCTCCGCGCTGCCCACCTGGGCCCCGTCGTGGGAGCGGGCCCGCAGCAGGCAGGTGGCCGAACCGCCCGGCGGTACGGTGACCCGGAAGTCGACAGCCACCCGGGAGTCGGTGATGTCGGAGTAGCTGATCATCTCGCCCTGGTACTCCGGGTCGCCGTACTGGTAGTAGAGCTTCGCCGCGCCCAGCCCGAGGACTGCCAGCAGGACCGTGACGGTCAGGGCGAGCAGGAGCGGACGGCGGCGTCCCGGCTCCCGGCGGCGGCCGTAGCGGCCCGGCGGGAAGGCCGGGGCCTCCGCGGCGACTGTGGCGTGCGTCTCGCTCACCGGCGGCTGTCTCCTGGCGTTGTTGTCGGCGGCATCGGCAAGAATGGCTAGGTCCATCTTCCCAGCCCGGCGCTGAGTCAAGGATGGCAGGTCGGCCTGGACCGGCGGGCGTGGCCCTGGCCACTCCGGTGGCGGCCCCCGACCGGCCGTCACGGGGGCTTTCGCGGGCGCGGGGGGAGATTCCGGCAGGTCAGCCGCCCGGCCCCGGGTCGGTCGGCGGGCACAGACGAGGAGCGCCGAAGGTGGCAGAGAAGCTGCGTCTCATGGCGGTGCACGCCCATCCCGACGACGAGTCGAGCAAGGGTGCGGCCACCATGGCGAAATACGTCGCCGAGGGGGTGGACGTCCTGGTCGTCACCGCCACCGGTGGCGAGCGGGGCAGTGTGCTCAACCCCAAGATGGACCGCCCCGACGTGTGGGCGAACATCGGCGACATCCGGCGGGCCGAGATGGACGCGGCGCGGGCCATCCTCGGCGTCGAGCAGGCGTGGCTCGGCTTCGTCGACTCCGGGCTGCCCGAGGGCGACCCGCTGCCGCCGCTGCCGGAGGGCTGCTTCGCGCTCCAGGACGTGGACGTCGCCGCCGCGCCGCTGGTGCGACTGATGCGGCAGTTCCGCCCGCACGTCGTCACCACGTACGACGAGGAGGGCGGTTACCCCCACCCGGACCACATCATGACCCACAAGGTCACCGTGGCGGCGTTCGACGCGGCCGGTGACCCGGACCGCCACCCCGAGCTGGGCGAGCCGTGGCAGCCGCTGAAGCTCTACTACGACGTGGGCTTCTCCCGCGCCAAGATCATGAGCCTGCACGAGGCGGTGCTCGCCGCCGGCCTCGAATCGCCGTACGGCGACTGGATGAAGCGCTGGGACGAGCGCCCCGACAAGGGCGCCCGGATCACCACCCGGGTCGAGTGCGCCGACTACTTCCCGGTCCGGGACGACGCGCTGCGCGCGCACGCCACCCAGATCGACCCGGACGGCTTCTGGTTCCAGGTGCCGATGGAGCTGCAGAAGCGCGCCTGGCCGACGGAGGACTTCCAACTCGCCAGGTCACTGGTCGACAGCCCGCTGCCCGAGTCCGACCTGTTCGCGGGCGTACGGGAGGCGTGCCGTGCCCACTGACCTGGCCGGGGTCTACCCTGGTGCTCAGCCGCACATCGGAGGAACACCATGCTGACCACCGTCGAGGTGCTCGCGCAGAACAACTTCGGTGACACCCGCACGGGTGGTCTGGCCGGTCCGATGGGCCTCTTCCTCATCGTCGCGCTGGCCACCGTCACCGTCCTGCTGATCCGCAACATGAACGCCCGGCTGCGCCGGCTGCCCGACCGCTTCCCGCAGCAGGGCGGCCCGGGCCGGGCCGATTCCGCAGTCGCCGATCCGACAGACGGGCTCGTCGAGCAGGATTCACCGACGAACGCGTCAAACGGCTCTCAGCAGCGCCGCAACAGCTGAACACCGCATGAATCACGTCGAAGCCGGTCGTCGCCCCCTGTTGCGACCACCGGCTTTGGCTTAGCCTTCCGCCGGGGGGACCGTCAGGCCACCGGACCCTGCGCGGAAGGGGCACGCCGATGTCGATGGCAACACCGGCCCCCGGCCATGCCCCGGCCCGACCCGTCGACGGGGCGGCCCCGTGACCACCGAGCCGGCCGACCGTTCCCCCGACCGGATCGGCCTGCGCGGGACACCGACGGGCGTGGTCCTGCTCACCGTCGCGGTCGCGCTGACCGGTCTGCTCGCCGCAGTGCTCGGCCTCACCGTCCCGGCGCACCTGCCGGCCGGCCACCCACTGCCGGGTCCGGCGCGGTTCGGCATCGCCGTCGCCGCGTTCGCGGTGGCCCAGCTCGCCCGGCTGCGCTTCCGTACCGCTTCGGGCATGGTGAGCATCACCTGGGGTGAGGCCGCACTGGTGGTCTGCCTCTGGCTGGTGCCGGCCGGCTGGCTCCCGGCCGCGGCCCTGCTCGGCGTGGGTGCCGCCTGGACCGTGATGTCGGTGCTCTCCGACCGCCGTCCCGCCCTGGAACTGGTGGGGATCGCCGGTTCGCTGACCGCCGCCACCGCGCTCGCCGCGGCGGTGGCCACCGCGCTCGGGGCGCCGCTGCTCGCCGCGCCCACCCCGGAGCTGGCGCTCACGCTCAGCGCCGCCGCGGTGACCTACCTGCTGACCACCGCCTTCCTGGGCGCCGTCGCGCTCGCCCTGCGGCACGGCATCGCGATCGGCCCGCCGCTGCTCGCCGCGCTGCGCGGCAAGCTGCTCATGTTCGTCGGCAACGTGGCGGTCGGCCTGGTGGTCGTCGCGCTGCTCGAACTCGACGCGCGCTGGCTGCTGCTCCTGCCGCCGCCGCTCTGGCTGCTCCAGCAGACCTACCGCCACCGGCTCCGGGCCGACCAGGAGCGGCGGACCTGGCGGGCGTTCGCCGAGGCCACCGCCGCACTCAACCAGCTCGACGAGCGTGGCGTGGCGACCGCCGCGGTGACCGGCGCGCTCACCCTGTTCGGCGCGGAACTGGTCGAGGTGGACGTGGCCCGGGGCGAGGGACGCTGGCGCCGCTACCGGGCCGACCGCGGCGGCCAGGTACGCGACCGGGAGGTGGAACCGTCGGCCGGCCTCGGCGTGGGGGAGCACGAACTGGTGCGGCGCCTCGCGGTGGGTTCGGCCGAGGTCGGCCGCCTGCGGGTGCGGTTCGCCCGGTCCGCCCCGCCGAGTGCCCGGGAACGCGACGGCGTGGCGGCATTCGGGGACGCCCTGGCCGCCGCGCTGCACGACGCCGCCACGCACCGCGAGCTGCGGCTGGTCACCGCCCGCTCGTCGTACGACGCGGTGCACGACCAGCTCACCGGCCTGCTCAACCGGTCGGCGTTGCTCGCGAAGGGCGACCAGGCGCTGCGGCAGCGCGCACACGACCACCCGGTGGCCCTGCTGCTGCTCGACGTGAACCAGTTCAAGGAGGTCAACGACACGCTGGGGCACTCGGCGGGCGACCAGTTGCTGCGGCTGACCTCCAACCGGCTCGCCGCGCTGACCCGGCCGGGTGACCTGCTCGGCCGCCTCGGCGGCGACGAGTTCGCCCTCCTGCTGACCTCGGTTCCGCTGGTCGAGGACCGGACGGCCCCGCTGGCGTACGCGCTGCGTCAGGCCCGGGAGGTCGCCGAGCGCCTCGCCGCACCGACCGAGGTGGCCGGGGTACGGATGTCCGTCGAGGTGGCGGTGGGTGTGGTGGTGGCCGACGCGGGCACCGCCGACCTGACCGAGCTGCTGCGGCGTGCCGACATCGCCATGTACCAGGCGAAGGAGGGCGGCGGCAGCGTCGCCGCGTACGACAGCTCGCGCGACGCGGCGAGCACCGACCACCTGGCCTTGCTGGCGGAGATGCGGGAGGCGCTGGCCGCCGACGACCAGCTGGTGCTGGCGTTGCAACCGGCGGTGGACCTGGCGACCGGCGCGCCGACCGGGGTGGAGGCGCTGATCCGGTGGCGGCATCCGCGCCGGGGCTGGCTCGGCCCGGCCGACTTCATCCGGCCGGTGGAGAACAGCGAGCAGCTCGGCAGCTTCACCCGGTACGTGCTGGACAAGGCGCTGGCGGTCGCCTCCGGGTGGGCGCGGGACGGGCTGGACGTGCCGATCTCGGTGAACCTGTCCGCGCGCAGCCTGCTCGACCCGCGGCTGCCCGTCGAGATCGAGGAGGCGCTGCTCCGCCACCAGGTGCCGCCGCACCGGCTGGTCCTGGAGATCACCGAGACGGTGGTGATGAGTGAGCTGGAGGTCATCGACGAGGTGCTGGCGACGCTGCGCGCCATGGGCGTGCAGCTCGCCGTGGACGACTTCGGCACCGGCTTCTCGTCGCTGACGTTCCTCACCCGGATCGCCGTGGACGAGTTGAAGGTGGACCGCTCGTTCGTGCTCCGGATGGCCGACTCACCGGAGGCGGCGGCGATCGTCCGGACCACCGTGGGCCTGGCCCACGAGCTGGGGCTGCGGGTGGTGGCCGAGGGCGTGGAGACCGCCGAGCAGCGCACCGCGCTGGCCGAGCTGGGCTGCACCGCCGCCCAGGGCTACCACTTCTTCAAGCCGATGCCGGCCGACAAGATCGGCGCGGTGCTCGGGTCGCTGCGGGACTCCGCCCGGGGCAACGTCTTCCCGCTGCGCGCCGACGGCGTCTCCTGACCCTGAGAGGGGTTAACAGCATGCGTACGCGAATACGCTTGCTGAATCGGACTTGGAGGCGGTAAGTTCTTACCTGTCCGGGGGCCGGTCGCTGGCAGCTTCCCCAGAAAGAGCCGTGCCCCGGGCGGCATGCAGAGCAGAGGCGGACCCGGGGCTTACCGGCCCAAGGTATCACACCGCCCTGCCCACACACCTCTCGGATGGAGCCGCAGTGATGCCTGCCGACCTGCCGGACTGGATCAGGCGCTCGTTCTCGGTAGCTCGGATGCGGCCGTATGTGGAGGCCGTGGCGGGAGACCACGATCAGGCAGTGGCTCTCTACTGGTGGAACATCGAGATTTCGGCGGCCTTCTACGGCCCCTTGCATTGCCTCGAGATCGCGCTGCGCAACGCGCTGCACCGACGCCTCGCCAGTCACTACGACAGGCCGGACTGGTGGGCCGTTGCGCCGCTGACCGAACACGGGTCGCGTCTTGTGCGTGAAGCGGCGGACAAGTGCCGGCGCCGATTCGGCCGTCGCGGCGTGCTGGCGCCGGGGGCAGACGACGTGGTCGCGGAGTTGAGCTTCGGATTCTGGGTGTCGCTACTCAGTAATCGGCCGGGGTCCCGGTACGACCGATTGCTCTGGGTGCCTGCCCTGAACCAAGCATTTCCCGGCTATTCCGGTTCCCGTGGACGCCTCCACGAATCTTTCGAGACCATGCGCCTACTGCGGAACCGCATAATGCACCACGAGCCGATCCACCATCGGGATCTCGCAGCTGACCATCGAAGGCTGTACCAGTTGTTGGCGGCAGTCGATGGATCCGTCGTCGAAGTGGTGCGGGCCATGGACCGGGTCCCGTCAGTCCTGTTGAGGCGCGATGACGTCCGGTCGTGCCGGACGCAGCCACGGTTCTGAGGACGCGCATGGGTCCGGCGCAGGCGCACTTGGTATCGCGATCCGAGATCGCGCGGCTCGCCGGTGTGGAGCGGCCTGCCGTGACGAACTGGCAGCGACGTCACCAGGACTTCCCGAAACCTCTCACCACCGCGGACGGGGAGATGTTCCGCAGGGACGAGGTGGTCGCCTGGCTAGCGTCAAGGCAGATTCCTACCAAGGGACTTCGAGCGGGCGAGACACCCGGAACGACATACGGTGACCGGTTGGTGGCGACGGCGGCGGGAAACGATTCCCGGCGAGCCTCGCCTGCTGTCGTCGGGTCAGACGGCCGGCGAGCGCTGAACGACGTCGTCTGGCGGCTCCACGACTTGTCCAGAACGACGGCTAGGGACGGCGACTATTGGCAGGTTCTGTTGGCGCTGATGTTCGTCCAGCGTTTTCGACCGGATGTTTGGCAGGTGTTCGCGGCTGAGTCCGATGTCGCGGACACGCCGGCGCGTCTCTCGTCGTCCTTCGAGATGTCCGGGCTGCCTGATGCCGCCCGAGCGGTGCGACACCTCACCACCGTGACGCCGACGGCCCAGCAGACCCTGGCAGGAGTGATTGGCATCCTCACAGAGTTCGCCGGTTCAGCGGCACCCTCCCGGGCCCTGCAGGACGACCATGTCGCGACGCTTTTCGACTACGCCTTCGACCGGTTGGCGGAGGAGGTCCGCTATGCCTTCGTCACGCCCAGGTCACTTGCTCGTCTGATCGGTGACCTAGTTGGTCCGGTCGCGGGCGGAGAACGATGCGTCGATCCGTTTTGTCGCGGCGGGGAGCTCTTGGTGGAACTGGCCCGGTCGGCGGGGAAGCCGCCTGTGGCACCGATCCAGATCGCCGGTACGCATCCCGATCCGCGGATGGTGGAACTCGCGCGGATGAACGTCGCCATGCACCGATTCGACGGGTCACCTTTGGAGCTGATCGAGCAGGGAGAGCCACGCGTGCGCGGCAGTGCCGACGTGGTGGTGACAAACCCTCCCTTCGGGGCTCTACCCAACGAAGCCGCCGCCAACGGCCCTTTCGGCTCGGCCCGGCGGAAGGAGACGGCCCTGCTCCAATCGGCCATCTCGTCGCTCACCGAGGACGGCCGAGGAGCCGTCGTCATGCCTCAACTGGCCGCCTTCGGCAAGGGCACAGCCGATCGAGAGATGCGACGGGCCTTGGTGGAAGCGGGGGCGGTGGCCGCAGTGGTGGCGCTACCGGCCGGCCTGTTCGCCGAGACCACCATCGGAGTGACGCTCTGGCTCATCCGGAGGCCGAGGGGAAGCGCCACCGATGTGCTGTTCATAGATGCTCGTACGGCCGGTGAGGCGGCATCCCGCGGCCGCAGGACACTTCGGCCCGAAGACATCAAGTCGATTGTCGATGAGTACCGGCGCTGGCGGTCTACCTCCCCGACGGGTGTTCCGTTCGAGCCTTCAGCCGGTATGAGCGCCGTGGTTTCCCCGGCATTGATCTCCACCCGGGACTACTCGCTACTGCCGTCGACCTACGTCGCGGCCGAGTCCTCTCAGACAGTCGGAGTCTCGTGGCACGACCTGACTGTCGTACGCGCGGAGTTGGCCCAGCTGGTCGATCGGGCGAAAGCCGTGGACTCCGAGGCGCACGAGATGCTGGAGGGGCTCGGTGGCGGATGAGTGAACACAGAGCCGTGCCGACGGGATGGCCTGAGGTGCGATTGGGTGACGTGGTCGATATCCGATCCGGGCCGTCGGGTGCGACGGTGGGGTCGGGAGACCGTCAAACCGAGGGGCACCCGATGATCATGCCCAAGGACCTCGTCGACGGCCGCGTACGCTCGGAAGGCTTAGCTCGCGTTCGGCACGACGTGGCGGCTCGCCTAACTCGTTACAGCGTTTTGCGCGGCGATGTCCTGGTCACGCGCACCGGTACCGTAGGTCGGATCGCCTGGGTGCCTGAGGAGTCCGAGGGCTGGTTGTTCTCGACGGGGCTCCTCCGGCTACGCCCACACCGGATCAACTCCCGATACCTCGTCTACTACCTGACTCTGCCCGAGATTCAGGACTGGTTCGAGCACAACCGCGCGGGTACCGCAATTCCTGCCCTCAATGCGTCCACCCTGGGCAGCATGCCCGTTCTCGTGCCGTCCACGGAACGTCAGGAGACGATCGTGCGCCACCTCGATCTGCTGAACGAGCAGGCGGAGGTGCACGCCCGAATCAGCCGAACCGCCGAGCGGGCGCGCGACGTCCTCGCGCAGCTTTTGATTCGGGGAGTCGAACCTCCTCCTGAGTAGGCGTGCGCGGTGGTGGCTGGCACATTGCCGGGGTGGCGTCGCACCGACGGTGGACTCGCTTGACGGTTAGGGTCGGGTGGTGAACCGACTCGCCCAGGCCACCTCGCCCTATCTGCTCCAGCACGCCGACAACCCGGTCGACTGGTGGCCGTGGTGCGACGAGGCGTTCGCCGAGGCGAAGCGGCGCGACGTGCCGGTGCTCATCTCGGTCGGCTACGCGGCCTGCCACTGGTGTCACGTCATGGCTCACGAGTCGTTCGAGAACGAGGCAGTGGCCCGGCTGATGAACGACGACTTCGTCTGCGTCAAGGTCGACCGCGAGGAGCGTCCCGACGTCGACGCGGTCTACATGACCGCCACGCAGGCGATGACCGGGCAGGGCGGCTGGCCGATGACGGTCTTCGCCACGCCGGACGGCACGCCGTTCTTCTGCGGCACGTACTTCCCCCGGGCGAACTTCATCCGCCTGCTCGGCTCGGTCGCCACCGCCTGGCGCGACCAGCGGGAGGCGGTGCTGCGGCAGGGCGCCGCCGTGGTCGAGGCGATCGGCGGCGCGCAGGCCGTCGGCGGCGTGACCGCCCCGCTCACCGCCGACCTGCTCGACGCCGCCGCGAGCCAGCTCGCCCGGGAGTACGACGAGACGAACGGCGGTTTCGGCGGGGCGCCGAAGTTCCCGCCGCACATGAACCTGCTCTTCCTGCTCCGGCATTACCAGCGCACCGGCTCGGCGCGCAGCCTGGAGATCGTCCGGCACACCTGTGAGGCGATGGCTCGCGGCGGCCTCAACGACCAGCTCGCCGGCGGCTTCGCCCGCTACTCGGTGGACGGCCACTGGACGGTGCCGCACTTCGAGAAGATGCTCTACGACAACGCGCTGCTGCTGCGCGTCTACACCCAGCTCTGGCGGCTCACCGGCGACCGGCTGGCCCGCCGGGTGGCCCGCGACACCGCCCGGTTCCTCGCCGACGAGCTGCATCGCGCGGGTGAGGGCTTCGCCTCCGCGCTGGACGCGGACACCGAGGGCGTCGAGGGGCTCACCTACGTCTGGACGCCCGACCAGCTCGCCGAGGTGCTGGGGGAGGCGGACGGCCGGTTCGCCGCCGACCTGTTCGAGGTCACTGCCGACGGCACGTTCGAGCACGGCACCAGCGTGCTGCGGCTGGCCCGGGACGTCGACGACGCCGACCCGGCGGTGCGGGCCCGCTGGCAGGACGTGGTGGGCCGGCTGCTGGCCGCCCGCGACACCCGCCCCCAGCCGGCCCGCGACGACAAGGTGGTGGCCGCCTGGAACGGGCTCGCGATCACCGCGATCGCGGAGTTCCAGCAGGTCGCCGCGCTTCTCGTGTCGCCCGACGACGAGGACGCGAACCTGATGGACGGCGTGCTGATCGTCTCCGACGGCGCGATGCGGGACGCCGCCGAGCACCTGGCCGCCGTGCACCTGGTGGACGGCCGGCTGCGCCGGGTCTCCCGGGACAGGGCCGTGGGTCAGCCCGCCGGGGTGCTGGAGGACTACGGCTGCGTCGCCGAGGCGTTCTGCGCGATGCACCAGCTGACCGGCGAGGGGCGGTGGCTGACGCTGGCCGGTGAGCTGCTCGACGTGGCGCTGGCCCGGTTCGCCGGCCCGGAGGGCGCCTTCTACGACACCGCAGACGACGCCGAGCGCCTGGTCACCCGGCCCGCCGACCCGACCGACAACGCGACCCCGTCGGGCCGCTCGGCGATCGTCGCGGCGCTCGTGGCGTACGCGGCGCTGGCCGGGGAGCCCCGCTACCGGGAGGCGGCCGAGAAGACGCTGACGACTGTCGCGCCGATCGTCGACCGGCACGCCCGGTTCACCGGGTACGCGGCCACCGTCGGCGAGGCGCTGCTGTCCGGGCCGTACGAGATCGCGGTGGCGACCGGCGACCCGGAGGGCGACCCGCTGGTGGCCGCCGCCCGGCGCCACGCCCCGCCCGGCGCGGTGGTGGTGGCCGGTGCCCCGGACCAGCCCGGGGTGCCGCTGCTGGCCGGGCGGCCGTTCGTCGGCGGGCAGCCCGCCGCGTACGTCTGCCGGGGTTTCGTCTGCCAGCGTCCGGTGACCAGCGTCGACGAGCTGATCGCGCAGCTCGGCTGAGCCGAGTGGGCCGGGCCGCCCTCGCGGTCCGGCCGGGCACCGGCCCTTATAGGCTGGCGGCGCTATGGACTCCCGTACCGGTCTCCCCGTCGTGGGCATGGTGGGTGGCGGCCAGCTCGCCCGGATGACCCACCAGGCCGCCATCGCTCTCGGCCAGTCGCTTCGCGTGCTGGCGCTCGCCCCGGACGACGGCGCCGCGCTGGTCGCCGCCGACGTCCAGTACGGCGACCACACCGACCTGGCCGCGCTGCGTACCTTCGCCAAGGGCTGCGACGTGGTCACCTTCGACCACGAGCACGTCCCCAACGAGCACATCCGCGCGCTGACCGACGAGGGTGTGAAGCTGTTCCCGCCGGCCGAGGCGCTGGTGCACGCGCAGGACAAGCGGGTGATGCGGGAGCGGCTCGGCGAGCTGGGCGCGCCGAACCCCTCCTGGCGCCCGGTGGAGTCCCCGGCCGACCTGGTCGCCTTCGGCGAGGAGGCCGGCTGGCCGGTGGTGCTCAAGGCCGCCCGGGGCGGCTACGACGGCCGCGGCGTCTGGATGGTCGACGACGCCGACCGGGCCGGCGAGCTGGCCGCCACGCTGCTCGCCGGAGGTACGCCGCTGCTGGTGGAGGAGCGGGTGGCGCTGCGCCGGGAGCTGGCCGTGCAGGTCGCGCGGTCGCCGTTCGGGCAGGTCGCCGCGTACCCGGTGGTGGAGACGGTGCAGCGTGACGGCATCTGCGTCGAGGTGCTGGCACCCGCGCCCGACCTGCCGGAGGAGCAGGCCGTTGCCGCGCAGCAGCTCGCCATCGACCTCGCGACCGCGCTCGGCGTGGTCGGCCTGCTCGCTGTGGAGCTGTTCGACACGCCGTCCGGGCTTGTCGTCAACGAGCTGGCGATGCGGCCGCACAACTCCGGGCACTGGACCATCGAGGGGGCCAGGACCTCGCAGTTCGAGCAGCACCTGCGGGCGGTGCTCGACTACCCGATGGGGGACACCTCGCTGACCGCGCCGGTCGTGGTGATGGCGAACGTGCTCGGCGGCGAGCCGGGCGGCATCTCCATCGACGAGCGGCTGCACCACCTGTTCGCCGCCGAGCCCGGGGCCAAGGTCCACCTCTACGGCAAGCAGGTCCGCCCGGGCCGCAAGATCGGGCACGTCACTGTGCTCGGCAACGACCTGGCCGAGGTACGGGCCCGGGCCGCGCGTGCCGCCCGCTGGCTCCAGGAGGGGCACTGATGAGCACCGTCGGGCTGATCATGGGCAGCGACTCGGACTGGCCGGTCATGCGGGCCGCCGCCGAGGCGCTCGACGAGTTCGGCGTGCCGTACGAGGTGGGTGTGGTCTCGGCGCACCGCACGCCGGTCAAGATGATCGAGTACGGCCGGTCCGCCGCCGATCGTGGGGTCCAGGTGATCATCGCGGGCGCGGGCGGAGCGGCCCACCTGCCCGGCATGGTCGCCTCGGTCACCCCGTTGCCGGTGATCGGCGTCCCGGTGCCGCTGAAGTACCTGGACGGCATGGACTCGCTGCTGTCCATCGTGCAGATGCCGGCCGGCGTGCCGGTCGCCACCGTGTCGATCGGCAACGCCCGCAACGCCGGCCTGCTCGCGGTACGCATCCTGGGTGCCTCCGATCCGGTGCTGCGCGAGAAGATGGCCGCCTACCAGGCGGGCCTGGAGGACCTGGTCGCCGAGAAGGAAGCCGCGCTGCGCGCCTCCCTGGCCTGACCGCTCGTCACTCAGCGTACTCAATCCGGATGGTCGCTCAGCGTGACCGGCCCAGCGGGCCGGAGTGGATGCCCTCCGCCTACTTTGCTCTGCAGCCATCGGCGCAGCGTGGCTCTGACCTGCGGCGCGGCGTTTCGCTGCAAATCGCTCGGCGGCCGCTCATGTCACTGCGAGTGGCCGCTGCTTCCGTGGGTGCAGAGCAAAGTCGGCGCAGGGTGCCATGCCGGCCGCAGCTAGCCGACACGGACTGTGATGGGCAGGCGCGTGGGTCGGGCGTGCTGCCGCGTGCCTGAGGGCCCGGCCGTCACGGCTGGGCTCAGCCGGTCATGGCTAGCCCGCGACCGGCTGAGTCCGGCCGGCTCACCGCATGCCGCGTAGTGCGGTCTGGAGACGCTCCTGAGCGCGGCGTCGGCGCTCGTTGCTCGCGCCGAGCACCAGCAGCACGATGCCGACCGGGATCAGCACCAGCCACGGGCCGAGGCTGAACAGCGCGTGCACGGCCGCGATCGCGGTCACCGCCGCGCCCACGATCACCGGGGCCTGCTGCCGGCTGGTCGAGCCGAAGATCAGCACTGCGACGGCACCGAGCAGCAGCAGCACCTGACGCAGCATGCCGGAGTCGGTGGCGATCACGATCGCCAGCGTGGGCAGGAACGCGGTGACCAGCGCCGGGCCGTACGCCACCCAGCTCGACAGGTCGGGCCGGTGCCGCAGTTGCAGCACGCCGACCAGGAGGGCGAGCGCGGCGAACGGCAGCGTGTAGGCCTCCGGCAGCGCCACGTCGGCCACCCGCATCAGAATCCACCAGGCGCTGATCTCACAGGCCACGACCGCCCAGAACAGCAGGTTGCGTTCCATCGGCCGCCGCCCCGGACGGCTGGCCGCCACCCCGAGGACCGCGCCCCAGGCGGCCAGCAGTGCGGCGATGTGCCGGGGCGAGTCGTACGCCAGCGCCAGCGCGATGAGCGCCGCCCCGTAGCCGCTCCACTCGACTGTGGCCGCCTCCCGGTACGCCTCGGGACGGCGCAGCCGTGGCAGCGTGGCGGCGAACACCTGCAACGCCGCGCCGACCGCGAGCACCCCGAACGCGGACCAGACCGCCGCCAGCCCGGACTTCAGGCCGACCGTGAGCACGAACAGCTGCGCCATCACCGAGCCGAACAGCCAGCCCAGGATGCGGGCCCGCTGGGTGGTGCCGAACAGCGCGGCGACAGTGCCCACACCGACCGCCCCGCCCAGCGTGAACACCGTCAGGTCGCTCGTGGCCAGGCTGCCCGCGAGCCCGGCGCCACCGGCGGCGAGGCCGAGCGCGAAGACCAGCACCCGGGCCACCCGGAGCGACCGGCCCGGCTCGGCCAGCGCCGGCGGCGGGGTCAGCGCCAGCCCGAGCATCGAGATGGTGAACACCGCCAGCGCGGCCAGCGCGGTCACCGGCCAGCCACGGCCGAGCGCCACCGGCGTGATCAGCAGCGTGATCGCCGCCCCGGGCAGGATCACCGGCACCGCCCGGGACCGCCGGCCGCCACTGAACCCGGTGGCGGCGAGCGCCGCGGTCACGGTCAACAGCAGCGCGGTGAGCACGTGCGTGGGGTTCACCGCGTTCGGCGGCGGCGTCAGCAACTCCGGCGGCGGCCCCTGCCACACCCGCTTCAGCACCGTGAACGGCGAGAACAACGCCACCACGAGCGACGGGGCCAGGGTGGCCAGCGCCAGGGCGACGGGTAGCGCCGCGGCGGCCAGCGCTCCGGCGGCCGGGCTGACCCGCCAGCGCAGCTCCGGATCGTCCGGGGCACGCCGTAGCGCCCCGTTGAGCAGCACGGTCCAGCGGCGTACCGGCCGGCCCGAACCCGCGGGCGGGACGGTGGCGGCCCGTACCAGTTCGGCGAGCACACCGAGCAGCGCGGCGGCGGCGGCGAACACGCCGGCCGGCAGCCCGACCGCGAGCGCGGCGGCGGCGGTGACGGTGCCCGCGCCGACCACCGCGACGCTGGCGTACGGAAGGTATTGCGGCACCTGCCGGCGTACCGCCGCGATCGCGGCCAGACCGATGCTGGCGGCGGCGAGCGCGGCGGTGAGCACCACCTGGGGTGGGCGGCCGTACTCGACTGCCAGCGCGGCCACCGCGCCGGGCGCGGCGAGCAGCGCGGCTCCGGCACCCGCGCCGCCGACCTGCACCAGGTGTGGCGGCATGCCCTCGGTGCGTACGTCGTCGACGAGCGACGGCGCGAGCGTCCGCGCCACGGCGGCCACCGTCGCGCCGATCAGGGCGATGCTGCCCAGCGCCAGCGCGGTGGTCCACGGGCGTACCAGCCCGGCCCCGGCGGCGTGCAGCGCCACCACCCCGGCCACTGTGGCCCGGGACAGCGCGGCCCGGGGGTCGACAGAGGCCGCGGCCGCCATGCCGTAGACGGTGGCCACCATGCAGCCGACCAGCACCGGGGACCACCAGGGCAGGTCGAACGCGGCCGGGGCGCCCACAGTGGCGAGCACGGCGGCCAGGCCGGAGACGTCGTACTTCCAGGGTGGCGGCAGCAGGATGGCCGCGGTGACCGCCAGCAGCGCCAGCGCGACCGGGGCCTGCCAGGTCGAACCGCCGGTCGGCGCGGCCGGCCAGCCGGTCAGGTCACCGGCCCAGATCGGGCCGGGGGTGGCGAGCACGCCGAGCCCGCCGCGCAGGGCGCTCCAGGCGGCGATCAGGCCGATCAGGGTGCCACCGGCGGCGATGCCGAGGATCGGGCCGCGCCGCCACTCCTCGGGCAGCGCACGCGCGGCCACCGCCACCAGCAGCACCAGCGCGGAGGCCACCACGAGCTGACCACCGGGGGCGAGCACCGCGGCGATCCGGGCCAGTGTGGCGACCAGCGCCACAGTGGTGGCGGCAAGGGCCAGGTCGGACCCGTCGAGGGACATGTCGGCGCGACGCCCGGCGTCGATGCGCGGGGAGAGCGCCAGCAACGCGGCGGCGACCAGGAGCAGCCCGCCCACCCAGGCGTCGGCCGAGGTCGTGCCCGGCGCGCCGAACGCGGCGGCGGCGACTGCCACCGTGCCCAGCACCGTGCCGAGCGCGTGCGGCATGCTCAGGTGCCGCTGCGCCACCTGCACCAGGGCGGCGTAGCCGAGCGTGACGCAGACGGCGAGGAAGCTCGCCGCGAGGATCGGCACGGTGATCTCGCGCAGGTTCGCCGGTGTGGCGACCGGCGGCGTCGGCACCGTGGCGGCGACGAACGCGGCGACGGCGCCGGGCAGGGCGAACGCCGCGCCGCCCGCCGCCCAGGCGCACACGGTCTCGGTCGCGGCGGCGGCGAGCCGGACCCGGGGGGCGAGGGACACCAGCGCCCCGGCCAGGAACAGCACCGTCAGCGCGGCGGCGGTGAGGGCCGGGCGGCCGAGCGCCGCACCCGCGCCGACCAGGCCGAGCCCGGCCGCTGTCACCGCGTGCGCCACAGCGGCCCGTTCCGTGCGGGCGGTCAGCCCGAGCACGCCGATCGCGACCGCGGTCAGCAGCATCGGCCAGCAGGCCGCCGCCCAGCCCAGACCGAGCGAGGCGGGTACGGCGAGCGCGGTGAGCGCCGCCCCGACCACAGCGAACTCGCGCCGGATCTCGGCCGGCAGGGCGATCACGGCGGCGACGGTGAGCAGCAACGCGCTGGCCGCCAGCTGCCAGCCGGTCGGCCCGACCGCCCGGGCCAGCTCGGCGTGCCATCCGCTCAGGTCCGCCGACCAGGCGGGCAACGCGGCCCGGGCCGGGGCCAGCCCGGCGCGCAGCGCGCCACCGGCGACCACCAAACCGCTGACCGTGAGCGCCACCGCCGACGCGATCTGCGGACCACGCCGGGCCGACTCCGGTACGGCTCGGACGGCGAGCCCGGTCAACGCGATGACGGCGGAGATGAGCAGCAGGGACCGGCCGGGCAGGGCCACCGAGGCGACCCGCCCGAGCGCGCCGATGACCGCCAGTGTGAGGACGGCGGCGCCGACGTCCGGCAGCGGCGGCCGGCGCAGCACGAGCGTCCCGGCCAGCGCGACCAGGGCGGCGAGCAGCAGCACCGTGCCCGCTGCGGCGGCCGGCGGCACCGTGGTGGCGCGCAGCAGGCCGGTGACCGCGTACGCCAGCGCGACCGCGACCGCCACGCCGTGCAGCAGCCAGGTCAGCTCGGGCAGCCAGGGCACCGGCCGGGCGGTGACGGCCGGACCCGGCGGCGTCTCACCGCCCAGCACCTCGGCGGACTCCTCCGGGGCCGACTCGGGCCGGTCGTCCTCGGCGCGCTGCCGGGGCGGGCCGGGCGGTACCGGCCCGGTGGCGGGCAGGTCACGCCGGACGGGCCGCTCGCGTACCACCGCCGAGCGCGCCAGCGCCAGGTCGAGCACCGCCACCACGGTCAGCACCAGCGCCCAGCCGACCGGCCCGGTGATCCGCTCGTACGCCAGCAGGGGCAGCACCGGCTGGGCGGCCAGCACCGTGGCGAAGCGTGGTGCGCGCAGACCGGTGCCGTACGCGTATCCGAGTGCGACGAGCGTGGTGACCAGGAAGATCGTGCCGGCGAAGGCGGCGCCCGTCCCGTCGCCGCCGATCCGGTCGACGGCCCAGAGCGCGTACCCGGCCAGCGGCACCAGCAGCAACCCGACGGCGGCGATGGTCTCGGCGGTGGAGGTCAGCCCGCGCCGGGCCAGCACCGGCGGGGCGAGCAGCATCAGTGCCGTCGCCACCAGCAGCACGCCGAGCCGGGCCAGCGCGTCCATCGAGCTGGTGGCGACCGCGGCGAAGACCACCGCGGCGACGCCGAGCAGGAGCGCGCCCAGCCCGAGCGGGATGTTCTGCACCTCCCGCGAGGACGCCTCGGGCGGGTGCTCCGGATCGTCCGCGTCGAGCCAGCGCGGGCGACCGCGCGGCGGCGACGGGGGCAGGTCCTCCGGGCCGGGCGGCGGGGTGCCCTGGCGGGGCACCCGGGGCGGCGCGCCGGTGGCGGCGGTGGGCGGGCGGCGGCCGGCCCGCCGGCGCAGCACCCGGCGCGGCCGGGTGGCCTGCCGGATCCGTTCCTCACCGGCGTGCGCGAGGATGTCCCGCTGGAAGAGGGCAGCCTGCATCTTGGCGGCGATCTGCCGCTGTTCCCGGGCGATCTCGGCGTCGCGGGCCTTCATCTCGGCGATCGAGCGCTCGATGTCGGCCAGGTGCTCGGACCACTGCGGCTGGGGCGCGCCGCAGTGCGGGCAGACGACGGCGGGCTTGATGTCCTGCCCGCACGAAGCGCACCTGAAGCTCTCCACGACAGTCTCCCGTCCGCCCGTGCCTCCGCACTGTGGACCTCCCAGAGGCAGCATGCCTTGAGTGGGCCGGGATTTCGACAGTTGCCGCCGCGTTCCGGACAACAAAAAGGACCGGCCCGGTCGGGGAGGTGTCCCCGGCGGGCCGGTCCAGCTGGTCAGCGGGTCAGGGGCGGCCCATGCCGCGGTACTCCCAGCCGGCCTGTGTCCACAGTGTGGAGTCGAGGCAGTTGCGCCCGTCGACCACCTTGCGGCCGTTCGCCAGCTCGCCCAGGGCCACCGGGTCGGCGTTGCGGAACTCGGCCCACTCGGTGAGCACGCAGACCAGGTCGGCACCACGGACCGCGTCGTTCATGCTCTCCTCGTACGCCAGCTCGGGCACCGCCCGGCGCGCGTTCTCGATCCCCTGCGGGTCGAACACGTGCACGTCGGCGCCGGCCTTGCCGAGCAGCGAGGCGACCGCGAGCGCCGGCGCGTCGCGTACGTCATCGGTGTTGGGTTTGAACGTGGCGCCGAGCACCGCGACCCGGGTGCCGGACAGGTCCGGGCCGGCCGGGCCGGAACGGCGGCCGAGCAGTTCGGCGGCGAGCTGCACCACGCGGCTGCGGCGGCGCTGGTTGATCAGGTCGACCTCGTGCAGGAAGCGCAACGCCTCACCGGCGCCCAGTTCCTGGGCGCGGGCCTGGAAGGCGCGGATGTCCTTGGGCAGGCAGGCGCCGCCGAAGCCGAGCCCGGCCTGGAGGAAGCGGTTGCCGATGCGCGGGTCGTAGCCGATCGAGCGGGCGAGCTGGGTCACGTCGCCGCCGGCCGCCTCGCAGACCTCGGCCATCGCGTTGATGAAGGAGATCTTGGTGGCGAGGAACGCGTTCGCGGCGACCTTTACCAACTCGGCGGTGGCGAAGTCGGTGACCACCAGCGGCACCTCGCGGTCCTCGGTGGCGGCGAGGTCGAAGACGCCCTTGTGGGCGGCGAAGAGCATGCCGTTTGCCCACTCGCTCTTGACGCCGACCACGATCCGGTTCGGACGCAGCACGTCGTCGACGGCGAAGCCCTCCTGGAGGAACTCGGGGCTCCACGCCACCTCGACGCCGAGGTCGGCCGGGGTGTGCTTGCCGACGAGCTGCTCCACCCACTCGGCGGTGCCCACCGGCACGGTGGACTTGCCGACGATCAGCGCCTTACGGGTCAGGTGCTGGGCGAGGCTCGTCACGGACGCCTCGACGTACGACAGGTCGGCGCCCATGCCGTCGGCCCGCTGCGGGGTGCCGACGCAGATGAAGTGGACGTCGCCGAAGTCGGCGGTCTCCTGGATGTCGGTGCTGAACCGCAGCCGGCCGGCGGCCAGGTTGCGGCGCAGCAGCTCGTCGAGGCCCGGCTCGTGGATCGGCACCTCGCCCGCGTTCAGCTTGGCGATCTTGTCCGCGTCGACGTCGAAGCCGAGCACCTCGTAGCCCAGTTCCGCGTAGCAGATGGCGTAGGTCGCACCGAGGTAGCCGGTGCCGAGGAAGGTCACCCGCGGGCGGGCGGCGCCGGACGGCGGGGTCACCGCGGCGATGGCGGGCATCGGCTGGGTGTTCGGGTACGGAATCGTCACGCCTGTCTTCTCCGCTCGCACTGGCGGCGCTTCCACGCGTCGCATTCTGCTGGGGCGCCGAGGCCGGGCACCGAGGGAACTGGATGTCTGCTGTGAGGGTAATCGGGTCGGGCGGGCGAGGCTCGGGCGCGAGCCTACCCGCCGGTAAGGTCCGGCCGGGACCGGTGGCTATCCTTCAGTTTGCGGCAGTCGTCGGCCCTCGGGCGGCACAGACTGCGCATGATAGCGGTGGAAGGGGAGGGCCGACATGGCCGCAGAGCAGTCGTTCGACGTCTATCGGTTGCCGGAGGAGCACGAGGCGATCCGGGAGGCGGTCCGTGAGGTCTGTGCGGCCAAGGTGGCTCCGCGCGCCGCCGAGGCGGACGAGACAGGTGAGTTCCCGAAGGCGTCGTACGAGGCCCTGCGCGCGGCCGACTTCCACGCCCCGCACATCCCTGTCGAGTACGGCGGCGCCGGCGCGGATGCGCTGGCCACGGCCATCGTGATCGAGGAGGTGGCGCGGGCCTGCGCGTCGTCCTCGCTGATCCCGGCGGTGAACAAGCTGGGCACCATGCCACTGCTGCTGGCCGGCTCCGAGGAGCTGAAGCGCAAGTACCTCACCCCGGTCGCGGCCGGGGACGGCATGTTCTCCTACTGCCTCTCCGAGCCGGAGGCGGGCAGCGACGCCGCCTCGATGACGACCAAGGCGGTACGTGACGGAGACCACTGGGTGCTCAACGGCGTGAAGCGGTGGATCACCAACGCGGGCGTGTCCGAGTACTACACGGTGTTCGCCGTGACCGATCCCACAGCCCGGTCGAGGGGCATCTCCGCGTTCGTGGTGGAGAAGTCCGACCCGGGCGTCAGCTTCGGCGCCCCGGAGAAGAAGCTCGGCATCAAGGGCTCGCCCACCCGGGAGGTCTACTTCGACAACGTGCGTATCCCGGCCGACCGCATGATCGGCGCCGAGGGCACCGGCTTCGCCACCGCCATGAAGACGCTGGACCACACCCGGGTCACCATCGCCGCCCAGGCGGTCGGCATCGCGCAGGGCGCGTTGGACTACGCCAAGGGCTACGTCCAGGAGCGCAAGCAGTTCGGCAAGCCGGTCGCCGAGTTCCAGGGCATCCAGTTCATGCTCGCCGACATGGGCATGAAGCTGGAGGCGGCGCGGCAGCTCACGTACACCGCCGCCGGCAAGTCCGAGCGCGGCGACGCGGACCTGACCTACTTCGGCGCGGCCGCCAAGTGCTTCGCCTCGGACGCCGCCATGGAGATCACCACGGACGCGGTCCAGTTGCTCGGCGGCTACGGCTACACCCGTGACTACCCGGTCGAGCGGATGATGCGCGACGCAAAGATCACCCAGATCTACGAGGGCACGAACCAGGTCCAGCGGATCGTGATGGCCCGTCAGCTGCTGAAGGGCTGACCACCGGCGTTCGGGCGGGCGGGCCGGCGTACCGGCCCGCCCGCGCTCGTCAACGGGTCTCGGTGCCCTCCGGCCGCCCGGCGCCGCGCGGGGGCGCGGACCAGGGCGACTCGCCGCCGGTACGGCGGGGCAGGGGTTCGGTGGGGGTCTCGGGATAGGCCAGCGTGAGCGGCGCGGTGTCCGGGTCCTTCGGCGCGTCGGCCGGGGGCCAGTCGGTGAGCGTCGGCTTGTGCTCCACCGGCGCGACGGCCGGGGTCAGCTCCGCCCCGGCCGCCGGGGGTGTGGCGGGACGCCGCCACCGGCTCGTGCTGAACACGGCCATCAGCAGCAGCACGCCGATGAGGAACAGGGTGCCGTTGTCCAGCGGCTCGCGCAGCGGCAGCGGGTCACCGAGCAGCTTCAGGTCGTCCGGCACCCGGTCCCGCACGCTGAACGGCGCGACGAACAGCCCGACGTACGGGGCGGCGAGCAGCAGGCCGGCCACCAGCGGGCCGAACGGCGAGAAACGCAACGTGCCGAGCAGACCGAGCAGGATGCCGGCGACGCCCAGATAGACGGCCGGCTCGATCAGGTTCGGTGTGCTGTACGTCCCGATCTCCACCCAGCGGTCGACGGTCCGCTCAGATCCGTCCTGACCGAGCGTGACGAGCACCCAGGTGACAGGCGCCACCGCCAACCCGGCGAGGAAGCTCCAGAGATGTCGCATCCGCGCACCGTACCGTTTTCGGCATGACAGATCATCCCGCGGTCCCGCCGGGTAAGCCCACGTCGTACTCCCGCGTCACGCTCAGTCGCATCATGACCGCGGTCGATGTCAATCTGTACGGGACCGTGCACGGTGGGGTACTGATGAAATTCGTGGACGACGTTGCCGGCGCGGCGGCGGCGCGGCACAGCGGCGGCACCGCGGTGACCGCGTCCATCGACGAGATCGTCTTCTCCGAGCCGGTCCGGGTGGGCGATCTCGTGCACGCCCACGCACAGGTCAACTGGACCGGCCAGACCTCGATGGAGGTCGGGGTGAGGGTGGTCGGCGAGCGCTGGGACTCGGCCGAGGAGGAGCCGGTGCGGGTCGCCACCGCGTACCTGGTCTTCGTGGGGGTCGACGTGGGCGGCGCGCCGCGCCCGGTGCGCCCGGTGCTGCCCGAGACGCCGGAGGACGAGCGCCGCTTCCGGGAGGCCGAGATCCGGCGCGCGCACCGGCTCGCCCGGCGCCGCGCGATCCAGGCCCACCGCGCCGGCTGAGGGGTGTAAGGAAGGGCCCCCTCTTAACGCCTGCGGTAGAGGAAGGGCCCCCTATTAACACCCGGGCACGCACGCTGCCCCCGCCGTCCGGCGGCGGACCCCCGCGGGAGTGAGGTGTTAACAGGGGGCCCTTCCTCTGCACGAGGCGTTAAGAGGGGGCCCTTCCTTCCATGTGGGCCACATGGGGTGGGGGTACGGGGTGTGGGCGGGGCACGCCCCGTACGGCGCACCCGGCGCGGACAATGGCGGCACGAGGTAGGGCAAGATGGCGCCACGGCTCCGGCACACCGTCGTGGCGGGCCCAGGGGAGGGTGGAACAGTGGCTGACGTGCTGTGGACGCCGCCGGCGGACGTGCGGGAGCGGTCCCGGATCGGTGACTACCTGCGCTGGCTGGCCGAGCACCGCGGGCTGGAGTTCGCCGACTACGACGCGCTGTGGCAGTGGTCGGTGACCGACCTGGACGCGTTCTGGCGCTCGATCTGGGACTACTTCGACGTGGTCGCGCACACCCCGCCGACCGCCACGCTCACCGACCGGGCCATGCCGGGCACCCGCTGGTTCCCCGGCGCGACGCTGAACTACGCCGAGAACGTGCTGCGCATGCCGGGGCTGGACGACGACGACCCGGCGGTGATCGCGCACGGGCAGACCCGCGCGCCGGAGACGCTCACCGCGGCCGAGCTGCGCGAGCGGGTCCGCCGGGTGGCCGCCGGGCTGCGCCGCCTCGGCGTGGGACCGGGCGACCGGGTGGCCGCGTACGCGCCGAACATCCCGGAGACGTACGTCCTGCTGCTCGCCACCGCCAGCCTGGGCGCGATCTTCTCCTCCTGCGCGCCCGAGTTCGGCACCCGCAGCGTCACCGACCGCTGGCAGCAGATCGAGCCGACGGTGCTGGTCGCCGTCGACGGCTACCGGTACGGCGACAAGCCGGTCGACAGGCGCGCCGAGGTGGCCGCGATCCGGGCCGCGCTGCCGTCGCTGCGGCACACCGTCGCCGTCGCGTACCTCGATCCGGACGGCCCGGCCCCCGACGGCGCGCTGCCGTGGGCGGAGCTTGCGGCGCCCACCGACGAGCCGCTGACGTTCACCCCGGTCGCCTTCGACCACCCGCTCTACGTGCTCTACTCCTCCGGCACCACCGGCCTGCCCAAGCCGATCGTGCACGGCCACGGCGGCATCCTGCTGGAACACCTCAAGATGCTGGCGCTGCACCACGACCTGGGTCCGGCCGACCGGTTCCTCTGGTTCACCACCACCGGCTGGATGATGTGGAACTTCCTGGTCTCCGGCCCGGCGGTGGGCGCGGCGATCGTGCTGTTCGACGGCAACCCGGGCCACCCCGACCTGGGCGCGCTGTGGCGGCTGGCCGCCGACACCGGCACCACGTACTTCGGCACGTCCGCGCCGTTCCTGCTGGCCTGCCGCAAGGCCGGCCTGGTGCCGCGCGAGGTCGCCGACCTGTCCGCGGTGCGCGGCCTCGGCTCGACCGGCGCGCCGCTGCCGGCCGAGGGCTTCACCTGGGTGTACGAGAACGTGAGCGACCGCCTCCAGCTCCAGTCGCTGTCCGGCGGCACGGACGTGTGCACCGGCTTCGTCGGCGGCGTGCCGCTGCTGCCGGTGTACGCGGGGGAGATCGCCTGCCGGGCGCTCGGCGCGAAGGTGGAGGCCCGTTCCGCCGACGGCAGCGCGGTGATCGGGCAGCTCGGCGAGCTGGTGATCACCGAGCCGATGCCGAGCATGCCGGTCGGGTTCTGGAACGACCCGGACGGCGCCCGCTACCGGGAGGCGTACTTCGAGGTCTATCCCGGCGTGTGGCGGCACGGCGACTGGATCACGGTGAACGAGCGCGGCGGATGCGTGATCACCGGGCGGTCCGACGCCACGCTCAACCGGGGTGGGGTACGGCTGGGCACCGCGGAGTTCTACTCGGTGGTCGAAGGGCTGGACGAGGTGGTCGACTCGGTGGTCGTGCACCTGGAGGACGACGAGGGCGGCGCGGGTGAGCTGCTGCTGTTCGTGGTGCTCGCCGAGGGCCTGGAACTCGACGACGACATGCGGAAGAAGATCTGCCGGGAGCTGCGTACCGCGCTGTCGCCCCGGCACGTGCCGGACGAGATCCACCAGGTCCGGGCCGTGCCCCGCACGCTGAGCGCGAAGAAGCTGGAGGTGCCGGTGAAGAAGATCCTGACGGGCACCCCCGTCGACCGCGCGGCGGCCAAGGGCGCCCTGGCCAACCCCGAGTCCCTGACGGCGTTCGCCGCCCTCGCCCAGCGCCGTTCCACCACCGACAGCCCCGTCGCCCCTGGCTGATCAGCCCTGTCGCCCTCGCTGATCTTGCACTTTCCGCCCCGGCGAAAGGGGTGAATCCCCCGTACCGAGGGCCGAAGGTGCAAGATCAACAGGGAGAGGGGCGGGGCGGGCTCAGGCCAGGGTGTGCGTGGTCTTCTCGGTTGTGGAGCGCGCCTCAAGGCGAGCCGGGTCGGGGTGGGCGCACGCGACCACGCTGGCTCCCGCCGTGAGCGGGGTGAGCAGCCAGTCGACCGGGTCGGGGTGAGTGGTCACGTCGACCAGGAGGCGGTCGCCCGGAGTCAGGCCCAGCTCGGTGGCGCGGACCGCCGCCCGGGCCAGCAGCGCCGCGTCCGCTTCCCCGCCGGACGGGTCCGGCGTGAAGTGGTCGCCGTGTCCGCGTACCGCGGTGACGAAGTCCGCGCAGCCCGCCGGCACCTGCCGCATCGGCAGTGCGAACGGGTCGAGCGCCAGCGCGTACCGCTCGCCGGCCGGCCAACCGGCTGCCTCGTCCGCCCGGTCGACGGCCACGAACAGCGCCTCCACCGGCCCCGGCGTGCCGACCACGGTCAGCTTCGCCGACCAGCAGCCGAGCAGCACGGCGGCGGTCTGCCAGTGCGGCGGCAGCAGCACCCCGGCCGCGTCGCCGGGCGCGGCGCCCACCTCGTCGGTGAGCAGGTTGGCGGTCTTCGCCACCCAGTTCGCGAGTGTCGCCCCGGAGAGTTCGGTGCGTTCGCCGGTGGCGTCGTCGTACCAGGTCAGCAGCGGTCGGGTGGGGTCGGGCGCGATCGCGTCGGCGAACACCCGGGCAATGTTGTCGGCCATCGGCGCGAACGATACGCGCCCCGCGTGCGTACTCGATGACAGCGACAAGTCGGCGTACCGTCGGGTCGCGGTCAGCGCCTGGCGCCCGGCCCGGCGTAGGCTTGCCGAAAGTGTTCTTTCCCACAACCGCGCCATCTGAGGAGTCGCCCCGTGACCGCCGGTCGCCCGCCCCGCGTTCTCATCGACGCCACGAGTGTCCCCGCCGACCGTGGTGGCGTCGGTAGATACGTCGACGGACTGCTCGGCGCGCTGGGCCGGGTCTGCGGCACCAGCATCGACCTGGCCGTGGTCAGCCTCCGCACCGACCTGGAGCGCTACTCCCGGATGCTGCCCGGCGCGGAGGTGATCCCCGCCCCGGCGGCGGTGGCGCACCGGCCGGCGCGGCTGGCCTGGGAGCAGACCGGCCTGCCGCTGCTGGCCCAGCAGGTCGGCGCCGAGGTGCTGCACTCGCCGTTCTACACCTGCCCGCTGCGGGCCGGCTGCCCGGTGACTGTCACCGTGCACGACGCGACGTTCTTCACCGAGCCGGAGCACTACGACAAGTCGCGCCGGACGTTCTTCCGCAGCGCGATCAAGACCTCGCTGCGCCGCGCCGGCCGGGTGATCGTGCCGAGCAAGGCCACCCGCGACGAGCTGATCCGCCTGCTGGACGCCGACCCGACCCGGATCGACGTCGCCTACCACGGCGTCGACCAGGACGCGTTCCACGCGCCGGGCGACGAGGAGAAGGCACGCGTCCGGGCCCGCCTGGGGCTGGGCGACAGCAGCTACATCGCGTTCCTCGGGGCCAAGGAGCCGCGCAAGAACGTACCCAACCTGATCCGCGGCTGGGCCCGGGCGGTGGCCGACCGGCCGAACCCGCCCGCGCTGGTGGTGGCCGGCGGTCAGGGCCACGACGACGACATCGACCGCGCGGTGGCCGAGGTGCCGTCGCACCTGCGGCTGCTGCGTCCCGGTTACCTGCGCTACGCCGACCTGCCCGGCTTCCTCGGCGGCGCGCTCGTGGCGGCCTACCCCTCGTACGGCGAGGGCTTCGGCCTGCCGATCCTGGAGGCGATGGCGTGCGCCGCCCCGGTGCTCACCACGCCGCGCCTGTCCCTGCCCGAGGTGGGCGGCGACGCGGTCGCCTACACCAGCGAGGACCCGGACCAGATCGCCACCGACCTGGCCGCCCTGCTGGACGACGAGCAGCGGCGGCTGTCCCTGGCCAAGGCCGGCTTCGACAGGGCCAAGGAGTTCACCTGGGAGTCCAGCGCCGAGGTGCACATCGCGGCCTGGCGACGGGCCCGCTCCTGAGTCCCGGGCGACCGACCGTGACGGCTCGCCCGCTTCGGGCATGATGTGCTGATGTTCTACGCCGTCATCCCGGCGGGCGGCAGCGGCACAAGGTTGTGGCCGTTGTCCCGTGCCGGCCACCCCAAATTCCTCCACCCGCTGACCGGCACCCCCGCCTCGCTGTTGCAGGCCACTGTCGACCGGTTGTCGCCGTTGACCACTCCGGAGCGCACGCTCGTGGTCACCGGGGCCGCGCACGCCGCGGCGGTGGCTCGGCAACTGGCCGGCCTGCCGGAGGAGAACATCCTGGTCGAGCCCTCTCCGCGCGACTCCTGCGCGGCGATCGCGCTGGCCGCCGCGGTGATCGCCACCCGGACGCCGGACGCGGTGATGGGCTCGTTCGCCGCCGACCACCTGATCGGCGACCCGGCCCGGCTGGCCGAGGTGGTACGCCAGGCCATCCGGGGCGCGGAGCAGGGGCTGCTGATGACAGTGGGCATCACCCCGACGCGCCCGGAGACCGGCTACGGCTACCTGGAGACCGGCGACCCGGTCGGGGACGGCCCGCTGCGCCCGGTACACGAGTTCAAGGAGAAGCCGGCCGCCGAGGTGGCGGAAGTCTACGTCCGCTCCGGCCGGCACCTCTGGAACGCCAGCATGTTCGTCTGGCGGGTGGACGTCTTCCTGGCCGAGCTGGCCCGCCAGCAGCCGGAGCTGCACGCCGGGATCACCGCCATCGCGGCGGCCTGGGGCACGCCGGAGCAGGACGACGTGCTCGGCCGGATCTGGCCGACGCTGCCCCGGATCTCGGTCGACTACGCGGTGATGGAGGGCGCGGCGACGGCCGGCCGGGTCGGCACCGTGCCCGGCGACTTCGGCTGGAACGACGTCGGCGACTTCCACACGCTCGGCGAGGTGCTGCCCGCCGACGGCGCCGGCAACGTGGTGCTGGGCGGGGACGCGAAACCGGGCGTGCTGCTGCACGACACCACAGGCACCGTCGTGGTGCCGCACTCCGGCCGGCTGGTGGCCACCGTCGGGGTGCACGACCTGATCGTCGTGGACACCCCGGACGCGCTGCTGGTCTGCCCGCGCGACCGCGCGCAGGACGTGAAGAAGATCGTGGACGAGCTGAAGGAACGCGGCGAGGAGGGCCTGGTCTGATCCGCCGCGCGACGCGCCGCCGGAGTGGAACGCGCCCGGCGGCGCGTCGGGGCGCCGCCGCTCAGCGGCCGGCGTGGCGGGCCAGCACCGCGAGGGCCGGCCGCACGAGCTGCGCGGTGGCGTGGGCGAGCGGCTCGGGCAGCCGGTCCGGCGGGAACCAGCCGAGCGCCTCGGACTCCGCGCTGACCCGCTCGACCGCTCCCGCCGGGGCCAGCGCGGCGTACCGGACGTCGTAGTGGAACGACCCGCCCTGACAGGCGACCTGATGGATGTCCACGTCGATCGGCTCCGGCTCGACGGTCAGGCCGCTGATGCCGGACTCCTCGGTGGCCTCGCGCAGCGCGGCGCCCACAAGCGTCCGGTCGCCGGGCTCGCAGTGCCCGCCGAGCTGCATCCACCTGCGGATCTTGCCGTGCAGGCAGAGCAGCACCCGGCCGTCCGGGTCGAGCACCAGCGCGCTCGCGGTGACGTGCCCGGCCCGGTGCGCGCGGCTCATCGCCACCGGCCCGTCGGCCAGCAGCGCCAGGGTCCGGGTCCGGGCCGCGTCGGCGGCGGGGCTGGTCGCCGTCCAGCGGCTCAGCGTCGCGACGGCGTCGGCGTGCAGCTCGGTGTACGAGATGAGATCAGGCACCCGGACACTCTACGAGCGCCGGCTTCGTACCCTGACGCGGTGACCCTGCGACTCGTCGAGTTCCTGGTGGCCGGCAACGAGGCGAGCGACCTCCTGCCGGTGCGGTCGGCCGCGCTGCTGCGGGCGCACGGCGCGCGCCGCGGCTTCTGGACCGTGCTGGACGAGGGGCCGGTCGAACAGTGCCTGGCGCTGCTGCTGGAACTCGACGACGGCCACTGGGAGGCGCACCACGTGGCCGCCGACGCCGGCCGGGAGAACGGCCGCACCGAGGACGGCGAGGCACTGGCCCACCACGACGGCTGGGTGTACGTCTTCGGCTCGCACTTCGGCTCCAAGGGCGGCCCGCTGCGGCCCCGGCGCGCGTTCGTGGCCCGGTTCCGGGAGGACGACGCCGTGGCCGGGCCGCTGCCGGTGCACGTGGTGCGCAACCGTTTCCGGCTGCACCGGGCGGTCAACGACGCGCTCGCCGCCGCCCCGCTGACGCTGCTGCCACCGGGCGACCGGGTCCGGCAGCGGTTCATCGTGGAGACACTGGCCCGGGGCACCGCCCGCGCCAAGAGCTGGGTGACCCGGCTCGCCGCCGACGACCTGCCGATCAACGTCGAGGCGGCGGCGTTCACCCCGGCCGGTACGGCGCTGCTCGGCCTGCGTTTCCCGGTGACCGCCGAGGGTGAGCCGGTCTACGTCGAGCTGGCCGGCGTACCGGAGATGTTCGACGACCCGGAGCACTCGGGTGACCCGCGGGCGCTCGGGGCGTACGCGCTGACCGGTGTGACGCCGCCCGGTGCGCTCGCCGGCTTCCGCGCGATCACGCCGACCGGCGACGGCGGCTACGCGGCGGTGACCGGGTCGATCGACGCGCTGGGCAAGGGTTCGGTGCTGCTGGACGACCACCCGCACGGCGGCGAGGTGACCTCCCGGCACGTGCGGTTCCGGCACGACGCGGGCGGGGACGCGCTGGTGGCGGGGGAGGTGGTCGCGGAGCTGGCGCCGTTCCATCACGTGGAGGGGCTGGCCGAGCTGGCCGGGCGCTGCTATTACGTCACCGACGAGGACCATCGGGTGGCGCTCTGGATCGGATGAGCGAGGGCCGGGCGGCACCCCTGCGACTGATGCCGCAGACCCTCGTGGTGCCGCCCGGCCACGCCCGTCAGCCGGCGACCGGATCGATGTCGCTCCCCGGCGTCGGCAGGCAACAGAGAGTTTGCCGAACCGGCCCGCCCAGCGTCGAGGTTTTTCATCTCACGCTTAAAGATGGAGATTAGTACCGGCGGGTACAGTCGGAGTGTGGCTGGCACCCCCGCCGTCCGCACGGGAGCAATCCATGTTGAAGATCATTTTCTCCGGCGAGGACGTCCTGCGGACCCGGGTCGCCCCGGCCGCGGACCCCCTGTGGGAGTTGGTCCTCAGCCTGCACCTGCTCCAGGGGCGCGGTCGTGACCCGATGATGACCACCTGGCGGCGCACAGTGGCGCACGGACTGCGCACCGACACCGACGCCGAGCAGTACCGCCTTCTGCTGGCGCTCAATCCGCCACGCGGCTACTTCCCCGACTTCCTCACCCCGTTCGCCAGCCGGGACGGCTTCCAGGCCGGCCTGGAAGCGATCCGGGGCACCCCCGTCGACATGCTGCGCCGCGACCTGACGCTGCTGGCCGGGGAGAACGCCCTGCCGTCCTCGGCCACCGCGCTCGCCCGTGGCGAGCCGGAGACGCTGCACCACCTGACCGGCGCGATGGCGCGGTACCAGTCGCTGGCCGTCACGCCGTACTGGTCCCGGGTGCAGGCGGCGGTCGAGGCGGACCGGGCCCGGCGTGCCCGCGCCATGCTCGACGGCGGCGCCGAAGGGCTGCTGGCCAGCCTGCGGCCGAACATGCGCTGGGATTCGGGCGTGCTGGAGGTGCTCGACTACCCGGACACCCGGGAACTGCACCTGGACGGCCGGGGGCTGCTGCTCGTGCCGTCGTTCTTCTGCTCGCGTACCCCGGTGGCGCTCGTCGACCCGACCCTGCCCCCGGTGCTGGTCTATCCGGTCGACCGGCTCGCGGGCCTGACGTCCGGCTCGGTCGCCGGGGAACCACAGCAGGGCGAGGCGCTCGCCGCCCTGCTCGGCCGCACCCGCTCCCGGGTGCTCCAGGCCGCCGACGGCGGCTGCACCACTGGCGAGATGGCACGCAAGCTGCGCATCTCGGCCGCCGCGGCCAGCCAGCACACCACGGTGCTGCGCAACGCGGGGCTGCTGGTCAGCCGACGCGACCGCAACACCGTCCTGCACACGCTGACCCCGCTGGGCCGAGCAGTCCTGGACGCCTGAGCGCGCCCGCCGGAGTCAGAGCGCCAGCGTGGCGCTCGCGGTGCTGCCGGACGGGGGCGGAAGCAACGTCGAGTCGATCCCCTCGGCGGCCAGCGCGGCGCGCAGGCGTTGCAGGTCCGCGCCGAACCGGACCAGGTCCGCCCGGCCGACAGGGGTGGGCGCCGCGCCGAGCAGCAGGCCGGTGGCCGAGGCGGGCCAGCCGGGCACCGTGGCGGCGAGCCCGTCGCGTACCTCGTCGTCGGTGACGTGGGTGAACACAGTGCCCGGCGCGACCACGTCGGCCACCGCGTCGATCGCCCGCCGCACCGCGTCCGCGCCCGCGGGTTCGGCACCGACCCGGTCGGCGAGTGTCGCCGCCGCCCGCAGACCGGCGGCGCGCGCCTCGGCGGTGCCGAGCGAGAACAGGTCCATCGAGGCGTCGCGGACGAGCGTGCGTGCGCCCTCGTCGTCGTCCCGCGTCGCGGTGAGGTAGCCCCGCACCACAGCGACCGGGACCTGGTCGCACTTGCCCTTGATCAGCTCGCCGGCGCCGGCCAGTTCGTCGACCACGGCCATCTGGGTGACGAACAGCTCGTTGCCGTACGGGTCGACCTCGCCCCGGTGGTCGCGGATCGCCGGCATGCCGGCCACGCCGAGCGCCACGTCGGTGAGCCCGTTGCGCCACGGCCGGCCCATGGTGTCGCTGACGATCACCGCCACGTCGAGGCCGTGCCTGTCCCGCAGCGCGTCGCGCAGCGCCCGGGCGGACGCGTCCGGGTCGACAGGCAGCAGCACCAGCCGGGTCTTGTCCACGTTCGAGGCGTCGATGCCGGCCGAGGCCATCACGAAGCCGTGGTGGGTCTGCACGATCCGGGTCGCGCCCCGGGTCGCCACCACCCGGGCGGTCTCGGCGGCCAGGATGCGGTCCCGCTCGGCGAGCCGTTCCGGGCCGTCGGCCGGCACGTCGACCAGCCGGCCCTCCGCCTTCGACACGATCTTGCTGGTGACCACCAGCACGTCGTGGTCGCGCAGCCAGGGCGCCGCGCCGGTGATCAGCGCCGCCAGGTCGTCGCCCTCGGTCACGTCGCCGATGCCCGGCACCGGCAGGATCTCCAGCCTCACATCAGCTCCAGCGCGGCGCGCACCATCGCGGCGGTCGCCGCCTCGTCGGTCATCCACAGCGGCGCCGCGCGGACCGTCACGCCCGGCACCACGGTGCCCTCGTCCTCCGGGGCGACCAGCCAGCCGTCGAGCAGCCCGCCCGCCGACCGGGCGCCGTAGAGGCCGCCCACGCCGGCCGCGCCGCACTCCACGCCGAGCACGGCGAGGCAGCGGTCGGCCATGCCGCGTACCGGCGCGCCGCCGATGATCGGCGACACCCCGATCACCGGGGCCGGGCCGCCGGCCACCGCGTCGCGCAGGCCGGGCACCGCCAGCACCGGGGCGATGCTCACCACCGGGTTGCTGGGCGCGATCAGCACCACGTCCGCGGCGGCGACCGCCTCGACCACGCCGGGCGCGGGCTTCGCCGCGTCGGCGCCGACGAAGACGAACCGGTCGGTGGGTACGTCGGCCCGGTACCGCACCCACCACTCCTGGAAGTGGATCGCCCGCCGGCCCTGCTCGTCGGAGACGACGGCGTGGGTCTCCAGGCGGTCGTCGGTGGCCGGCAGCAGCCGTACGCCCGGTTGCCAGCGGGCCGCCAGCGCCTCGGTCACCTGGGACAGCGGGTAGCCGGCGTTGAGCATCGTGGTGCGCACGAGGTGGGTGGCGATGTCCTTGTCGCCGAGACCGAACCAGCTCGGCTCCGCGCCGTACGCGGCCAGCTCGTTCTTCACCGTCCAGGTCTCGCCCGCCCGGCCCCAGCCCCGCTCCGGGTCGGCGCCGCCGCCGAGCGTGTAGAGCACGCTGTCCAGGTCGGGGCAGACCTTCAGCCCGTGCAGCAGCAGATCGTCGCCGACGTTCACCACGGCGGTCACCTCGGCGCCCACCTCGCGGGCGTACGCCCGAACGCCGAGCAGGAAACGGGCGCCCCCGATGCCGCCGGTCAGTACCACGATGCGCATGGCGTCCATCCTTCCGCACGCGCCGCCGTCGATCGTCCGGTGGCCGGAGAGACTACGCTCACTTCGGCAACTGTCCGCTTTCGTCCCCTGGGGGAGTCCGTGACCAGCCCCGCCGAGCCCGCGTCCGGCGACGCCGCGCAGGCCAGCCAGTTGATCAAACCGTTGCGCGAACTGGCCGCGCTCGTCCTTCTCGGCGCCAACGCCGTGCTTCTCTTCGTCGGCCTGCTGCGCCTGCTCGTGCCGGTCGACGACTACAGCACGTTCAGCGGCCGGGCCGGGAGCACGTACTTCACCTTCATCGGCCTGGAGTCGACGGTCCTGCCGGTGCTCGCCGTCCTGATCTCCACAGTCGTCCTCCCGGTCGTGCCGAAGGCCAGGATGATCACGCAGGTGGCGCTGGTCGAGTACGCCGTGTCCGCCGTGTTCGGCGCGCTGACGTTCCTGATCTGGCTGGTCGGCCGGCTCGCCGACGGTGAGGTGCTCGACGCGTTCCTCGGCCTGCTGACCCGCGCGGCCTGGCTGGCGATCTTCGCGGTCGCCGCGTTCGTGGTGTTCAAGATCTGGCGCGCGCTCTACTACGTGCCGAAGCCGAAGGCGCAGCCCGGCGTGTACGGCCAGGCCCAGCCCGGCTGGCCGCAGCAGCCGGGTCAGCCCGGTGGCTACCCCGGCCCGGGCGGCTACCCGCAGCAGCCCGGCCCGGGCTACCCGCAGGCCGGCTCGCCCCAGCCCGGCTGGCCGCAGCAGCCCGGCCCGTACGGCCAGCCGCAGACGGCGCCGCCGTTCAACACCGCGCCGCCGCACGCGCCGCAGTCCGGTCCGCCGGCCGCCGACCCGCAGTCAGGTGTCCCGTACGCCGGTCCGCAGTACGGCTCGCCGCAGTCCGCGCCGCCGTTCGGGCAGCCGCCGTCGGCCGACCCGACGCAGGCGATCCCGCGCCAGTCCGCCGAGCCGGGCGCGCCGTCGCCGGGCGCCGACGACGAGCGCACCCAGCGGTTCGACCGCGAGGACCCGAACCAGCACCGCTGAACCCCGTCGCGGCGGGCGTTTACCTACTCGACGGTATGTGGTCGCTCGCTCACCTCCGGTGGGACGCCGCCGTGAGGTGTGCGGT